>CAZLJY010000004.1:0-59830 GCA_964559945.1 uncultured Gammaproteobacteria bacterium | reverse complement strand
GCTGGCTCCAGCGAGGCATCTGGGCAGTCATTGGTCGCCAATGTCATTACTCGTATCTTAGAACCGGCCGCCCGCTATAAGGTTGAACTTGCCCGGGCGCCCGACGGTAAGATCAACATCGCTGGTGAATTGGCTTGGACCCAGAAAGTGGGCGGCTGGTTGATTGCCAATCAGCTTAACGTCAGCCATCAGCGAAGCCCGCTTGATGGCTGGCGAATTACTCGCGATGTTCAGGACAACGTCACCCTTTCCGAGCGAGAAACCAGTCCTAGTGTGACTCGCAACTTTGCACTGTCCTCCCGAGCTACGCGAGATGCAGCCGCTGGCAGGTTCGTTGTGAACGGCCGATTGAGTCATCAGCCTCGCTCAACCCATACCCTCCGGATGGGATTTGATCACGGTCATATGAGTGCGCTTGGACCGGACCAAGGCTTGAGTATTGACCTGGATAGAACGACCGACAACGGGGAACTTGGCCTGGAGTGGACTCGAAAAATTCATGAAACCCAAACCGTGAGGTTGGTTTGGTTGTCGTCCTACGAACGCTTTGATAGTGAAACAGTCTCGCGTTTGCAGCGACCCAATGAGAGTTTGCTGTCTGGGACAAACTTCGTATTACAACAAGACAGTATTGAGTCCGTGCTCCGCGCCACATCCACTAAGCAATACTCACAGGGAATTACTGCTGAGTGGGGAACCGAGATCGCCTACAATCAACTGTCCAGCTTGCTGTCGTCATCAGTCCTTGAGGGTGACGAGGCGCAACTGACCAATCTACCCGGAACCGACGTGCTGGCCGATGAACTGCGAGCCGAGCTGTTTTCCAATGTGATCTGGCGCCATAGCCCTAAGCTGTCCACTGAAGCGGGCGCAGCTTTGGAGCTGTCGCGAATTTCCGTTGGCGGTGATGTGGACAATTCTCGTCGCTTCATCTTTCTAAAACCCTCCATCGCCGCTCTTTACGCCATGGGCGACGGGCTGCAGTTCCGATTGGCAGCAGAACGGGAAGTCGGACAACTGGATTTCGCTGATTTCGCCGCCTCAGTTTCCGTTGCTGATGATCGTCTGCTTGGGGGTAATCCAACCCTGGGGCCCGATCAGGTCACGCGAGTTGGCGCATCGATAGACTATCGTTCCGAAACACGTGGTGCTATCAATGTGGAGGTTTTCCATGAATGGATAGACGATGTGCTGGAACAGACGATTTTAGCCAGCGGTGTCGCAGGACTCGGCAACGCAGGGCGTGGGCGGGTTTGGGGCAGCACGCTGTCTGCCAACCTCCCCCTTGGCCGCATGATACCTGGCAGCCTCATCGATATTCAGGCTGAGTATCGGGATTCGTCGTTTTTCGACGGGATCATTGAACAGGAAAGATCGTTATCAAGCATCGATCAAATCGATTTGCTAGTGGAATTTAGACAGGACCTTCCTTTGTCAGGCTTTTCTTGGGGCCTGTCTTATAAAGCCCCTCTTGAAGGACCGTTTTTTTTCGTTGATGAGGTGAGTCTCAATCGGGATAGCCGATCATTTGGGGCATTTTTTGAAACCAGCCGTTTCGCCGGTCTGAGAACGACGATTAGATTTTCTGGGATTGGCAATGAAGCCTTTTTTCGAGAGCGCCAGTTTTTTGGTCCTAACCGAGGAGGCGCTGCCACCGGTTCCCAGACCATCGATCGCGGTCGAGGGGCATTTGCGGCGATTACGGTGGAAGGAAATTTATGATTGGCCGATTGTGGGTCGTACATTTACCTCTCTGGTCTAACATTGACCTTGGCCCCAAAGCTGGTTTTGAAACCCGGGCGCAACGAGGGATAACCGGCTGGCATAAAACGGCCAGCCGAATTCCACAGGGCTATCTATTGGGGCGCGTAGAAAAAATTCAGCTTGTGACCGTCTAGGTCGCGAAAGTATCCGGCGTAAAAGCCTTCCCCACGAGGCCCTGGTGCGCCCTCGTCCGTACCGCCTAACTCAATGGCTTTTTGGTAAAGCGCATCAACGGTATCGGTGGAGTCCACCATCATAGCCACCATCACACCATTGCCGATGGTTGCGGGTTTTTCGTCATAGGGTTTGGTGAGGGCGATGCTCGGCTTGCCGGGATCAACACACCAAGCGATAAATGTGTCTTCATGTTCCATGAAGCGTTTTCCGCCCATTTCTCCTACGAGAGCGTCGTAAAACGCAGCGGAGCGCTCAAGGTCATTGGTGCCCAGTGTTACATAGCCAATCATTGATGATCTCCCTTAAGTCAGATTGTTGAAACGTTGTTGCAAAATACTGTTTGAATATACAGTAATTTGTGCATAGATCATAGACGAACCGCCATGTTGTGGGTTGCTAGTTGGGCGCCAAGCTACGTTACCGCGGATAAGTTCGCGGTGTCATCGCGGCCTTAAATTTTCGATAAAAGGGCGCCTCCGATGGGATAAAAATTCCCATAGAAGGCCGCAGTTTCGAGAATCCGCGGGACTTGTTGCGATATTAGTTGTAACTGTGAGCGAATTCACTAGGATACCCAACTCATTCCCGTAACATTTAGACACATTTCGGAGGTTTGCTTATGCGTAGATCCATCACTGCATCCCTGATTGGGGCTGCTCTGGCTACCGGCGCGATGACTGGTGGGGCCATGGCGACAGAGGGGGTTGAAACCGCCATCCCTACGCCACAATTGGCCGCTGACGGCACGGTGATACCCGTCCAAAGCACTTACATTGTCGTCCTTAGCGATACCGCAACCGCAGCGTTTGAGGGAACCGAAGATCTGCCGACTCCAGAACGAACCGACGGCCGATTGGACGTCAACGGCAATGCGACTCAGCAATACGTGCGCTATCTCCAGCAGCAGCAAGTAGAGTTTCTTGAGGGCGCCAGTGAGGTGGTTGGCCGAAATCTGGAAACCACCATGCGCATGCAGCATGCCATTAACGCTGTAGTGATGAGAATGACCCACGCGGAATCAGAAGCGTTGAAGGCCATGCCCCAAGTGCGCCTTATTGAGCCTCAGCGCAATTATCAGCTAGATACTGACGTGGGTCCGACGCTGATTAATGCGCCGGGAATCTGGGATGGCACCAACACCGACGGTGCGCCAGGGACCCGCGGCGAAGGTATGATCGTTGGTATTATCGACTCAGGTATCAACCACGACCATCCATCATTTGCCGCAGTATCCCAAGCCGGAACTCTGAACGAATTCACTCACACCAACCCCCTAGGTACCGGCAATTTCATAGGGTTTTGTGCGGAGAACCCAGCAAGTACGGAATTCGTATGTAACGACAAGCTAATTGGTGCCTATGAATTCACGTTTCCAGTAGTGTCTGGTGATCCTGATGCCTTCGAAGACGAAGTACCCGATGACGAAAATGGTCATGGGAGCCATGTCGCCAGCACCGCAATCGGCAACGCAACAACGGCTAATTTCCAAGGGGCAGACCCTGAGGTTTCTGGCGTTGCGCCGAGGGCCAATGTGATTGCCTATGACGTGTGTTACACCTCAATTGCTACTGGACAGGGGCTGTGCCCAAATGCGTCGACGCTTGCCGGCATCAACCAAGCGGTGGCTGATGGCATTGTTGACGTAATCAACTATTCAATCAGTGGCGGTGCCAATCCCTGGGACGAGGCAAACTCGCTGGCATTTTTGAACGCGGTGGAGGCGGGAATCTTTGTCTCGGCCAGTGCAGGAAACTCCGGTCCAGGGCCGGACACGCTGGGCCACCAGGAGCCTTGGGTTGCCTCAGTTGCGGCAGCCTCCCATGGTCGCTTCTTCGCCGACGCAATGGTGGATTCTGGCACTTTCACCGGTCTGAACGCCGTTGAGGGAACCAGCCCAGTAGTGTTGACCGCACCTATCACCGATGAAATTCGCTACTTTGATGGCAACCCGGAGGGTTGTAATGCTGGTGGAGGAATTCCCGCCGACACTTACGCTGACGGCGGTGACGGCACCATTGCGTTAATTTCTCGCGGTAGCTGCGGATTTGCTGAGAAAGTGGATAACGCAACGGCCGCCGGCGCTCGCGCCGTGGTGGTATTTACCAACCGTCCCGGCACGCCGTTTTCCATGGGTGCACTGGAAGCCACGACGATTCCTAGCGTGATGATTTCCCAAGCAGACGGAGAACAGGTACGGGACGAAATTGTTGAGAACGCGGGAGTCGGTACCATAACGGCGACCCTCACGGCGCAAGATCCTGCCATGTCGGCGGTGGATTCGGACTCCGCTGATATCGTTGCCAACTTCAGTTCCAGGGGACCCAACGATGAAAACATCGTTAAGCCAGATATAGCCGGCCCGGGTGTTTCGGTGTTGGCGGCCTTTGCGGACGATTCAGGCGCCAGCGGCGCACCGGAGTTTCAACTGCTTTCCGGTACCTCAATGTCCAGCCCTCACAATGCGGGATCAGCCACTCTGGTTCGCGACCTGCATCCAGATTGGACGCCGTCTGAAGTGAAATCGGCCATTATGCTGACCGCCAATCCGAACATGATGGATGATAACGGCGATGGCACCATCGGCACCGCCACAGCCTTTGACATGGGCGCTGGCCGCATTGATCTTACCAATGCGGCATTGACGCCAGTGGTGCTGGACGAGGTGGCAACTCGCTACCTACTGGCTGATCCGGATACAGGTGGAGATGCTCGAACACTGAACCTGGCCAGCATGTCAGACGAATCCTGCGGCACCACCTGCAGTTGGACACGCACTCTGCGCAGCGTATCGGATGCCCCTGTTGCCTTCACGGCGACCTTCGTGGGAGATGGCGAGGTGACCGGTACAGTAACCCCTGCAACGTTCACCATTCTGCCTGGCCTGTCTCAGCAAATTACCATCGAGGCAGACACCAGCGGCGCTGTGACCCGGGATGAGTGGAAGTTTGCTCGCGTTGAATTGGAATACGGCGCGACAGACCCGTTGGGTATGCCGGTAACCGTGTTTCCCCTGGGAGCAGAAATTACCGTAACGCCTGATAGCATTGCGGCTCAGCTGGACCCGGACACGACGACAGCGGCAGACATTACTATCGCGAGTTCCGGTGGCTCTGATTTGATTTTCGATGTTAATCCCAATGCTCAGGGCACCATTGTCCCTGTCGATCAGCCCACCGCATCAGGTGGCGGAATCCTATCGCGGGTTATTCCGGGCACCAACGCCATCGCATCTGCAGACGACATCGTGCTTTCCGGCACCACTAACATTACTTCGGTTACCGCTGAGGGATTCCAAAATGGCACTGATCTAGTGAATACAGCAACACAAGTTGCTTTATATATCTGGGCCGATGCCAATGGTGCCCCGGCAGGGTCTCCTTTCGACGCTGATGTCAATGCGCTGCTGGAACTGATAGTGCCAGTGCCCTCTGTGGGGCTTTCCCTTGCTGGTGACACCATCTCTTTCGATTTGCAGGCGCTGGGCAGCACCTTGTCCTTGGATGCGGGTAGTTACTGGGTCAGCATTGTGCCCACGACAACTGCGTCGTGGGGATGGTTTTATGGCCCGCAAGCGACCGGTACCGCCAATGCGTCGCTAATTGGCGCGGATTTCGGGGTGCCTGACTGGACCGCTTTTACTACTCTCGGAATCGCTGAGCAAAGTCTGAACCTTCGTGTAACCGCGGATGTGGAATGCGGGGCAAACTGGTTGTCGGAAGACCCAACCACGGGCACTGTTGCTAGCGGTTCCAGCAGCACTGTCTCTGTCACAATCGATTCAACGGGTTTCACGCGAGGAACTTTTGGCGCGTTTGAGTGCATTGAATCTAACGATATGTCCCAGCCTGCGGCGGTTGTACCGGTCTCAATGATCGTCAACAACACCCCGCCAGCGGTGACCGGTGAAACCCTATCAGTGGTTGAAGCGGCGACGGCAACCATGGTGGACGGTGACGAGGCTAGCCTGCTGGCCAATGACACGGATTTCGATAGCGATCCGCTGACCGTCAGCATGATGGCCGCAACGGCGCCTGCCAACGGAGAGCTGGTGTTGAACGAGGACGGGACCTTTAGCTACACCCATGACGGTTCTGAAACCACTACTGATAGCTTTGATTATGAGGTGTGTGACAACGCCCCAGATCAAGGCTGTGTCACCGGCACAGTGGCGGTCACGATCGTGGCAGCAAATGATCCGCCTATTGCTATGGCGGATGCCTTGACGGTGGCAGAAAATGGCGCGGTCAGCACGGTTGACGGCGGCGCCGACTCACTGTTGGCCAACGATAGCGATCCGGAGTCAGACCCTATTTCTGTCAGCCCAACGCCGGCGGTGGAGCCTGCAAACGGCACGGTGACGCTAAACGCTGACGGAACCTTTGAGTATGTACACGATGGTTCTGAAACCACCACCGATAGCTTTGACTACGAGGTTTGTGATGACCTTGGCGCGTGCTCAACGGCAACGGTTAGCGTGGCCATCACCGACGTCAATGCTGGCCCGAACGCCATGGCTGATGCGTTGAGAGTGGCAGTAGGCGGCACGGTGACAGAAACCGACGCTGGCGAAACTTCACTGCTGGCGAACGACACTGACCCCGAAGGCAACGGTCTCACCGTGACGGTGACACCCACAGTCATGCCTACGATGGGCGATGTAACTCTCAACGAAGATGGCACCTTTAGCTACACCAGCACAGGGATGGACGCCGGTACCGATAGCTTCTCCTATGAGGTGTGTGACGATGGTCAGCCGCAAGAATGTGCGGAGGCTGAAGTCACGGTGGAGATTCTGGGTGATGTGTTGTTCAGGGATAGCTTTGAGGAGTCTGCAACGCCCTGATCTAACCGTTTTATGTGAAACCAAAAGCCCGGCATTTTGCCGGGCTTTTTTTTGCTCTTACAGTACTGCACAGTTCAAAAGCAGGTGTCTTGAATACGCTTTTGACTAGCGTGTTTTCAGCGTTAGATTGTGGCTCCCGTGAGGGGTTTATCGTTAATTAGGGTCGCAACGGTTATCCCTCGGCAGTGTAAGGGCTACGCTGAGTGGGGCATGGCCCACGATTGATGGGGGATGTTGTTTCTTTGCAAAAGGACGGCGGGCAAGCCCGCCGTCACACTCGCTAATGACTAAGCGATTAAATCGAATCGATCTGCATTCATCACCTTGGTCCAGGCAGCGACGAAGTCAGTGACAAACTTCTCCTGATTGTCATCCTGGGCGTAGACTTCTGCGTAAGAACGAAGGATCGAATTGGATCCAAATACCAGATCGACAGAGGTGGCGGTAAACTTAACGGCGCCGCTGCTCCGATCCCGTAGCTCGTAGCCACCTTTTTCATCGCTGTGCCAACTGTTAGCCATGTCGACAAGGTTGACAAAAAAGTCGTTGCTCAAGGTGCCAGGGCGGTGAGTGAATACGCCGTGTTGAGTACCTTGATGGTTCACGCCAAGCACCCGCAAACCGCCGATCAGTACGGTCATCTCCTGGGCGGTAAGGCCCAGCAGTTGAGCTCTGTCCAAGAGCATTTCTTCAGCGCTGACGGCAAACGCCTCTCGTTGGTAATTTCTGAATCCATCTGCCAAGGGCTCAAGGACGTCGAACGACGGCCCATCGGTTTGGTCGGCCGTTGCATCACCTCGTCCCGGGCTGAACGGTAGGGATGCCTGACCACCCGCGGCGCTAATCGCCTGTTCGATACCGACGTTGCCGCCAAGAACGATCAGGTCCGCAATGGATGCGCCGGTATCCTGGGCGATGGGCTCAAGAGCGCCCAATACTTTGTTCAGTCGCTTAGGTTCGTTGGCTGGCCACTGGTTCTGAGGCGCAAGCCGGATCCGAGCGCCGTTTGCGCCGCCGCGTTTATCGGATTGGCGAAAGGTGCGAGCGCTATCCCAGGCAGTGGCGATGAGCTCCGCCGAAGATAATCCCGCGTTGGCGATTTTTTCTTTTGCCTCGTCTACGGAATAGGCAGTGTTGCCGGTCGGAATCGGATCTTGCCAGATGAGATCCTCTGCAGGTACGTCTGGCCCGACATAGTTCGCTCTAGGGCCCATATCTCGATGAGTCAGTTTGAACCAGGCACGGGCAAAGGTGTCTCTGAAGTACGCTTCATCGTCCATGAATCGCTGACAGATTTTGCGATACTCAGAGTCCATCTTCATGGCCATATCGGCGTCGGTCATAACGGCCCGGCAATGGCTGTTGGGGTCACTAGGATCCCTGGGCAGGTCTTCCTCGGCGATACCTACCGGCTCCCACTGGTGTGCACCCGCTGGGGATTTTCGCAATTCCCACTCATAGCCAAACAGCAGTTCGAAATAGCCCATGTCGAACTTTAGCGGCTCTTTTGTCCAGGCGCCTTCAATGCCCGAGGTGAACGCTTGACTGGCTTTGCCACCCTGGGCGTCATTGGCCCAGCCCATGCCCTGCTGTTCCAGACTGGCGCCTTCAGGTTCTGGTCCAATATTGTCGCCAGGCCCGTTGCCATGGGCCTTGCCGACGGTGTGACCGCCACAAGTGAGGGCAGCGGTTTCCTCGTCGTTCATCGCCATGCGGGCGAAGGTTTCTCGAATATGATGGGCGGTACGCTTGGGGTCGGGGTTGCCATTGACTCCTTCTGGGTTGACGTAAATCAGGCCCATGTGAACAGCGCTCAGCGGATTGTGCAGGGTGGTTGCATCATCCAAATCGTCGTAGCGGTTTTCGCTGGGCGCCAAAAATTCGTTTTCAGAACCCCAGTACACATCGGTCTCTGGCGCCCAAATGTCTTCCCGGCCGAAGCCAAATCCAAAGGTCTTTAGCCCCATGGACTCATAAGCCACGGTGCCAGAGAGCAGTATCAGGTCAGCCCAGGACAATGCGTTACCGTACTTTTTCTTCAGCGGCCACAGCAGCCTGCGAGCTTTGTCGAGACTGGCATTGTCGGGCCAAGAGTTCAGCGGCGCGAAGCGGATATTGCCGCTGCAGCCACCACCGCGACCATCTTGCACGCGATAAGTGCCGGCGGAGTGCCACGCTAGGCGAACCATTAGGCCTCCGTAATGCCCCCAGTCCGCGGGCCACCAGTCTTTGCTGTCTGTCAGCAGTGCGATGAGATCCTTTTTTACCGCGTCGAAATCCAGGGCTTTGACGGCGCTGCGGTAATCGAAGCCCGGGTCCATTGGGTCAACGCGAGCACCTTTCTGGTGGAGGATGCTGAGGTTTAAGGATTTGGGCCACCACTTTTCTACTGGCTCGGCCAACGAGGTGTTGCCGCCATGATGAACAGGGCATTGTTTTATGTCAGACATGATGGGTTCTCCTTTATGTGTATCCCTGTATTGGACGCGGAATTGGACTCAGCGTCTATTGAGTTGTATCTATGGTTCAAATATATAGAAGCTATCAATAGAAAACGAAATGGTAATTGATTTTAAGAATGAAATTTGTCTAATTTTTGTCCGTTCACCCGCCGCTATGGTTCATTCTAGGCCGACGTCGCCGATTGCAGAATCGATTTGATCGGATCAAATCATCATTAGGTTCTGGTCTCAGGCCTATTGCGGGGTAACTCGGTGGGTGGTGGGCAAGGGGTCAAAGGCCCTTCTTGCGGGTGGTTTGAGATTGAATAATGGGGCATGATCAAAGTCCCAAGAGTGAACTGAAGGAGGTGATCACATGTCTGGTGAGTATCGAATGGTTTGGAGTCTGCAGTCGTGTGCACCGGGAGCCATCGCGGTTTGATGGTTCAGTGAAAACACGAGGGTAGGTTCTGCCCGACTCACGAAAGGCCGCGCTCAGCGCGGCCTTTTTTTATCCAAAAATCGAAAAAGAGGTCACCATGATTGGGGGATTAGAACTCGAATCGACCGCCGATCTGCAATTGACCATCGTCTAAGAACCGATGCTCAAGCAAATGACGATAGCCAATGTAAGCGCTCTTGCCATTGGCGAAAACCATCGCCAGTCCAAAGGACAGGTCGCCGAAATTTCGGTCCGGTGATTGGGTGGCGTAGGAGATCGTTGCACCGGAGCTGTCGCCAACAAAGCTCGATGTTAATTCTCGGGCATCATTGTCAAACTCATGCTGCCATGCCAACCGACCATAGGGCTGCAGGACGCCAAAACCGGTGCTGATCGCTCGCGAAATCTGCATTCCTGCCGATAGGTTCAAGGATTTGACGGACTGACCGGAAAATCTCTGGGCCAGTCCGTTGCCGCTTTGCTCCGCATAAGCATCGATATCGGTGTCTGCGAAGTCGAGGGCGATCTGAGGCGTGAATGACCACCCACCCCTAGCCAAGGTTTTCCCGAAGCCAATGCCGGCGATGAGTTGGTCCCCATCGGTGGAGCTGCTGGCAAGATCTGCGACGTCGAATTCAGCTTCCTGGGGAGTGCCAGCATTAACGACCAGCTGATAAGCAATATTTCGGATCCCATCGTACTCAAGATTTCGATAACCCACGTAGCCCTGGGCCCACCAACCGTTGGCAAACGCGCCGTTGATCATTGCTGTGAGGGACTGGCTGTCAGAATCCAGTTCGCCTGCCTGCCCATCGAAATCTGCGTCAGCGTTTTCAAAAGTGGCCAGGCCGCCAATCACCCACTGATTGTTGAGTCGGTAATCCAGGCCGATATCGAATGCTGTAACGTCTTCGGAATAGCCATTTTCAAAATCACTGGGATCTCTATCCCGATTCCCTAGCCTGGCGTTGGTCAGTATGGACCAGGCACCAAAGTCCTGGCGCACTCTCGCAGAGTCCGCTGTGCTGTCATCTCGGGTGGCGCGCCGACCTTGCGCCCCCACTACCCCTAAATTATTCCCGACTGCGGCGGCGGAGCGCCTGCCGGCAGAGCCTGGGCCTGCATTGATAATTTCCTGACAGCGATCGAAAAACGTGCTGTTGGGTTGAGCGCCTGCGCAAACCCGAATCCAGCTTGCATCCAGGGCGTCGGCCGGGGCGCCCTGGGCCGCGACTTGCTGGGTTGATAGCAAAGTAATGAGTGCTGCGATGGTAGTGAGGCTTTTTAGGATCATGAACTCAGGTCTCGCTGAAGAGGTTTCGAATAAGGGTCAAATGTAGGGCCAACCGGATCTAAAGAAATGACGGAAACTTGATCATTTTGTGATTATTGGGGTCTCTGCCAACGATTTGCGTATCGGCCAGACCCATTAGTTCGGCCGCTGTGGCCGATTGATACCGTAGTAGCGTGGAAGTATGCGTTGTCAGCCCGTGGAAGTCAGCGTGGAATTTTCACTATCGATCCAGGAGCAACCTATGCAAAGTAATAATCTGGCCTTTGGGGCAATTGAGGCATAATTGCCGGTAGACGCTTTTTATTCGCTCAGGAGCTCTGCTTCAGTTGCTGAAAAGACACCTCAATGGGTTCAAAACCCAAAGATCTGAACCTTCTTCAATTAACGATTTTCCGAACGAAATTTCGACTGCTATCGTTTTTTTGTGCCGATGCTAACGGTCAAGACACTGGGTGAACTCACGGTTTTCCGCGACGGCGAGCCGCTGGCGCTGCCGGCGTCCAGGCGCACACGTTCATTGCTGGGGTATTTGTTGCTCACGGGACGCACCCACCGCCGGGAGAGTCTATGCGAATTATTATGGTGGAAACCCGATGACCCCCGGGGGGCGTTGCGCTGGTCTTTGAGCAAAATTCGACCACTGGTGAAGTTGAACGGCGAAGACTACTTGCTTGCCGATCGCGAGCGAGTGGGGATCCAGACTACTAACATTGAAATAGACCGGCGTCTGCTGGCAGCAGAAATCGACAGCGAGAAAATCAGCGTCGACAGACTGGAGGAAATCTCAACACTGCTGAGCGAGACCTTGCTGGACGGCTGTGACCTATCCGACCAGCCGGCGTTTGATGGCTGGCTTTGTGCCCAGCGTCAGGAAATTCAGCACCTACGGGAGCGCATCATGGCGCGGTTGGCCACACACCCAGATATATCCCCAAAAAAGCAGCTGCCTCTGGCAAGAGCTTGGAGTGAAGCAGAACCTTTTAGCCGCAGCGCCGCTAGCAACCTCATCCAGCGCTTGCAGCAGTTTGGGTTAGCCCAAGAGGCTCAAGAATGTAACCAGGAGTTTACCCAGCGATTCCAAAAAGCCGCCGTTGATTGGATCGCGCCGGACACGGCAGGTGACAGCGTCAGAAATGAGACAGCACCTAAAGATGCTCGGCAATTTTTACATCGACAAAAAATCCAATTTTGTAAAGCCGAAGATAGCGTCAATATTGCTTACGCCACGGTCGGTCAGGGGCTGCCGCTGGTGAAAGCGGCCAATTGGCTCAGTCACTTGGAATTGGACTGGGGCTCACCCATCTGGAGTCCGCTGTTTCGGCAATTGGCCATGGACTACCGACTGATTCGCTACGATGAACGTGGCAACGGATTGTCAGACTGGGAGGTGGACGATTTGAGTTTTGATGCCTTCGTCGCTGATCTTGAGTCGGTGGTGGATGCGTCGGGGGTCGAGCGCTTCGCACTGTTGGGGATTTCTCAGGGGGCAGCTGTATCAATCGCCTATGCGGTGAAACATCCACATCGTGTCTCCAAGCTGATTTTGTTTGGTGGGTATCCGGCAGGCTGGCGTATCGAGGCAAGCCCACAAACCATTCGTGAGCGCGAAGCCATCTTGACGCTGACCGCAACCGGTTGGGGGCAGGATAATCCCGCCTACCGACAAATTTTTTCATCTACCTTTATGCCAACAGCCACAGCGCAGGAGTTGGAGTGGTTCAACGAATTTCAGCGCTCAACAACCTCGCCGCAAAATGCGGTGAGGTTTTTGTCGGCATTTGGGGACATTGACGTTCGTCACTTGCTGCCGGAGTTACAAGTACCAACACTGGTGATCCATTCCCTGCGCGATCAGCGTATCCCGGTGCAAACCGGGATCGAATTGGCATCGGCAATTCCTAATGCCCAATTTCTAGGTCTGGAAAGTGACAATCATCTGTTGCTGGGCCGTGAGCCATCATCCAACGAATTTGTCTCAGCTATCCGCGATTTTATCTAACCGTCCGGTTGCGGTTCATCGGACAAAGAAGCGGGCCCTGTTTGCCAATTCAGGTGGCGATTGATCAGCGCCAAGCCGCCGCCGTTAGTGCTCCCTTAGTGGGTCTTGTCGTCAACAAAATCGGTCAGTGACCGGGACGCCATGTTCTTTGCGTTTAGCCGTGCCGCGGTCAACAGGAGTTCTGGATCGATGCGGCGGGTGTGGTCAGGATTGGAGTATTGAAAGATCACCTCTCCCATCTTAGATACGATGAAACTGGAAGGCACTGGCAGGCGCCCGGTGTCCAGCCCACTGTAGCTGGCCAACAAACGACCGCCGCCAAAGTAGCGGTCGAGGGTGTCCTGTTCCAACTGATAGGCGATGCCAAAGGAACGAGCGGCACTTAAATCAGAGTCGGAAAAAATTTTGTGGTTTCCATCAGGGCCCGGGTCGCCGAAAGAAAGGATCTCGGGCTTGTCGGGACTGATAAACCAGATCTCATAACCCAAGTCCACCAACTCGTTTTCTATTTCTCGCAGTCCGGAAAACTGGGTCACGCAATAGGGGCACCAGCCACCGCGAAAAAACGTGATCACCACCGGTTTTTTCAGGTGTTGCGGGTTAAACGCGAAGCGGCTTCCCGACATACCTGAAACGATAAATGTTGGCGCTGGACTGCCAGGTAGTAGCGGACGAATGCTCTGGGCACCGGTGCCGATAGTGTCTTCCGGTGGTTCCATATCTTTTGCCGGCTGCTCAATCATGCTCAGTTTGCCCAGGACCCGTGTTTGCGGGTTTTTCTCTGAGGTTTGGGCATGTAAGGTCTGGCAGCAAAAGGCGATGCTTGCCAACGTCAAAGCAGTGGTTTGCCAATACCGTTTGAAGTCCATTGTTCTCTCCCCGGGCTTTTATTCAAGTCATTGCAAGAGACCGGCGAATGCACAGATGCTTTCAGGTGTATCGCTAGATTCGCAGGCCAAACCCGAGATTAAGCGGATGCTTCGGGCAGGCGCTTAGGATATCAGATGATGTTATCCATCCGGGAAAGTATTGTGGTCAGGACCTGGTCTGGATCGCGTTGCCACCATTGGTTGGAAAACAGTTCAACATCAAAATACCCCTGGTAGCCGTGAGCCACCATCCAGCGGGAAATGCCGGCGAGGTCAATCACCCCGTCCCCCATCATTCCGCGATCTAAGGCCAGGTGGGTTGTGGGAACCAGCCAATCGCTTAAGTGGTAAGCCAGCAATCGATCTTTTCCCGCCCGGGCGATTTCAGATTCCAGGTTTGGATCCCACCAAAGGTGGTAGACATCAATCACCACACCCAGGCCTTGGCCGATGCGCTCACATAGGTCGTTAGCCTGACCTATGGTGTTGATACAGGCTCGATCAGCAGCATACATAGGGTGCAGTGGTTCGATGGCCAGCGGAACGCCAGCTTGTCTGGCGAAGGGGGTCAGCTCCTGCAGGGCATCTTCCACCAGACAACGAGCATGAGCCAAATTCTTCGATCCCTGGACTAGGCCACCGACGATCAGCACCAGGCAGTCAGCGCCCAGGGTTTCCGCCTGTTCTATAGCGCGCCGATTATCATCGATCATGGCGGTCCAGCTTTGTTCCTCAGCAACGGTGAACAGGCCCCCGCTGCATAACCCAGTGACATGCAGCTGGGCATCACTGAGCCGCCTGGCCGTTTGCCCAAGGCCTAACTCAGCGATTTGGTGCCTCCATGGAGTGATGGCGCCAATGCCATGACGCTGACAGCCTTCAATGGCCTGGCTTAAGGTCCATTGTTCGCGCACGGTGGCGGTATTTAGTGAGGTGCGGTTCACAAAAGACCCATCAGTCAATGGCATCTTGGCCGGACTGGCTGGTATTTCCGATTCGGTCATTGCGGTTGGGGTCGTGTGCATCAAGGAGTGTGGCATTATGGCATTGACTGCGTGATTGCCATGGCAGCGGGGGTGCATCCTTGAAACCGATGGCGCCTTGTTGATCTTCTGGGCCACTTTCTGGACGGTTGGATGATGACATACTATGACATGGCCGCTCCTGGTGGCTGGCGACCTTTCCGTTACCAAAGATCTTATTGGGGAGTTGTCCCCGGCCTTCCTGATGCTTGAGTCTGATGTGGGCGCTAGGGGCGTCAGAAAAGGCTATCTAGACGGCCCTTTTGGGCAGATACATTATTATGATGTTGGCCGCGGCCCGGAATTAATACTCACCCATCAATCGCCAGTCTGCGCCCGCCAGTTTGAAAAGGCCTTGCCCCTATTAGCAGGTTTGGGTCTTCGTGCCATAGCCATTGATACGCCGGGATACGGCAATTCTGACGTACCCGCAAAACCGCCAACGATCTCGGACTACGCGTCCATTTTTCCTGCGGTGCTTAAGGGTCTTAATCTGGATAGCGCCCATTTTCTTGGCCACCATACCGGTGCCGCAATCCTGACCCGTTTTGCGGTGTCCCACCCGGGCCTTGTGAAATCGTTAATACTTAACGGGCCACCGCTGCTCAGTGCCGCAGACCTGGAGCCGTTTAAAGACATTAAACACCAGCCGCCAGAACTATCGATTGATGGCTCCCATCTCCGTGAGCGCTGGGACACGCGGATCAAATACACGCCAGGATGGACTGACAACGAAGCGATGCATCGACGTCTGGTGGATCAGCTTTGGGCCGGAGCGACGGTTTGGTACGGTCACCATGCGGCATTCAACTACCTGATGGAGCCCGATTTTCTCGCTCTTTCCGTGCCCTCGATGATTCTGACCAATAGCGGTGATGACATTTATTACCTGGCTCAAAAAGCCCGCTCACTAAGGCCGGATTTTTCCTACCAAGAGCTTCGTGGTGGAACCCATGACATTGTGGATGAGCAACCCGAAGCGTGGTCCCAGTTTGTTGCGCAATTCGTCCACAGCAAGACTGTTTGAGGGCTATTTTTTTCGCCGCCGCAGAAATTTTAAGCCCGACCAATCTGCATCCACCGCACAAACCTTGACGTCCACCCATTGGGTCTTGAGAACTTCGCGACGGATGTCATTCTCCGCCAGGTCCAGATACATCGGAGATGATTTTTTGGGCCAGGAAATCCAGACCATTCCGCCTTCCACCGGTTTTTCCAGCGCGCTGGCGAGCCGGTTCAGAAGATCGGCCTTGCGCCGACAAAACAGGTGCACCACGTCAGCGGATTTTGCGCGCTTCATCACTCTAAGGTTTTCGACCCCATCGATCAGCTCCCCGTAATGATCTGGCGCACCGATCACAAGGCAGCGCATGCCCGGTTTCAGCCCTAATTTCTGATAAAGGGGTTTTCCCGAGTAGCCCTGTTGGGCGGTACTCATGACAGCGGCAACAGTGCGTCGCCGCGAAGGGCAATGATGACAATCAGCACGGTAAGCGATACCAACCAAAACACCAGGGACAACACTCGGGACTGCCGAGCCTTGCGTCGTTCAATCCACGTTCTTGGGCGAAGCCCTCGGGCTAAGAACACCACATTGGCGGCCAGATTGACGCAGACCACGTTAGCAATAAGAAACAGTGACGCGCCGGTGGCGTGGACCATTAAGCCTTTGCCCAAGGTCATGCCGACCACCACCGTGGGTGGCAACAACGCAACCGCCACCATCACCCCGACTAATACAGAGGGCAGGCCGGTGGTAAGTGATAGGACCCCTGCCGCACCGGCAGCAAGGGCCAGGGTCATGCCATCTAAACCGATATGGGTGCGATCCAAAACCTCGTTGCTCAAAATTTCCCCCGGCCAAAGCGCGCCGATTGCCAGGCTCAATAACAGCGCAATCGCCACCCCAACGTTACCGCTTATCAGTGCTTCGCGAATCAGTCGCCGGTCACCTAAAACTGTGCCTAAAGAAAGGGCGAGATTGGGACCCAGTAACGGCGCTATGACCATGGCACCGACAATCACTGCCACGTTGTCCTGAATTAACCCGATGGCAGCAACCAGGGTTGAGAGCGCCACCAAGAGAATATAATTGGAGTCCAATTGGGCGCCGCCCCTGACTTCGCTAAACAGCTGTTCTCGCGTCGTTTTCTTCGGCGCTGGCTTTTCCATTGCCTCGCCACCGGGAACGAGAACGGAATCCACGGGCTCCACGATTATCCGGCTGTTAGCATCGGCAGTGAGCGCCTTAAGCAAAGTGTCTGTGACCTGTTGTAATTGATCGTCGTCGACCAACAATCTGGCCCGGCATTGATCCTCCTGTTCCGTTCGATCGGCCGACACTGTCATCAGAGAAAACTGCTCAGCAACGGCCTGAATGGTCTCGAACTGGCCCTCACCGGTGAGGATTTCAAGAATTTTCATTGCCATTGATGGGTCCTAGCGGTAAGAGGGATCGTTGATGATAAGGCGACTGGCGGAACGGCCCCGTATCCGGTTAAAAACCCGCCATTGAGCTGCCTCACCGGGCAGTATTCGCAGATTCACAACTGGGGCAGTCCAGCAATCGGTACATCACCAAAGCCGCTCTTTGGGTTTGCTGGCTCAGCGTATTCATTAGCGCCGTTTCCCCTTCTGTGTGGCCACCGTAGCCCATCAAGCCCAGTCCATCCAGGGCCATCAAGACGTGTTCTGCGGCAAAAGAAATATCGGCAGCACCCGCTCGGCGCGGGTCCACCGCGGAAACTTTGCCGTGGCCCAGGTCCTGGCTGGCCTGGGTGTACAACGCCAATAGATGTCGGTTGCCTTCGGTTGCGGCCATCGGCGGGTATCCGTCACTAAAGGTGAGTGTGGCCTTGGTCTGGGCTAAATTGGCGTCGGTGATGTCCTGCATGATTTGTTGAGCTTTTGCCAATTGTGCTGGAGATACCGCGCGAATACCGCCCGTTACCTCAACCGATCGGGCAATCACATTGTTTTTGCCAAATGCGCTGCCGCGAGAGCTGGTGGTATCAAGGGCAACATCGGTCCCCCCAACAATCACTCCGGGGTTAAAGGTCAGCAGTGGTTCGTCGGCCAATCTCAGGCGGAATTCATTGAGAATTCTTGCGGCCTCAAAGACCGCTCCATAACCCACGTCGGGGCGGAAAATTTGTGATGAATGCGCTGGCTTCCCTGTCACAGACAAAGACCAGCCGACGGACCCACGACGAGAAATGACGGCGGTTTCTGGGTCGCCGTCGCCGTCCTCAAAGCCTAGCGCCACGTCTGCCCATAGGGCGGCATCCAATAGGGTTTTGTTGGCCAGGCTGTGAGGTTTTCCACGAGACTCTTCATCGCCTGTCATGACTACTTGAACGGAAATTTGGTCCAGCACCCCGGCATCTTTTAGTGCCTTAAGCAGAAAAATGATGATGACGTCACCGCCCTTCATATCGGTGATCCCCGGTCCCCGCCAGCGGTTTCCGGGAAGTTCTTCCACCCGTTGAAACGGGCTGTCAGAGGCAAACACCGTGTCCAGATGGCCAATTAACAAAAACCGGGTGCCGGTATTGCCATAGCTGGCCCAAAGATGACCACTGCGACCAAACTCTTCTCCCTCGTCCCATCGAGTGGTAAATCCCATGTTTTGGAAGTGTTGTTGGAACGTCTGACCCACTTCGCGCACGCCCGCAAAATTCTGGGTGCCACTATTAATATCCACAACCTGGCGTAGCAATTGTCGAGCCTGGGATGAGGAGCGCTCAATGGATTCCACGATTTTTTGCTCGGTGGCATCCAGGGCTAGCGCAGCGCCAGGGGCCATAGAAATCCAAAGGATGATGACGAACCTGGGCAATACTCTGCTCAAACCGGCCATAAAGCTCTTCCAGTCAGAAAAACGCTATGATGCAGGGTGCGTCTTGATCCGTCGAGTCGGTGGCCGACAGAGCATCCATCCATCAGGCGTTTTCCCAGTGTGAAACTGGTAGTCTGATCGCCATGAACGGGAGAAATGATGATGGGTTTCAATCGGTGCCTAATAGTATTCATGGCTATGTTGCTGGCCGGCTGTGACAATGGCGAACCGGCTGGGGGCTCAGCACTCGTTGACGGGTCGAATACCCAATTAATGGTGGAAGATAGTTCGCCAAACGATGGGCCGGAGCTTGGTATGGCCTATGCGCCTGATGGGGTAGAAATTCATTACCAGGTGTTAGGTCAGAAGCGCTCCCCCGGTGACCCTACGCTGATTTTTATCCACGGATGGTCTTGCAGCATCAGTTTCTGGCGTGACCAACTGGAGGTTTTTTCCCAAACCCACCGGGTGGTGGCGTTGGATCTGGGTGGGCATGGACAGTCGGGAGTGGATCGTGAAGTCTGGCGTGTGGCCGGTTTTGGCGACGATGTTGCCGTGGTGGCGAAAAAGCTCAAGCTGGACAACGTGATCTTGATTGGTCACTCCATGGGCGGACCGGTGGCACTTTCTGCAGCTCAACGCCTGCCCGGAATCACAAAGGCGGTGATTGGAGTGGATACTCTGCACGATGCTCGAGTGAAATTTGAACCCCAGCAGGTTGGGCAGATGATGGCTGCTTTTGAGGCTGACTTTGATCTCAGCATGAAACGATTTTTCGAAGGCCTGGCAGGGCCAACGGTGTCGCTGGTGCTGCAGGAATGGATAGTGGCGGAAGGGCGCAAGGCCAATCCGCAGGTGGCAACGGCGCTACTGGGCGATTTCGCTCGACTAAATACGCCTGACCTGCTTCGCAATGCCGCGGTGCCGGTTCGAGTGATCAACGCCGCCGCTACAACAATAATCGCTGAAACCCAAGTCGCGGCCAATCGGGAGTTTGCCGATTTTGATGCCGTCATTATGGAAGGGGTAGGTCACTTCCTCCAGCTTGAACAGCCGGAGATTTTTAATCAGACACTGGTTCAGGTGATTGAGGGATTAGAAAATCCAAACTGATTGAGGGGTCGTCGAGACGCCATTGGAATGTTCCATGGGAAAAAAACTCAATGTAAAAAAGCGAAACCCGGTAGCTCGCAACCCATTTCTGAAAAAAGGGGGCGCCCATAAGCCGCCGGCAAAATCCGTCCGACCCGGGGCAAAATCCTTACGGGATGATGCCTTGGATCAGTGGGAGGAGATGGCAGAGCAGGAAGGCAGTGACGGTGATGATTAAAATCACTGCGGGTGGCATTGTGTTAGGGCCAGAAAGAAATAAATCGCCTCGCTAGTTTCGACAATTAACGGCAAACGCGGCACACTAAGGGCCTGTACGGACATTAGGATTGGCCCATGGATACCCAGTTAAATCACCCGCTGGACCTCAAGAAGACGCGGGACGAGCGATCACGTGAACGATTTGTGTCGGGCCTGCGCGGCTACGTGTTAATGGACTTAGCCGGGGAGATGCAGGCGGATTTCGAAACTCAGCTATTGCCAGCACACCTTAAGAGCGGGGGACAGGAGCCGGTCACTGGCAATCAGGTTCATGACATTTTAAAAAACACCCCTAGCTTTAATTTTTACTCTAGCCTTCGTTGCACCGCCCAAGAGCTGGTATGGGACAGCGTGATGGACTCGGTCCAAAGTAACCGGGATGGATTGAACGAAACCGTACAGTCACTGACCCAAAACCCCAAGGGTAGTTTGACCGTTGATCCGCAGTTGGACCCACCTCGCTATGCCAATGCGGTGGACGTACACCTCATGCCCTCCAACTACCGAGGCTCGCAGGAGGCAACGGTGGAACCCGGCGCGGTCTACGATAACGGTCTTAATGTATTTGCCTTCGGTGCCATGGGCAAACAGCTCAACGATATTGGCTGGTCCATGGCATCATTTTTCAAACTCAAATTTCCGCACATCGATCCACAACAGGTGGTGGATGTGGGGTGTACCATCGGTCACAACACCTTGCCGTGGAAGCAGACCTTCCCCGATGCCAAGGTGACCGGGCTTGATCTGTCCGAAGCTTGCCTTCGATACGCCCATGCCCGGGCTGAGGGCATGAATATTGAGGCGCACTTTCAGCAGGCCTCCGGTGATTGTCTGCCGTTTGCCGATAACAGCGTTGATGTTGTCTTCACGTCAATGTTTCTCCATGAGCTGCCGTTGAAAATGATTGATGCGTTTATGGCTGAAGCCCATCGAGTCCTGCGCCCTGGCGGCGTACTGCTGAATATGGAATTGCCACCCAATTCAGCGATGGGTCCCTACGAGGGCTTCTACCTAGACTGGGACAGTTACTACAATAACGAGCCGTTCTATAAACCATTTCGTGATCAGAGTTTTCCCGAACTCACCGTCAAGGCGGGTTTCCCGGCGGACGGATTTTTTGAGGCGGTTATGCCTCGCAAGACTTACGTGAGCGATGAGGAATTCTCCCAGGCGGTCACAGGTTCTGCGGAATTTGACGAAGATACTGGGCGTTTGACAGATCAAATCAAATGGTATGGCTTCGGCGCGGTGAAAGCCTGATGGATGAAATGAGCCGCGAGGTAAAAGGGGGACGCACGGCCTTTTTTGATGACCCAGATGTGGATCGGCTGCTGGCTATTGTCACCCGTCTGTTGGAAGAGCACTGGGCGCTAAGGGAGCGTCACGCCATGTTAGAAAAGTTGCTCGCCGATAAAGGGCTGGTGAGTGCAGAAGAGATGGAAAACAGCGAATTCAGCGAGCAGGACAGTGGCTCGCTAGATGCCGCCGCCGGAAAACTCATACGCGACGTCATGGGCGCCGCCAGGAACATTGATAACTAATGTATAGCTTACTCATCTTCTTCCACATCCTGCTGTTGGTATTTTGGCTGGGCACTGATCTTGGGGTTCTATTAGGGGCGAAGGCCACCGAACGCTCCGATTTGAGTGTGGAAACCCGGGTTACCGTACTAAAAGTTGCCTTGGTGCTGGACCGGATGCCGCGGACCGCGCTGACCTTGATTCTTCCCTCGGGCCTGAGTTTGGCGGTGTTATTAAATTTGGTAGATGTTTCTAACACCGTTCTGGGCGCTGTATGGGCTGCGGGTCTTGCCTGGGCGACAATCCTTTGGGTGGGTTTTCTCAATCCAGAGACGCCGCTGGAAAAACGCGTGATGACCTTCAATTTCTTTGCCAATGGGGTGTTGGCGCTCGCAGTTTCGGGCATTGCTATTGGTCTGTTGTTGGGTGATTCGGTGCCCACCTGGCTGGCGCTGAAGGTATTAAGTGTGGGTCTGATTTTTGTTGCCGGTGTGATTCTTGATGTCCTATTCAAGCCGGCCGTGGATGTCTTTATGAGCATTGCAATGGAGGGCGCCGACGATCAGAAAAATGCGGCCTACAGCAAAGCTATCGGGCCAGTATATTGGGTGGTGTTAACAATCTACGCTCTGGTTCTGATTGCCGCGTGGCTTGGAATTGACAAGCCTTCGTTCTGATTTCTCAAGGCCAAAGTCTAACGCCGAGCCGGTGACGCAGGCCTCGCCAGGCTTGCGATAAATACCGCGGCCACAACCAAGGCTGCGCCCAGTAGTGTCAGCGTTGACGGTATTTCATTGATCAGCCAAGCTGCCAGGGCGATGGCGTAAATCGGTTCAAGACCCGTCACCACGCTGGCCAGTGGGGCTTCAATCTTCGCTAAGGACTTCACAAACAGAGTTTGTGCGAACGCGGTGCATACAATACCTAGCACCGCAATTAGCCAATAGTCTTGCCCTTGCACCGTTGCCCCCGCGATCACCGCAACGGGAACAAGAACCACTGCTGCGCCGGCATGCTGATAAAACGACACCAGCAAAAACGGTTGGCGCAACACCAATCGCCGATTGAGCAGGGTGAGGCCAGCAAAAAGCCATCCGGAAAATACCGCGAGGGCCAGTGCCCCTCCATGGCTGGCGGTATTGCTTGGTGAGGCGACCAAGGTGAGCCCTAGGAGTACAGCCAGCGCGGTCAGCCCGTCGATCCAGCGCGGGCGAGGTCCGCCAAGCATTGGCGACATCAAGCTTACGAACAGGGGAAAGGTCGCAAAGCCAACAACCCCAATGGCAACGCTAGACAGGGCGATGGCATGGAAAAACGCTAGCCAATGGGCGGCCAGCAAAAAGCCTGTCCCCAGCAGGCCGGCTCGATCACCCTTAGGGAGTTTTAAGCCGCCGCCCCATAAGGCCAAACCCGCGCCCAGGATCACTGCGGCAATGGCCGATCGACCCAGTACTATGGCCAGTGCGCCGGCGCTGATGGCTTTACCCACAACCCCCGCCAGGCCAAACAGCAGCACTGCCACGTGGAGTTCCAGCAGCCCTAGTCGTCGACTCATGGCAAGTTTAGGCTTGGACCCAAAATGGGGATAAGGGCAGGGCCTTGTCCTTGGTAAAGGGCACCTCTTGGCTTCGAGGCTTCAGCACGATTTGCCGGTTATCCATTTTTAGGTCACCTGTGGTTAAATGTTATAGATATAGTACATTTAACTTCCGCGCAGACAAACGGCAACAGTCATGGCTCAAGCACGATCAACCGACACGCTGATTGAACAGCTGCAACACCTCTTGGATCCATCCCAGGTTGCGGTGGATGAGGCAACGATTGCGTTAATGTCCCAGGATGTCTATTGCCGAGGCGAGCCGGTCTGCGTGGTGGTATCTCCAACCACAACAGAGCAACTGAGTCAGGTAGTGACGATATGCGCTGAGGCGGGTCAGGCGGTGGTCGCTCGCGGCGGCGGTATGTCCTATACCGCTGGATATTTGGCGACTCAAGCGGGAACCGTATTGGTAGATATGTCGGCCATGAACCAGGTGCTGGAAATCAACCAGGAAGACATGTACGTCAAAGTGCAAAGCGGTTGCACTTGGTTGGATTTACACAATGCGCTAAAAGACACCGGATTGCGCACGCCGTTTTGGGGCACCTTGTCAGGTATTACCGCCACAGTGGGCGGGGGCATGTCTCAAAACGCCATGTTCTGGGGCTCGGGACGATACGGCGTGAGCGCCGATTCCGTCATCGGGATGGAGGTGGTTTTGGCTGACGGCGAGGTGGTGGTTACCGGCTCGGGCGCGCAGCCAAACGGCAATCCCTTTTTCCGTCATTTTGGGCCAGACCTGACCGGCTTATTCACCGGCGACACCGGCGCCCTAGGCATGAAGGCCACCGTCACCCTCCAGCTCATTCAACAGATGGATGCGCGACGGTATTTGTCATTCGCCTTTGATGACTACAAAGACATGATCAGCGCCATGAGCGAGGTTAGCCGACAGGGATTGGCGATGGAGTGTTTTGCCTTTGACCCTTGCTTAACGGGCATGCGTTTGAAGCGCGAGAGTTTGGCCAAAGATGTGAAATCCCTGGCCGGGGTGATGAAAGCCAGCGGTTCTGTGGGCGGCGCGTTGAAAAGTGGCCTGAAGGTCGCTTTGGCCGGGCGAAAGTTCATGGATGATGCAATCTTCTCTACCCATTTTATGGTGGAAGAGAGAGTGGAAGCCGCCGCCGCCGCCTGTGCCAATGACATCGCAGATATCTGTGCGCAGCGCAATGGCAAGGCCTTGGACGATTCTATCCCGAGGATTTTGCGGGCCAATCCATTCACTCCACTCAATAACGTGGTGGGACCCAATGGCGAGCGATGGGCGCCTATTCACGCGCTGGTGCCTCACTCCAAGGCCGCGCTGGTGACAGGCCAGATCCAGGACCTGGAGAAGCGCGAGGCAGCCACCATCGAAAAACACAACATTGAGGTGGGTTATCTATTTGCCACCGTATCCACCAGCTGCTTTCTTTTAGAGCCGGTTTTTTTCTGGCCTGATGCCATGGCTGAGCTCCACGATTTAACCGTGGAACCCTCGGTGCGTAAACGGATGACGGGTTTTGATGAAAACCTTGAGGCGCGAGCAGAAGTGGATCGTCTGCGCTCGGCGATGGTCGACATCTTTGCAGCGGTAGGTGCCGTCCACTTTCAGGTGGGAAAAACCTATCCCTTAAGTGCAGTGAACCCTCGGACTTGGAAAGCACTAGTGGACATCAAAGATGCTTTGGACCCCGCTCATCGAATGAATCCGGGAAGTCTGGGGCTGGGTAACGAAAACCCAAACGCCTGATCGTCAACCGGACCCAATGATGCGCTGTGCATATGTCAATATTGGGACAGCAAATCAACCTCGGTTGATTCACTATCGAACGGCGGGTTCCGGGCCGCCGTTAGTGATGCTGCATGCCTCTCCGTTGTCGTCAAAGATGTTGATGCCCCTGGCTGAGCCTTTGTCCCAAAAGGCCATGGTGCTGGCATTAGATACACCCGGCTACGGCTTATCAGATCCGCTGCCAACAAACCCCACTGGAGAGGGTTTGACTCAATACGCAGAGGCACTGGAGCAGTTTCGCATTGCCATGGGTTTTGAAAAAATGGGCGTTTACGGAACCGCCACGGGCGCGCAAATTGGCGTGGCCTATGCTCGCAGCTACCCATCGCGATGCTTATACCTTATCGCTGACAACGCGGCGCATTTCAGCGACGAAGAGCGCGATCGACTGATTGATGGCTACTTTCCTGAAATTCCTATTGATGACCTAGGCGGGCATCTCACGCGAACCTGGTCCCTGGCCAGGGATCAATTGCTATTTTTCCCCTGGCCAGATCATGGTGCCCGTTTACCCCAGGGCGGTCTGAGTCCGGCAGTTACAAATAGTTTTGCCAACCAGGTTTTGGCTGCAGGCCCCAACTACGCCTGGGCGTATCGCGAGGCCTTTATTTGCGAAAATGTTGCTCTGTTACAGGAGGTCACGGTGCCCACTAGCGTCATACGCTGGGAGGGAAGCATCGTAAAACCCTATACCGATCTGTTTGACAATTACCCCTTTGGCGATAACTTTCGGATGGTGAAATGTGGGCCGACCATGGAACAGCGGGCGACGGCGCTGGTTGAGGAGGTGGACCGTCAGAATTGCGCCTCCATGGTTGAGCCGCCAACGAATTTACCCCAGGTCGATGAACCCAGAACCTACCTGGGGCGTATACATCTTTACGTGGTCGGATCCGGCAAACCTCTGTTAATCCTTCACCAACCCGGATTTAACGCGGCGGCAATCGGTACGGTGACTACTGCCTTGAGTCAGCATCGACGCTGCATCGTGCCGGATCTTCCCGGGCATGGCGCAAGCATGCCGTCGAGTAGTTTTCTGCAGGATGTCGCGGAGGTGTATCGGCAGCTGTCCGAAACACTGCAAGCCCCTCCTGAGGTGCTGGCTATCGGCGAAAGCGCTGGGTTGGGCATGATGCTGGCACAACAATTTGATTGTGATCTTGCTCTGCTCAACCC
The DNA here is from genome assembly GCA_964559945.1 of uncultured Gammaproteobacteria bacterium. Classification (GTDB taxonomy): domain Bacteria; phylum Pseudomonadota; class Gammaproteobacteria; order Xanthomonadales; family SZUA-38; genus JANQOZ01. The sequence continues at coordinate 33,700 of CAZLJY010000004.1, read as the reverse complement.
TCGTCCCGCTGACATGGTACTGCCGGACCTTACCCCACGAACCAGCGGCAGCCATTGGGTTGAAGCATGGCATTGGCTGCGTATGCGGCAGATGTTTGCACCCTGGGATGACCCGCAGCCGGCCAACGCGTTGGAAGGACTTCCCCGGCTGGACGGGAACAGTTTGACCGGTCAACTTAATGCGGTGTTGGCTTGCGATGATATTGCTGGCACGATTTCACAACTGACTGAACTTCCCGAGCCCGATCGATCAATGGGGCGCTGGATCAGTCTGCTTGATGACCCATTGGGTTGTGCAGCCCGTCGGGCCTTTCCCGATGCACCGTGGCTTACCCCGGTAACCCTCGAAGGGCTTGGTGAAACAATGAGAAACGGAACGTGAATAACGCCGACAAGGACACCACCACTTTTTTCTAATGGACAACTCTTCCCCAGGTTGGCTGCAAACGCTTAGCCATTTCGAACGTGTCGCAACCTTTGCCGCCTTCACCTTTATGGTGCTGGCCATCTTTGCTGATGTGCTGTGGCGGGAGACCACCGGTGTTGGCCTACACTGGGCGCGGCAAGCCGGTGTTTACGCCAACATTGTTGTTGTGATGCTGGGTTTGGGTCTGGCCTCCAGTGCCGGTACGCACCTTCGCCCACGGTTTGCTGACAGTTGGCTGCCGGCCCGCTGGGACCGCCAAATCCAACGGCTGGCTGAATTGTTAACCGCCGCATTTTTTGCCGTGTTCGCTTTTTTCGGCGCCAAGATCACCTACAGCGCGTTATTGCTGGAGGAACGTTCGGTGCTCATTGGGGTGCTGGTGTGGCCCATGATGGCGGTCATACCGCTGGCATTTTTCATCGCTGCGATCCGCCATGGCGCCTTTGCCGTCAATCCGGATTGGTGTCCTGCAGATCCCATTCACGGGCCTGACAAGACTGAAACATCCTCGTGACGGTACTCCTCATTACGGCGGTTTTGCTGGCTCTACTGGTGTTACGCCAGCCATTGGTTGTGGTGCTGGGCGTCGCCTTGGTTTGGGTCTATCTGAGCCAAAGTCCAGATCATCCAAGCTTTATTTTGTTGGATGCCTGGCACGCGCTGAACCGGGACGTCTTGCTCTCCATACCGCTGTTTATCTTATCCGGACAAATTATGTCTCGGGGTGCAATGGCCAAACGGCTGGTGCGATTTATCGCAGCGCTCACCGGGCCAATCCCTGGTGGGATGGCGATGGCGACGGTGTTGGCTTGCGCGCTCTTTGCAGCGATCTCGGGCTCGTCAACGGTGACCTTGCTAGCGGTTGGCAGCGTGATGTACCCGGCGTTGCTTAACGCAGGGTACTCCCGGGCATTTTCTTTAGGCGCGCTGTGTGCGGCTGGCACCTTGGGCATCATTGTGCCTCCCAGTATTCCGCTGATTTTGTATGGCGTGATGACCCGGGTGTCGATTACCGACTTGTTTGTTGCCGGCATTGGGCCGGCGCTGGTGTTGACGGTTTTGCTGAGTCTGTATGCGGTATTTCGCAATTGGGATCAGCGCGGCGGTCACTGGGACGTTGGCGAAATTGCGGTTTCGCTGAAAGAAGGTATTTGGTCACTGTTGATGCCGGTGATTATTCTGGGTGGCATTTACTCCGGTCACTTTACGGCAACGGAGTCTGCTGCGGTTGCCGTGGTGTACGCCCTGTTGGTTGAGATGCTGGTTCATCGAGAGCTTGGAGCCAAAGGCGTTTACGATGTCGTCGGTGAAACCTCGCGTCTCCTGGGTTCCTTGTTCCCGGTGTTAATGCTAGCGGTCAGTTTGAATGTGTTCCTAACCTATGAACGTGTGCCGGAACAGGTGGTGGCCTGGTTCATGGAACAGTTTTCCAGCCCAACAGAATTTTTGCTGACCAGCAATCTATTCCTTCTGATGGTGGGTACCGTGATGGACATTGGCTCAGCGGTGCTGATCCTCGCACCAATGCTGGCACCGGTAGCCGACGCTCAGGGCATTAACCCGGTTCACTTCGGCATAATGATGATCGTTAACTTAGAAATTGGCTATTTAACGCCGCCGTTCGGATTGAATCTGATTGTAGCCATGGGCGCATTCCGAGAAGATTTCTGGACAATTTGTAAAGCGGTGGTGCCGTTCTTGTTGATCATGTTGCTTGGACTGGTGTTGGTGACCTTCATCCCGCAAATTTCTTTGTTCCTGTTAGCTTAAGCCTTGGCGATGTGAGTTGCTGAATTAACTGGATGTCTGTTGGGGAGAATTTTTGGCCGCCAAATTGATGGGCGTTTGATCCGTTTGCGCGCTGATCTGCGCTTGTTGCTAATGTAGAGGTCAATTTATACGGTGCCGGAACGATGCACAGATTAGGGTTTTTGACATTCGCGGTGTTGCTAACCGCGGTGACTGGCTTAGCGGCAGCACAGGATCTGGCGCCCCTATCGGGGGTCGTTGAGCTCGCTAAGGGTCGGTCCCATGCCTGCGTGCTCACTGAGGCCGGCGGGGTGAAATGTTGGGGCAACAATTTCAACGGCCAACTGGGCACCGGTGACAATCAATCCCGTTTTACGCCGGCTGACGTCATCGGTCTTTCCAGTGGCGTGGTCTCGGTCAGTGCCGGTGAACGCCATACCTGCGCGGCGATGAGCAATGGCAATGTACAGTGCTGGGGTGACAATTTTCTTGGACAACTGGGAAATGGCGATACCCGCTCTAGCAACGAGCCGGTGATGGTAGGGGCCATTGACGATGCGCAGTCGGTCAGTGTTGGCGGTGTTCACGCCTGCGCCCTGCGCAGCAATGGTGGGGTTAGCTGCTGGGGTTTTAACGGTGATGCGCAGCTAGGTACTGGCGATACGGATAATCGACAACAGGCCACCCCAGTGGGTACCCGACAAAATATCACGGCCATTAGTGCAGGCCGAGCCAACACCTGCTCCCTGGATATCAACGGCGCCGTGGACTGTTGGGGGGTGGTTGATCGTATTTGCAATACCTTCGGCTGCGGCTTTCAGTCCGTCGGTAGACCAACCGCAGTGGCGGGTTTGCAAAGTGGTGTCAGGTCAGTGAGCGCTGGGGAATATTTTAACTGCGCAGTCACCGACAGTGGCGGGGTTAAATGCTGGGGCGACAATTACGACCGTCAGCTAGGTGTGTTTGACACCTTCGACCCGGACCCCCTTGAACTGTTTGATATTGAAGGCCTGGCCTCGGGGGTCAGTCAGGTGAGCGCCGGTTACGACCACGCCTGTGCCACATTGAATGACGGAACGGTGCGTTGCTGGTCTGACAATGCCTTTGGTCAGCTGGGTGATGGCTCTAGGGAAGATCGTTACCCGCCGGCGACTACAGCGAACCTTAACAACGCGGTTGAAGTTCATGCCGGTCGAACCAGCACATGTGCACTGACCCAAGATGCAACGGTGCAGTGCTGGGGTAGCAACGCTGCCGGCCAGCTGGGAGACAACGAGCCCTGGTTTAGACTTTCCCCAACACCGGTACCCGGACTACAAAGCGGCGTTCAGTCCATCGCTACCGGCGCCTCACACAGTTGTGCCTTATTGAGCAATGGCAGTGTTCGATGTTGGGGTAGCAATTCCCGGGGCCAAGTGGGGGTCGGCGACACTGAGCGCCAACCGATCCCGGTGAACGTGGCGGGCCTCAGCAACGTCAGCCAAATATCCGCCGGCCGATCCCACAGTTGTGCGGTGACCCAAGGGTCCCAGGCACTGTGCTGGGGTAGCAATGAGTTTGGTCAGATTGGCGTGGAAGCGTTGCCAGATCAGCTAACGCCCACGGTCGTAAGCGGCTTGGTCAGTGGAGCCGCCATGATTGAAGCGGGCGACTTTCATACCTGCGCCAGTACCGCCAGCGGCGCTGCTCAATGCTGGGGACGCAACATCGAAAGTCAATTGGGTGATGCTAGCCTGTCCAATCAAACGGCGCCGGTGCAGGTTATTGACCTTCGCAGCGGCGTCACTAGCGTTACCGCAGGGGGCTTTCACTCTTGTGCTAGCACCAACGACGGTAGCGCTTTTTGCTGGGGTTTAAATAGTGCCGGCCAGATTGGCAACAATGCAACGGACACGGCGTTCACAGCGGTGGCTCTAGATTTTCCCGTAAGAGGGACCAGTGTGGTCAGTGCGGGCACCGAGCATAGCTGCGCGGTGGTTAGCGGCGGGGAGGCGTTGTGTTGGGGAGAAAACGAGGATGGTCAGCTCGGTCTTGGCTTCAACACCTTAATTCAATTGTTGCCCCAGCGGGTCCAGGGGCTCGCTAGCGGGGTCACCAGCATCAGCGCCGGCGACTCTCACAGCTGCGCGCTTCAAAACGGCAGTGCACTGTGTTGGGGTGAAAACAGCAATGGGCAATTAGGCGACGATTCCACCGATTCTCGGCTGGGACCGGTGGCGGTTTTAGGCTTAGCTGGCGGGGTTGTGCAAATCAGCGCCGGTGCCGCCCATACCTGTGCCCTGAGCAGCGCCGGTGCGGTCAGCTGTTGGGGCAGCAATGCCAGTGATCAACTGGGATTGAACCGGCGAGATAACCGCATTCCAGGGCCCGTATTGATTGACCCGGCGTTGTTTCGGTCCGGTTTTGAATCGCTGACCTCTCCCTAGTAGGGTGTTGAAAAAAGCCATCCTTGGCTTTTTTACAGGCTGCTAAGCTGCGGGGAGCGTTTTCACAGACCTTTCAGTAGACAGCTGGTATTGTTAAGCGAACCAAATTCAATACCGCTGGAGAAACCCATGTTAACCATCAACGTCAACGGTCAGGATCATCAAGTGGATGTGGATCCGTCCACGCCTATCCTGTGGGTGTTGCGGGAAAAAGTGGGTTTAACGGGGACTAAATTTGGTTGTGGCATTGCCCAGTGTGGCGCCTGCACGGTGCACTTGGGTGGAGCGCCAGTGCGCTCCTGCAGCGTGCCGGTATCGGCGGCGGTGGGTAATACCATTCACACCATCGAATCGGTTGCCGACGACGACGGCGGACAACATCCGCTGCAACAGGCTTGGATAGAAGAGCAGGTTCCGCAATGTGGGTATTGTCAGTCAGGTCAAATTATGTCGGCGCTGGCGCTGCTGAACAACAACCCACTACCCGACGACGACGCCATTGATGCCGCCATGAGCGGCAATATTTGTCGGTGCGGAACTTATCCGAGAATTCGCCGCGCTGTCCATCGAGCCGCCAAGTCCATTGTGGATTCCAGCGAGGAGGGTAGCGCATGAACAAGTGGTCTCGCAGAGCATTTATCGGCGCAGGCCTAGCGGCAGGTGGCACCTTGGTGCTGGGTGTTGCTGTGCGTCCCGGCCATCGGGCGCCGGAAATGGCCTCGTTAATGACCGAGGATGGCGAGTCGTTGTTAAACCTCTGGGTCAAGATTGCGCCAGATAACACGATTACCGCGATTGTTCCCCATTCAGAGATGGGCCAGGGTGCGCAGACGGCATTGGCGCAAATGGTGGGCGATGAGCTGGATGCGGATTGGTCCCAAATTCGAGTAGAAGAGGCTCCTGCCCATAAGGAGTATGCCAACCATTCAATCGTACGAGGCGTTTTTCTGCCCGAGGCGGAATTTCCTAAATTGTTGATCCCAACGGTGGATGGCGCGCTATTGGAACTGACCCAGCTATTGAATGTGCAAGTCACCGGTGGCAGTTCCAGTATCCGGGCCACTGGTCAATTCGGCTTGCGGGTAGCTGGCGCTGCAGCGCGAGAAATGTTGCTAGAGGCGGCCTCCGAAGCTTGGGGTGAGCCGGTAGAGTCTCTGAAAACCCAGGCTGGCCATGTCATCCACGGTGATCGGCGAGCGCCTTATGCGGAATTTGCCGCCGCTGCGGCGCAAATTACCCCGCCGGTGTCGCCGCGTTTGAAAACCCCGGATGAGTTTACCCTCGTTGGTCAGTCGGTGAAGCGCTTCGACATTCCGGAAAAAACCGACGGCAGCGCCCAGTTTGGTATCGATGCCCAAGTGGATGGGCTGGCTTACGCAACGATTTTACAAAGCCCGGTGTTTGGCAGCGAAGTGGTAAAAGTTGACGATGCCAAGGCCAAGAACATGGCTGGCGTTTACGACGTGGTGAATCTGGGCAATGCGGTCGCGGTAGTAGCCGATGGTTACTGGACCGCAAAACAGGCTCTGGCGAAGGTCGACGTCCAGTGGACACAGACCGGCACCCACACCCTTAACAGCGATGATATTTTTGCTCAGTTTGAGGGCGATATTGATACCGCAATTGCCGATGATGAGGGTAAAAAGGACTTTGTTGAGGGAGATGCGGCCGGCGCATTGGCGTCGGCGGAGACTCGGATCGCAGCGAACTATCGCGTGCCGTTCCTGGCTCACGCGACAATGGAGCCGCTGAATGCCACTGCCCGTTACAGTGAGGGTAAGGTGGACGTCTGGACCGGTACCCAGAACCCGTTGGGGTATCGCGGCGAGGTCGCCAAAGCCTTGGATATCGACGATGAAGATGTCGAAGTTCACAACTTTTATATGGGTGGAGGATTTGGCCGGCGTACAGACGCAGGGGTGGCTATCCAAGCCGCACAGCTGTCAAAAGCCGTAGCGCGACCGGTCAAACTCATTTGGTCTCGGGAAGAAGATATCCGTCAGGATCGATATCGGCCCGCAGCGATCAGTCGGTTTGAGGGTGCACTGGACGGGCAGGGAAATCCGGTAGCGTGGACCAATTACTACGTGCACAAAATGCATCCGCCGGGAGCGGCCCATATACCCTACGCCATTGCCAATCAGTCCATTTACAGTCTGGAAAGTTCTACCCATGTGCCATTTGGGCCCTGGCGTAGTGTGGATCATTCTCAACAGAGTTTTTTCACCGAATCCTTTATCGATGAATTGGCGGCGGCGGGCAAACGCGATCCCTTTGAATTTCGTCGCGACCTGTTAGTCAACGCTCCGCGCCAGCGCAACGTTTTAGAGCTGGCTGCTCAGAAGGCGGGATGGTCCGCACCAATGACCCCAGGGCGTGGACGGGGCATTGCCGTTCAAGCGTCTTTTGGTAGTCATGTGGCATTGGTGGTTGAGGTGTTGGTGGACAGTGGCAACGTCAGCGTTGAACGAGTGGTTTGCGTCATTGACCCTGGTTTCGCCGTCAACCCCGATGGACTTACGGCGCAAATGGAGTCGGGCATTATCTTTGGTCTTACGGCAGCGCTCTATGGCGATATTGGCATCGAGGATGGGGCCGTCGCCCAAAGCAATTTCCATGACTACAAGATGCTGCGCTTAAACGAGACCCCGGTGATTGAGACGCACATCGTTAGTAGCGACAATCCACCCGGCGGCGCTGGCGAACCGGGCACCCCGGTGGTTGCACCGGCCTTAGCTAATGCGATCTATGCGGCCTCCGGGGTTCGAATACGTCGTTTGCCTGTGCGCCTGCCCGCTGGGCAGTCCTTTAGTTAAGACCCCGGCTGTTGTCGCCGGATGGGAGCTGGGTCTTGCCGGTGTTCCTCAGACCATTTACTCCAGGGCGCTGTAGACCAGTGCCCGCAGTTTGTCTTGGTCGGTTCGATCCGGCCCAGGGATTAGCTGAGATAAGTACACCACCACCAATTCTTCTTCCGGGTCGACCCAATAGCTGGAATGATAAGCGCCGCCCCAGCCATACTCGCCCACCGATCCCGGCTGACCTCGAGCGCCCAGGTCCGTGACAACATAAAAACCCAAACCAAAGCCCACGCCGTTACCGAGAAAGGCATTGGCAATGTCTCCAACGTGATCGGTTGTCATCAGTTCAACGGATTTTCGACTTAACAGCTTTACCCCATCTAACTCACCGCCATTGAGCATCATTTGTAAAAATCGGCCATAGTCATTGGCTGTTGAAAGCAATCCAGCGCCACCGGAGTAACTCATGCGTGGGCCATCAAGGTAGGCGCCCTGGCCAATCATGCCGCCGGGGTCTGGTGCCCGAATGAGGGATTGATCTTCGGTCAACGAATACACAGCGGCCAGTCGATGTCGTTTAGTTGGCGGTAGATAAAAATGGGTGTCGTTCATTTGCAGCGGGTCTAGGATTTGAGTCCGCAAAAATTGAGCAAGAGATTGGCCGCTGACCTGTTCGATCACAGCGCCCAGAATATCGGTGGAGTAGCCGTAGACCATGCGTTCGCCCGGTTGGGCATCGAAGGGAAGCGCTGCCATGCGATTGACGGTATCGCCAATAGGCTCATCGCGATCAGCAAAATACCAGCCGGTGATGTTGGCCTGTTGCCACTTTACTTCGGCGGGGCCCGCTCCATAACCAATGCCCGCGGTATGGGTCAGCAGGTCACGCAAAGTGATCGGCCTTTCGGCAGGCAGGACCAGGTATTCTCCATCAGTGGACGGCACCGCCACCGTTGTGTTCTGGAACGCCGGCAGATAGTGAGACAGGGGGTCGGAAATCAGCAGTTGGCCCTGTTCCTGGAGCATCATGATCCCAACGCTAATCAACGCCTTGGTTTGAGAGGCGATGCGAAAGATGTTGTCAGTCTCCATCTTCTCATCAAGCTCTCGGTCCCGGTGACCAAAGGACTCCAGGTAAACCCGCTGACCTTTGCGCGCCACTAACACCACTGCGCCGGCCAGTCGTTCATCGTCGACGTAGCTTTGCAACACCGAGCTCAGTTGGTTTAGGGCATCGACGGATATGCCAACTTGGCTGGCTGCAGAATTCGACCGGTCACCAGCTGGGGCATCTTTTGCAAAGACGGGTAATGTCAGTACTAGCAGAACGGTGGCTAGGAAAGGGTTCATTTGCATGCTGTATCCGTTGTCAGCGCCCAAGACTTGAGCTCATGGTATGAGTATAAGTTCTAAGAACCGTTTTGTTCGACAAGCCCTTCGACACCAGCATCTAAATGCCGCGTTTCAGCATTGCTTGGGAGTGCCAATAGACTAGATCCGGTAGCTCAAAGCGCTATGGATCAAAAAAATGAAAAATTGGTCCGCGTTGAGGCCGCTATCACGGTAAACTTTCGATCACTAACCACCCACTTAACGAAAAGGCGTTTACGCATCATGTTTGAGCAGATTTCTCGGGTACCACCGGACACCATTCTAGGGCTAATGGCCGCGTTCAAAGCGGATACCAATCCACAGAAGGTCGATTTAGGTGTCGGGGTTTACCAAGACGACGCTGGCCAGACGCCGGTATTGGATTGTGTGAAGCGTGCTGAAGCAATGCTGCACAAACAGGAAAACAGCAAATGTTACTTAGGCCCACGGGGCGTGGTGGGTTTTAACGAGGCCATCAGCAAGCTGCTGTTGGGCGCTGACAGCGACGCGTTGGCCGCAGGGCGCATGGCCACTGTCCAAACCCCGGGTGGCACCGGCGCATTGCGAGTCGCCGCTGAGGTCATTCGGCGGGTTAAGTCCACCAGCAAAATTTGGGTGCCTAGCCCCACCTGGGCCAATCACGATGCCTTGTTTACCGCGGCAGGCTTTTCGGTTGAGTATTACCGCTATCGAGACCAAGCCAGCGGCGGCCTGGATTTTGATGGCATGAAGCAAGACCTAGCGAAGTTGGGTCCGGACGATGTGGTGGTGATGCATGCCTGTTGTCACAACCCAACGGGGATTGATCCAACCCCGGCCCAGTGGTCTGAAATTGTGGAGCTGGCAGTTGAGCGGCGATTTTTACCCCTGGTGGATATGGCCTACCAAGGGTTTGGTGTGGATCTGGACACCGATGCCACTCTGGTTCGCCTGCTGGCGCAAAACGCCGATGAATATATTGTCACCAGTTCTTGCTCTAAGAATTTTGGACTATATCGGGAGCGCTGCGGTGCACTGTCCATGGTGTTGCCCAATGCGCAAAAAGCGTCTGATGCCGAAACGATCATCAATGCCACCACTCGAGGCATCTACTCGATGCCGCCAACTCACGGCCCCGGCATGGTGAACATTATTCTTGAATCCGACGAGCTTACCGCGTTATGGCATGACGAACTGGCGGCTATGCGAAACCGAATTAATGGACAGCGGAGCTCGCTGGTGAGCAAACTGGCCCAGGCCGGTGTGAGTCGGGATTTTTCATTGATCGATGCACAGTTCGGTATGTTTTCTCTACTGGGTGTCAGCCCAGAAGAGGTGGCGCAGCTGCGCGATGAGTTTGCGATTTACATCATTGGTGATACGCGCTTTAACGTCGCTGGTCTTCGCGCTAGCAACATGGATTACGTTGTTCAATCGGTAGCCCAGGTGCTGAAATAGTCATGGCATAGCAGCTTTGCCAAACTGATATTGCGATTGCCGGTGACCAGGGTCAAGATGACCGCTTCAACTGGGGGTTTTTCAGCACCCTGAGGAATCCGTGATCGGCGGCTCTATGCAGAGTCCATGCCGTAAAATTGCTGTTGAGGTAGGGAGATCTAAACTATGCAAACCGTCAGTAACGCCGATATAAGCCTTGCCTCAGCCATCGCCGATCGGGTTGGTCCCAAAGTTTTGATCAGCGATGAGCGGGAAGCGGAGTTTCTTGCAACGGACGTTTACCGCACTGGTGTGGCTCCCGGGGCGGTGGTTCAACCTCCCGACCGAGAGGCGTTGCTTAACTGTTTGAAGGTCGCCTTTGATTTTGCTGCACCCATCATTGTTCGCGGTGGCGGTGCCTCCTACACCGATGCTTACCTGGCCACTCGGGAAAATACGCTGCTAATCGATACCCGGGCGCTGACCTCTATTGATATCAATGAAGTCGGCGGTTACGTGACGGTAGACGCTGGCGTTACCTGGGCGCAATTGAAGGCTGCACTGGATCCGTTGAAACTGCGAACCCCATTCTGGGGACCTTTTTCCGGCATTGCGGCCACAGTAGCTGGCAGCATTAGCCAAAATTCCATTAGCCATGGAACCGGGGCTTACGGCGTTTCTGGTGCATCGGTGCTGAGTATGGAAATAGCCACCAGCAGCGGTGAGACGTTCCACACCGGTTCTGCTGCCGCCGGTACCAAGCCAATTTCTCGCAGTTACGGGCCCGATACCACGGGGCTGTTTTGTGGCGACTGTGGCGCGCTGGGTGTCAAAGTCACAGTCACCTTGCCCCTCATCAGTCTGCGACCAGCCTTTGAAGCGCTGTCGTTTTCGTTTCAGAATTTTGCCGCAATGCATGGGGGCATGACGGCGGCATCCATCGCGGGCCTGGATGATGAACACTTTGCCCTGTCGGCATCCCTCTCCCAGGGACAGATTGCCCGGGAAGAGCGGGCAGGACGTAAAACCGCTATCGCGCTGTCGGTCCTAAAAAATGCCCGCTCCATGGCCAGTGGCGTCGCCCAGTTGGCCAAAATGGGCATGGCCGGTGACCGCGCGTTGAAAGATGCCGAATACTCCTGTCACTACCTGATTGATGGGGTGGATAAAAAACATGCCGAAGCAAAAGCTCAGGAGCTGCGACGGGTGATGGCTGAAGTGGCGCAGGAAATTCCCAACACCGTGCCTACGGTTGTGCAGGGTATGCCGTTTGCGCCGCTGTTCGCCACCCTTGGCCCTAAGGGTGAGCGTTGGGCGCCGCTGCATGGCATTTTGGCCCATGAAGACGTGCTGCCATTTCACGTTGCCTTTGATGCCTTTGTTGAGGAGCGGGCCGAACAGTTCGCTCAATACGGAATCTGGACTGGCGGTATGTTCGAAAACGTTGGGTCTGCCGGCTTTCTGTACGAGATCGCCATTTACTGGGAAGACGCCAGGAGCATTTATCACAACACAGCGGTGGATGCTGATTACCTTAAAAATCTGCCCACCTATCCAGAAAACCTTGAGGCGCGGGAGTACATCGGTCAGTTGCGCCAAGAGTTAATTGCCCTTTACCAGGCCCACAATGCTGGCCATTTCCAAATCGGTAAAGCCTATCCCTACTGGGACAGCCTGGATCCTCTGACCCAGAATATGATTCAGTCCATTCGAAAAGTCACAGACCCAACGGGCCTGCTTAACCCGGACACGCTAGGGATGCCCGCGCTCTGAGTCGGTCAACCCACGACATCGCGATTGCCGGTGGCGGGATCGGCGGCCTGGCGACGGCGCTGGGTTTGCTCAAGGCCGGACATAAAGTACGGGTGTTTGAGCAGTGGGAAAACCCCGCGGAATCGGGAGCCGGGTTATCCATTGCGCCAAACGCCGCCGCGGTCCTTGATGCCCTGGGATTGCGTGATCAGCTTTTGCAGATATCTGACTTGCCGCAGCGAGGCTGCATTTATAACGGTCGCACAGGCGAGCAGTTGTCAGTCATTCCTTACGGGGAGGCGGTACGAGAACACTTCGGTGATTACTATTTTCAGACCCCAAGAGCGGCTCTTTACGAGTTACTGGCACAGGAAGTTCGTCAGTTAGATCCCCATTGTTTGGTCACCGGTTCTCGGGTTCTGGCATTTGAACAAACCCCTGATAGAGTAATCCTTAAGTTTGAGGACCAATCCTCACAGCAAGCTCAGGTGCTCATTGGCGCCGATGGTCTAAAGTCCAATATCCGCGCCACCATCCATGGTCAACTTGCCGCGCGTTTTACCCGCTATATCGCTTGGCGGGCGTTGATCCCCATGGAACGATTGGCGGCCAGCTTTGCTGAGCCAACATCTCAGGTCTGGATTGGCCAGGAACGCAATTTTGTCTTTTACCCCCTGGACAGTGGTCGTTTGTTGAACTGCGTGATGTTTGCTGGCGATAGCGATTGGACCGACGAGGGCTGGCGGCAAAAGGCTAGCGTTAGCGAAATCCGACAGGCCTATGAGGGGTTTCATGACACCGTGCAAACGGTGATTGATGCACTGCCCCAGGATGGCTGCTACAAATGGGCATTGTTCGATCGAGAGCCGTTGTCCCGCTGGCAAGACGGTCGGGTGGCTTTGCTGGGTGACGCCGCCCATCCTATGTTGCCTTTTTTAGGCCAGGGTGCCTCCATGGCCCTTGAAGATGCGGCCGAGATGATTCACGCCCTAAATCAGCACTCAGAGGTGTCTCAAGCGCTATCTGCCTATAGCAAAAAGCGAGTGGAACGGGCCAACTGGGTGCTACTGGAATCCCGCGCCTCGGGGGCTCGGTTTGCCAGCCCTAATCCCAGTGCATCCCTTTTTAGTAACGATCAGGCCATGCAGACCAAACGCCTGTTTGGTTGGCGCCCGCCATCCTTGGATTAGGCCCTAGGCCGCCCGTTTAGTCTGGGCAAAAGCTTCGAAAAATCTGCTCGCTGGTGTCGTCCACGGGGAAAAACGTCTCGATACGCAGTTCGTCGGTGGTCACATCCTGGGGCGTGCCAAAGGTGGAGATCACGCTGAACATTCGCAGGAGTTGATCGCCCAAGCGTAAATCCAGAGTCAACATGGGTAACAGCGGCGCACCTGGTAGTTCCGGCTCAGGAATATCCCCGGCCAACGCGATTAGCGCTTCGGTTTTTTGTCGCAGGGATTCATCGGGGGAGCGGCTTAGGTCGGCTCGAAGTCGCTGCACAAACGCGTGGGCCGCTTGGTTCCAATTGGCTAACATGGGCCGCAGCCCAGCGGGATGCAAAGTCAACAGAGCGAGGTTTCTTTGCCCCTCATCACTGCCGCTGGCTTGCCAAAGATCATCGGCCCCTGCCGCCTGCAATAAAGCGTCCGCGCAGGCATTGGTCATCATGACGTTCCACTCTCGGTCCACCACTAAACCAGGGTAGGGCAGCTGTTGATCCAGCATGCGTCGCAGCGCCTGGCGAACGGCCTGCATCGCATCGGCTTCAAGGCCTTGTTGAGGATACATGCTCGCGAAACCGGCAGCGTCGAGCAGCTCATTGCGACTTCGCAGTGGCACCTCCAGCACTTCGGCCAACTGCAGCACCATCGCTCGGCTGGGTTGACTGCGCCCGGTTTCCAGCCAGCTCAAATGGCGCTGAGAGATGTTCGCCGACAAACTTAAATCCAACTGGGACAGCCGGCGCAAGGTTCGCCAGCGTTTTAGGTTGACGCCAAACTGGGCTGGGCCAGGGCGCTGAGGTGAAAGGGTCTTCATTGTTGTGTCCGCGGAGATTTTGCCCGATTTTCCGTGTCTTCATGACCTATGGCAATAACCTCTGAGGTCATTGCTGGGGTTACCAGCTTCGCCAATGATAGGGCTGTGTCCACTGGAGAAAAACCCCATGACCCCAATGAAACGATTGAGTCTGATCCTTCTTATCCCCTTTGCGCTGCTGAGCACCTACGCCGTTTGGACGGTGGGTTATGTGGGGATTTTTGAGTATCACCTACCCAGCCCAGCAGGTTGGCAGGTATTTGCCGACCTGGTCATCGGCATGTTGCTAATTCTCATCTGGATGTATCGCGATGCCCAGGTAAAGGGCCGAAACTTCTGGGGCTTTGCCTTGATCACCTTATTTCTTGGCTCGTTTGGTCCCTTGCTCTATCTGCTACTTGCGCCGGCCACCAGTGGCCAGGAGTCTGGGGCACAGCTCGCTGGTTCAAGCTAAAGGAGGCCAGCAAATTTGATCTGCCCCCCTGGAACGGCCCCGGGTTTGTCGAAAGCGCTGGGGTCTAGCTTTGCCCTGTAACGAAAGTTTTCTTGAGTCAGGACTTTCGTCGACAGAGGCTTGGAGTATGTTTAGGTTCGTGATGCCAATGTTGTTGGGTCTATCTGTCATTGCTTCCGTTGCGGATGCGGTGGCTCAGACAGACCCAATAGAACCCGATGACGCTCTACCCTTCCTCGGCGCAGGAATGAATGGTGGGGTGCCGGATTTCACGGTTCCCTCAGATAACTTAATTGAGCGCGATGAGGGCTGGCGCATTTCCGGACGATCGCTTGATGGCAGCCAAGATCTGGACTGGATGATTTTTTATGGCGATGAATATCCTTTTTGCCAGGTCCGGGGCGAGCTTAGGATTATCCCTGTAGGCAGCAATGCAGCGACAAACCTTCAGGTCGAGGTTTTGGGTTTTCCCAGGACCTCGGTGATTGATTCATCGGTGGCGCCAGTGGTTTTGCAGTCCTGCGCGAATGCGCCGCGGGGTAGCAGTACTATTGAGCTGTTGAACGATTCTCAGATCAACAGAAGCGACTTTCGCACATTTTATCGGTTAAGAAATTGTCGTAACTCAGGAGCGGTTGAATACCGGTTTGAATTGGTCATCACCGAACTCGGATTTTGTTTTGCCTTATCCAATTTGGAAGGCAGCGTTCGCGACATCCGCAATGGGCGATCAATTAATGGTGCCTACATTTTCAGTAACCAAAATAGCGTCGCATTCAGTAGCCCAGCAACCGGCGAGTTTGGAATGGTCGTAGGCTCAAGCAACAACGTCGTGCTGAATTTTTTTGCCGCCGATTTAGAATCCGTGGGCCCCGTTAGCCTAGGTCCCGTTGATGCTTTTGATTTCATTCCAGGTATTGAACTATTCGGCCAACCCCCGGGCATGATCTTTTTCTCAGGCTTCGAGTAAAACAAAGAGCGAGCACCCTGTTCAAAAAATCGTAAATCAACGTATCCCAACTCGGCACATGGATGGGCCGACATTTTCAGTGACGGCAAGCCATTGAAAATGTGAGAGAACGGAAAATGATATTTTTCGTTCTCGAAGTTGAAAGCGCCAAGGATGGTTTTTTTCAACACCCGTCTAGAGCAACCCTCCCAGTCGGTGTAGCCTAGGTAAATGAACCAGAGGCCACCATACTCCCAAGCACAAACTCGCGCGCTTAAGCGGATTCGAAAACTGGCTTGGCTACTCGATCGTTCGATGAACGTGCCGGGCACCCAAATCAAATTCGGCTTGGATGGTTTGATCGGTCTGATTCCCGGCATCGGCGACGGCGCCAGCGCGCTGCTAGGTGGCGCCATCATTGCCCAATCATTTCAGTTCAAGCTTCCCCTGGCGGTACGCACGAAGATGTTCGCCAATCTTCTGGTGGATGCCTTGGTCGGAATCGTGCCGATTTTCGGCGACCTGTTAGATATCGGTTTTCAGGCCAATCACAGAAATGTCCGATTGCTGTTAGATACCCTCGAGCAGGAAGAAAAAGCCCCACAGTCCGCCCAGCAAAATCTGCTGGCCGCCGCCACTATAGTAGCCATAGCCTTGCTTTTGCTCGGACTAATGATCTTGCCATTTTGGCTACTAGCAAAAATATTCTAAACACAAAAACACAAACAAACCCCGATTGAAGGCAATGAAGGGCATAGCCCCTGTGACGGAAGTAAAGCGGACCGCAGGGAGCCATTCCTTCACAGGGGCTATGCCCTTCATTGCCGTCCCGAAGTCGAAATCCACCACCGCGTCAGTAGAGTATTAAGCGAACGCCTAAACTGCAGCGGATATTGCCAGAGCCCCTTAGATATGGTCGAAGTCCACCACAACCTTGTCGGTGATGGGATGCGCTTGGCAGGTAAGCACAAACCCCGCTTCGATCTCATTAGGTTCCAAGGCGTAATTGACGTCCATGCTGACTTCGCCTTCAATCACTTTGGCTCGGCAGGTACAGCAAACCCCGCCTTTGCAGGCGAAGGGCAGGTCGGCGCCAGCGGCCAAAGCGGCGTCAAGGATGGATTGGCCCTGGGAGGGAATTTCTAACTCAATACGACGTCGATCAGAAATAATGCTGACCTGTCGAGTTGGGCCTGCATCCAGCGGTATTTCCGTTCGGGTTTTGGCATTTTCCGTCCCAAACAGTTCTATGTGGATTTGTTCTTGGGCCAGCCCACCGTTGGATTGTAACCATTGGCGTAGATCTAAAATCATCGCCTCGGGGCCGCACAGGAACACCTCGTCGGTGTGGTTTAGGTCCAGCAGTTTTTCCGCCAGCTCCGCCAGCTTTTTCTGGTCGATACGCCCATTGAGTAAATCAACATCCCGGGCTTCCCGACTGAGTATATGGATTAACTGAAGGCGGTCTGGGTAACGGTTTTTCAGATGTTCCAATTGCTGGCGCAGCATGATGGTGTCAGTGCGTCGATTGCCGTAAACCAGGGTGAATTGGCTTTCAGGCTCGGTGGCCAAGGTGGTGGCGATAAGCGAGGCAATAGGGGTGATTCCACTGCCGGCGGCCAGAGCCAGGTAGGTCTTGCGTTGCTGCTCGCTGAGCTCGGTAAAGAACCGTCCTTGGGGAGGCATGACGTCGAGAATGTCGCCGGGTTTCAGCTGCTCGTTGGCCCAGCTGGAAAATCGGCCGTCAGCCACTCGGCGAATCGCCACTGTCAGTGTTCCACCAACCGCAGAGCAAAGAGAGTAGTTGCGGCGCAGCTCTTCGCCGTCCAGTGACTTGCGCAGTGTTAGGTGTTGGCCTTGGGTAAACGCAAAGATCGTTTTTAGTTCGTCAGGCAAGCGGAAAGTGACGCACACTGAGTCGTCGGTGTCCGGGGTGACGGCGGCAACGGTTAATGGATAAAACTGTGTGTTTAATGACATTTAAAGTAATCAAAAGGTTCGAGGCAGGTCTGACACTGATGCAGCGCTTTACACGCGGTTGAGCCAAACTGACTGACCACCCGAGTATTTAGGCTATCGCAGCGTGGACAGGCAACTTGGCGCTCATCATGGCCGTTTGACGGTTCCTCCGCTGCCCTGCCCACAGGCGGTGCAATGCCATATTGCTTGAGCTTTTTGCGGCCCGAGTCAGTTAGCCAATCGGTTGTCCAGGGTGGATTGAAGACCGTTTTCACCTGGCCCTCAAAGGGGCTGGCATTCAGTACCTCCCGTACAGCCTGGGTCATGGCATCCATGGCCGGACAGCCACTGTAGGTAGGGGTCATGGTGACCACCACTTGGCCAGCAGACCGTTGAACATCGCGAATAACGCCCAGGTCATTGAGGGTTAACACCGGAATTTCCGGGTCACACAAAGCATCGAGTTTGGCTTTGAGGTCGGAAAAATGTTCATCCATGCCCGCTACCATTGCAGTCCCGGGTAAGCCCGTTGCATAAATTGCAGTTGGGCCAATAAGTGGCCTAGGTGTTCGGTGTGTTCGCCCCGGCGACCGCCGTCCACTTGCCAGCTCGCCTGCGGCAATTCCAGTGTGGCTTTACTCAATACTGATTCGACCTCGCCCTGCCAAAGCGCCTGCAACGGTTCGCGTTCAATGGCAATACCTGCGTCAACTAACCGGGCTTCTAGAGGGTCGGTCACAAACATCTCAGCGGCATAGCCCCAGACGTCGTTAAAGGCTTGGGTGATTTTGGCCCGCGACTCGTTCGTGCCATCACCCAGGCGCACAACCCAGCCTGCGGAATGGCGCAGATGATACTTCGCTTCTTTGACGGCTTTGCCCGCAATGCCCGCGATCGTGGCGTCGGTACTTTCTGACAAAGCATGGAAGTAGGGGACTTCGAAGGCATCAATCAACAATTGCCGCGCCATGGTGTCAGCGAAGTTGCCAATGGGCAGCTCGCAAATTAGCAAGTTGCGGTATTGGCGAGTGTCGCGCAAATAGGCCAGCTGATCTTCGTCTCGTCCCTCACCTTCCACCTCGCCGGCGTAAGTCAGCAGCAATCTCGCCCGGCCAACATAATCTAAGGCAATATTGCCAAGGGCAATGTCTTCCTCAAGAAAGGGCGCTTTGGCGGTCCATTCCGATAACCGGTGCCCCAGGGTCAGGGCGTCATCACCCAGGCGCAGTGCATATTCAAAGACGTCAGTATTGATTGGGTTATCCATTACATGTGTTTCACTTCGTCCGGCACATCGTAGAAGGAGGCGTGCCGATACACTTTATCGTCGCTAGGATCGTAGAACGCGGATGCTTCGTCCTCTTGGCTGGCCACAATATCTTCGGATTTCACCACCCAGATGCTGACCCCTTCACTGCGCCGGGTATACACGTCGCGCGCGTAGCCTAAGGCGGCTTGGTGGTCCTGAGCGTGCAGGCTGCCTACATGTTTATGATCAAGGCCGCGGCGAGAGCGGATAAAAATTTCAAACAGCGGTTGGGTGGTATCCGTCATCACGCCGCCTCCTGGCGCGTAGCCTGTCGTTTAGCGTGAGCCTTGGCCGCTTCCCGCACCCAGGCGCCGTCCTCATGGGCGGCCACGTGTTTCGCAATCCGGTCTCGGTTACACATGCCATTACCCTTAACCACTCGCCAAAACTCATCCCAGTCGATTTCGCCGAACTCATAGGCACCGGTTTGCTTATTCCAGCGCAGATCTTTGTCGGGCACCTTGAGGCCAAGATAGTCCGCCTGGGGTACGGTCTGGTCGACAAACTTCTGTCTGAGTTCATCGTTGGTATGGCGTTTGATTCGCCAAGCCATGGACTGAGCGGTATTGGCGGACTCAGCATCCGGTGGCCCAAACATCATTAGGGAGGGCCACCACCATCGATTCAATGCATCCTGGGCCATTTCCCGTTGGGCTTGGTTGCCGCGGGCCAGGGTCAGCATAATTTCAAATCCCTGGCGCTGATGAAAACTCTCTTCTTTACAAATTCGCACCATGCCTCGGGCATAGGGGCCATAGGAGCAACGACAGATCGGCACTTGGTTAATGATTGCAGCGCCATCAACCAGCCAACCAACGGCGCCAATGTCGGCCCAGGTCAGGGTAGGGTAGTTAAAGATACTGGAGTATTTGGCTTTGCCGCTTTGCAGGTCGGCAATCATTTGATCGCGACTCATGCCTAGGGTTTCGGCGGCGCTATACAGGTAAAGACCGTGTCCTGCTTCGTCTTGGACTTTGGCCATCAACACCGCCTTGCGCCTTAAGGAGGGAGCGCGGGTAATCCAGTTTCCTTCGGGCTGCATTCCGATGATCTCGGAATGGGCATGCTGACTGATTTGGCGGATTAGCGTCTTGCGATAGGCCGCCGGCATCCAGTCCTTGGGTTCAATCTTCACATCGTCGGCGACCCGCGCATCAAATTCGGTGGTCAATTGCTCTGTGGAGCCCGGAAAATTACTGTTCATGATCATTGCGTCCTTTAGTCACCTCTAATATGATACAAAAAAATTCAAAAATCAAAGTTTTCTGTATCATTAAGTGGGTGAGCGTTACAGTGACGGGTTGCGAGCGCCTGACTAAGGCCACATGGGACCCACTGTGTCTGCTGTTAGCGTATCGCCATCACCACTGGAGGCTCCCATCATGACAACCTGGTTTCTAAGGCTGCTTGTCAGCCTGACGCTCGCCACCCTTCTACTCACCCCGTTGGTCACCAGCGCCAATGAGCTTGATATCCCGTTCGAGAAATACGTTTTGGACAATGGCCTCACGCTCATTGTCCACACCGATCGAAAGGCGCCAGTAGTGGCTGTGAATCTTTGGTATCACGTGGGCTCAAAAAATGAGCTGGAAGGCAAAACCGGGTTTGCCCATCTGTTTGAACATTTAATGTTCAACGGTAGCGAAAACTATAACGATGAGTATTTCGGCCCCTACGACCGGGTCGGCGCCACCGGAATGAATGGCACTACCAACTTTGATCGGACGAACTATTTTCAGGTTGTACCGAAGAATGCGTTGGATATGGCTCTGTGGATGGAGTCGGATCGGATGGGCCATTTGCTTGGAGTGATTGACCAGGCGCGTCTGGACGAGCAACGCGGTGTGGTGCAGAACGAAAAGCGTCAGGGTGAAAATCAGCCCTACGGAAAAGTTTTTATCACCGCGTTTAAAAATATGTTTCCCAAGGGCCACCCTTATTCTTGGTCGGTGATCGGTTATATGGAGGACCTGGAAGCCGCCTCCCTTGACGATGTACACAACTGGTTTAAGCAATACTACGGCGCGGCCAACGCGACAATAGTGGTGGCTGGTGATGTTGATCCGCTGCAGGTTAAAGAACGGGTTGAGCACTACTTTGGCTATATCCCCAGCGGTCCGCCGCTGACCCGTCAGGACACTTGGATCCCTGATTTGAAAGGCACTCACCGGCAGGTGATGCAGGATAGAGTGCCCCAGGCCCGAACTTATAAAATCTGGATGATGCCGGAAATCGGCAACATCGAAGCCAACCACCTTGACCTGGTGTCTGGCATCTTAAGTGAGGGTAAAACCTCACGGCTGTATAAGCGATTGGTGTATGACGAGCAAATCGCTTCCGATGTCTCGTCATTTTCTTTGCCGCTTGAAATTGCCGGAATATTTGGCGTGATTGCCACGGCCTTACCGGGTCAGGATTTGGCGGATATTGATCGCGCCATTGAGGAGGAGCTCGCCCGATTTTTGAAAGATGGACCAACACAGGAAGAGTTAGACCGAATTCGCACTACCCGCCGAGCACGTTTTGTACGAGGCATGGAGCGGGTGGGTGGCTTTGGTGGAAAGTCTGACATCCTGGCCAGAAACCAGGTTTATCTGGGTGATCCGGGGGCATTTAAGCGCACCTTGTCAGGTTGGGATTCGGCCACCCGAAACGAGTTGAAATTTGCGGCCAATCGTTGGATGGGCCGAGGTCAGTACGTTATCGACGTGCTCCCATTTCCCGACTTTTCCGTCGCCGAAAATACCGTTGATCGAAGCAAGCTGCCGGAGGTAGGGTCGCCGCCACCAGTGGACTTTGACAACTTTGTTCGCAACGAACTTTCCAACGGCTTAAAGGTGATTGTGGCGCAGCGCAGCGCGGTGCCAGTGGTAAACATGCAGCTTATGGTTAATGCGGGCTATGCGGCCGATCAACTGGCCTCGCCAGGTACCGCAAATTTGGCCATGTCGATGCTCGATGAAGGCACTCGTAACCGGTCAGCGCTGGAGATCAGTGATGAGTTGAAAGATTTGGGGGCAACGCTTTCCAGCGGTTCCAATCTTGATGTCTCAACGGTGCGGGTATCAGCGCTGAAAGAAAACCTCAGTGACACCCTCGATATTTTTGCTGACGTGGTCCTCAACCCAGCCTTTCCCGACAACGAGCTTGAGCGCCTGCGCAAGCTCCAGTTAGCAGGAATAGCTCAGGAAAAAGTGCGGCCCATGAGTATGGCCCTTCGGCTATTTCCAAAGCTGCTTTATGGCGGTGACCATGCCTATGGCCTGCCATTTTCCGGCAGCGGGTATGAAGACACCGTCAGTGCTCTGACCACGGATAATCTGAGAGACTTTCATAGCACCTGGTTCAAACCAAACAATGCCACCCTGCTGGTAGTTGGCGATACGAGCTTTGAAGAAATTCAACCCATGTTGGAACGGCGATTTAAAGGTTGGAAAGCCGGTGAGGTGCCGCAAAAGAACATCGATTTTGTCACCCCCAAGGCCCGCTCAACGGTATACCTGGTGGATCGACCAGATTCAGAGCAGTCAATGATTTTCGCCGGACACATCGCTCCAGCTAAAAACAACCCTAACGAAATCGCCATTGAGGCAATGAATGAGGTTTTGGGTGGGAGCTTTAACGCTCGTCTGAATATGAATTTGCGCGAGGATAAACACTGGTCTTACGGCGTGCGAAGCACGGTGGTCGACGCGCGAGGCCAGCGTCCATTCTTAACTTTTGCGCCGGTGCAAACGGACAAAACGGCCGAGTCGATGGCGGAAATTTATAGCGAAGTCTCAGCCATTCGAGGAGAACGCCCACCCTTGGCCGAAGAGACTGCTCGGGCCCGAGACAAAAATAGTTTGACTCTGGCTGGGCGCTGGGAAACGGCCAACGCGGTGGCCGGGTCACTGGCAGAGATGGTTCGCTTTGGCTTGCCAGATGATTACTGGGACACCTACGCTAGCAAAGTGCGCGGCTTGTCCGATCAGCAGGTCACCGATGCGGCCCGCAGCACCCTGACCCCTGACCAAATGTTGTGGGTAGTGGTGGGTGACCGGGAGAAAATTGAGGAAAAGATTAGAGCGTTGGAATTAGGCGACATTCAAATCATGGATGTGGATGGCAATGTTCAGTAAACCGATAGCGATGGTGCGTGGTTGATGCCGGTCTATCGCTTTAATGGCTTAACGCCGGTGGTTCACCCCTCGGCGTTTGTGCATCCCACAGCCGTGCTGATTGGTGATGTATTGGTAGCTGAAGGTGCCTACGTTGGACCCTGTGCCAGTTTGCGCGGCGATTTTGGTCGAGTGGTTCTTGGTCCGGGCTGCAATGTGCAAGACACCTGCGTGATGCACGCGTTTCCGGGTCAAGATGTGATCATCGAAACCGACGGGCATATTGGCCATGGCGCGGTACTGCACGGTTGCTTGGTTGGTGAAGACGCGTTGGTCGGGATGAATGCGGTGGTGATGGACGAGGCAGAAATTGGTCCTGGTGCGTTTGTCGGTGCCTGCGCCTTTGTACCGGCAAAGTTCAAGCTGCCTGCTGGGCATTTGGCTGTGGGTACCCCAGCCAAAGTGTTACGTGAAGTTTCCCCGCAAGAGCGCCAATGGAAATCTGCGGGTACCGCTGAATACCAGGGACTGGCGAAGCTGTGTCTTACCGACCTGGCTGAAGTACAGCCATTATCTGAGGCTGAGCCTGATCGCCCCCGAATGGATATCTCTCGGTATCAATTCAAACCGACTTAAGGAATCTATGCCATGAAGCTTGCAAGTTACGTTAACGGTGGCTGGCACCGCAGCGATGAAGAGGGCGTTACTGTTCACAATGCGGTGACCGGTGCTGCCGTTGCCCAGGTATCGTCAGCCGGCATCGACTTTGCCGAAGTTGTGCGTTTTGCTCGGGACACCGGCGGCGCAAATTTGCGCAAGATGACCTTTCACGACCGAGCATTGGCGCTGAAAGCATTGGCCAAACATCTGCTAGAGAAGAAAGAGAAATTCTATGAGGTGTCGGCCTGGACAGGCGCAACGCGAGCCGATGGTTGGGTGGATATTGAGGGTGGAATCGGTACCTTGTTTGCCTACTCCTCCATTGTGCGCCGAGAATTTCCCAACGATACGGTGATGGTTGAAGGTGGGGTTGAGCCACTTTCTCAGGACGGGAGTTTTGTTGGCCGCCATATGCTCAGTCCTCGGGAAGGGGTGGCAGTGCACATTAACGCCTTCAATTTTCCTTGTTGGGGCATGCTAGAAAAAATTGCCCCCTCACTGGCCGCTGGAATGCCAGTGGTGGTGAAGCCGGCCACCGTAACCTCCTATCTGACCGAAGCCATGGTGCAGGAGATCGTTGCGTCAAAGCTGTTCCCGGAAGGGGCGATTCAACTCATCAGCGGCAGTACCGGCGACCTGTTGGATCACCTGGAAGAGCAAGATGTGGTCACCTTTACCGGTTCGGCCAGTACCGGGGTGAAACTGCGCGCACACCCCAATATTCTTGCCCGGTCTATCCCATTTAACATGGAAGCCGACTCCCTTAATTGCTGCATCCTGGGTCAGTCAGCGGAGCCGGGTACCCAGGAATTTGATCTCTTCGTCAAAGAGGTGGTCAGAGAAATGACGGTGAAAGCCGGGCAGAAATGTACCGCAATTCGCCGAGCGATTGTGCCGTCGGCGTATCAGGACGCTGTGCAGCAGGCGATCGCTGCTCGATTGGACAAAACGGTGCTGGGTGATCCCTCAGTGAAGGGCGTGAGAATGGGTCCCCTGGTGGGTAATGATCAGCGTGCTGACGTGTGGGCCGCGGTGGAAGCGTTAACCGCTGAGGGTTGTGAGGTAGTCCATGGCGGCCACCGAGAGTTTTCAGTCACCGAGGCTGATGCTAAAGCTGGCGCCTTTTTCCCCGCCACCTTGCTGGCCTGTGAAAGCCCATTGGCAACCATGGCAGGCCCCCACGCCATCGAGCCCTTTGGTCCGGTCAGTACCTTGATGCCCTACCAGGGCAATGCGGAAGCGGTGGAGATTGCCCGCCGGGGAAGAGGGTCGTTAGTGGGTTCGGTTTTTACCTTTGATAACGCTGAGGCGCGAGAACTAATTCTGGGCACCGCAGCCCATCATGGAAGGATGCTGATCATCAATCGAGACTGTGCCGCGGCGTCTACCGGCCACGGTTCACCGATGCCATCGCTGGTCCATGGTGGCCCTGGGCGTGCCGGGGGGGGCGAGGAGTTAGGAGGTGCGCGGGCGGTTAAACACTATTTGCGTCGCACGGCGTTGCAGGGGTCACCCACCACCTTGATGCACATCACCAATGAATACGTACCCGGTGCGGCGGTTAAGAATGATCCGGTACACCCCTTCCGCAAATATTTTGATGAACTGGAAATTGGTGAATCTTTAACTACCCACCGACGCACCATTACCGAAGCGGACATTGTCAATTTCGGCTGTCTGTCCGGTGACCATTTTTATGCTCATTTCGACGATGCAGCAGCGAAGGCATCGCCCATTTTTGGACGGCGAGTGGCCCATGGCTATTTTGTGATATCCGCGGCGGCGGGGATGTTTGTGGATCCAGCACCCGGCCCGGTACTGGCTAACTACGGGCTGGATAACCTGCGTTTTATTGAGCCGGTAGGCATTGGTGACACCATCCAGGTGACCATCACCGTTAAACAAAAAATCAAGAAAGAACAGCGCGAGCCCGATGACGTTCCCCAAGGGGTGGTGCGCTGGGCCGTGGAGGTCACCAACCAGGAGTCCGAGGCTGTTGCCTTGTATGACATCTTGACCCTGGTGGAGCGCCATCCAGACCGTTAATTGGCCGGTAAAGGCAGTGCCCGATTGGCTATTGTGAGGTCTGCTTTGTCAGAACCTCGAACCCGGTTAACAGATAAAATGTCCGAAGTATGTGACATATTTTGCTGTTTACCGTGATTTAATCCGTATAGTTTCCGTCAAGTCAGGTCCAAAGCCTGGCCCTCAAGGACACATCAGCTCAAGGACGACGCGCTCACGGGTGCTGCGTCCTGCCGGGCGCCGCCCCACTTGATTGGGGAATTGTATGAAACGATCGTTTTTCGTTGCCGCTGCACTAGTCAGTAGCGTTTCCGTGGCTCAGGTCGACATTTCGGCGCCACAAACCTTCACTGAACCCGCGCTGGAAAACAAGGACCAGCAAAAGGCCTTGCAGGCCGAGCTATTTGATCAACTATTGGCCACTCACCCAGATATTGGGGCCACAGAGATGCTGCAGATCTCTCTGTCTCACCAGGACAAAATCGACATAGGGGAAGCGCAGTGTGTGGTGGCGTGTGATGAGCGCAGTAGCGCAGCCAGGGCGTTGGAGTCGGGCAAGGTTCGCGACCTAAGCCATAAGGTAGACCTAGGATCGTTATCTCGAACGGCATTGAAATCCGGACAAGCTATTTCAGGCGGCGTGGTGAAAATTGAAGGGTCGCAAAGTGCTTGGACAGCCGGTGTTCGATCACCGGGAGCCACCGCACTTCGATTGAACCTCACCAATGTTCATCTGCCGGAAGGCGCATCCCTGGCCATCTACAATTTAACCGGCGAGGCGTACGGCCCTTACACCTTGGATGGATTGAATAAATCTGGGGATTTTTGGACTCATACGATTACCGGTGATGAAGCCTTTGTGCGTTTGTCCTTCGACGATTCCGTAAAATCTCAGAGCGCAAACCTCCTCAACTTCACCATTGCCCGGGTCGCCCATATCGGACCTCGTTTTCAGGTGGCGAGCGCGTTAAGCCCATCGGCAGAAAAGGCCTTTTGCAGCTTCAACGACAGCTGTGTGGAAAATGGCGGTTGCTATAACAATTCTGATTGGGCGCAAATGGAAAACACCAAAGATGGTGTGGCGCATATTCAATTTGTGAGCGGTGGTAGTTCGTTTATTTGCAGCGGTGGATTAATTAATGACACCGACAGTTCCACCCAAACGCCGTATTTTCTCACTGCCAACCACTGCATTAGCAGCAACGCGGAAGCCAACAGTATGGAAGCCTTCTGGCAGTTTGGCGCCGGCTGCGGCGGGAGTTGTTATAACCCGAATGGGGCGGTTCCTCGAACTAACGGCGCAACCTTGCTAAGCACCAGCGCCACCGGTGATTACACCCTGCTGCGCCTCAATCAAAATGCGCCCTCAGGCACCACGTTTCTGGGTTGGACAGCTTCATCGGTTGCTAACAGCAATGGCCAAGATTTGTTTCGAATCAGTCATCCTAAAGGCGCTCCCCAGGCCTATTCCCGCCACGATGTGAGCACCAGTATTGGCACCTGTGGTTCCTGGCCCAGAGGCAACTGGATTTATTCCACTGACGCCATTGGAGCCACCGAAGGGGGATCTAGCGGTTCACCGGTGTTAAACGCATCGGGGCAGGTGGTCGGGCAGTTGTCGGGTGCTTGCGGCCCCAACCCTTCTGACGTGTGTGACAGTCGAAACGCAACGGTTGATGGCGCCCTAGCTGGTTATTTTGACCAGGTTGAGGAATGGCTGGATCCCGACACCACACCGCCGGGGGGCGGCGGCGAGACCTACACGGGCAGCCTGTCAGGTCGCAACGATCGTGATGTACAGCCTGGCGGAACCTATTATCAAAGCGGAGCAGGTCAGCATATTGGTACCCTGGTTGGGCCCTCCAACGCTGACTTTGATTTGGCGCTATATCGCTGGACTGGCAGTTGGACCCGCGTCCGAGTCTCCCAGTCGTCAAGCTCCAATGAATCGATCACCTATAACGGTGCCGCTGGATTTTATTACTGGCGAGTCTATTCCTATTCAGGTAGTGGTAATTACACGTTCACCTTAGTTAGACCCTGATATTCGCTAACGTCCGGGCTGCATCAATGGCAGCCCGGACTTCACCGGTCTCCAGATCCCTGCAGTTTTCGCCACACCCGATCCAATCCCTCCGCTTTCCTAGATCCCGTAAGTTAACTTGTGTATTACTAAATAAGTTCTGATAGAGCGAGGCAGGATAGACCTGCTAAGCTCGAAGGCTCAGTGCTTAAGCCAGCAAATCCCTGACCTGGCAGAAAGCTGCGAGCACCGCTGTTTTATTTTGCAGGGAGAGCGCATGATGAGTGAGACAAACGATGGGCCGGTTGCTGGAATTGATCCCGCAGATCAGCAGGCTTTGTTTCAGTCCATTTATGATGAGCTTAAGGTCATTGCGCGGGCTCATCGACGACGCTGGCGGGGAAACGATACCCTCAATACCACCGCGCTGATTCACGAAACCTATTTGAAGTTGGCCGACCGGTCGCCGCCCAGCTGGCGCAATAAAAAACACTTCTTTGCCACAGCCGCCAAGGCGATGCGTCAAGTGTTGGTTAACTATGCTGAACACAGCGGCGCCGCCAAGCGCGGCGGAAACGCCGACAACCTAACCCTCCCGAAAGAACTGTCCGGCAAAGGTGCAACCTTGCTGGAACTATTAGAACTGCACGAGGCGTTGGAAAAACTAGAGGTCCAGCACCCGCGGCGCAGTCGAGTGGTGGAGTGCCGCGTTTTTGGTGGTTTGGGCAACGAGCAAATTGCCGAGGCACTAGAAATTTCCCTGGCCACGGTGAAGCGCGACTGGACCCTCGCACTGGCGGCGCTATATCAAACGCTGGGTGAGCAGCATGACAAGCCGCAGTAGTAACGTGAATGAAAGGTTAAGCCCGTGACGCCTGAACTTGAAGAAATCTATCTGCAGGCCTTGCAGCTAGATTCGCCAGAACGTGAGCGCTACTTGGATGGAGCACTGGCCGGCGCTGACGAAGATCGACGAATGATCGACAATTTGTTGTCCCAACAGAATGCCGCTGGCAGTTACTTTGAAGGTTTGGGTGACCGCTTCAACACGTTGCTGGAGGAAGAAGAGCCCGTGTTGCCTGAGAAAATTGGCGATTACCAACCCACCCGATTGCTGGGCCGCGGCGGTATGGGTGAGGTTTATCTGGCTTCACGAAGTGATGGCCAATTCGACCAAGAGGTCGCCATCAAAGTGTTACCAGCGGCGTTAGCAGAACCCCAGTCAGCCGCGTTATTCTTGCGCGAACGGCAAATCCTCGCTGGGCTTGACCACCCGAACATTTGCCAATTGTTCGATGGCGGCATGAGCGACAATGGCACGCCTTACTTTGTCATGGAGCACATCGAAGGCCGGCCGATTGATGAATACGCTGATCAAAATTGTTTATCCATTGAGGCGCGGCTGGGATTGTTCTTGCAGGTCTGTAGTGCAGTTGAACATGCTCACCAGAATCTAACCTTACATCGAGACATTAAGCCAGCAAACATCCTGGTGGCCGAATCTGGGCAAGTGAAGTTGCTGGATTTTGGCGTCGCCAAAATCGTTGGGGAATCAAACGAGGAAAATCCTCAGCCGCTGACCACACACCTTCCAGTTACACCAAAGTTTGCCGCGCCGGAGCAGCTATTGGGTCAGCCGGTATCAACAAGAACCGATGTGTACGGTTTGGGCATGTTGCTCTATTGGTTGCTGGCAGGAGTTGATGCTCACAAGTTAAGCAATGACAACATTCCCAAGAACTTGCGAGTACTCAGCGAAGAAGACGCAACCCTAGCCAGTCGCCGCTTAAACCAGCTGCTCTCCAGTGCTGATTCCCATGACCACCTGGAGACGATTGCCCGCCAACGCCAGTTGAATGCGAAAAGCCTGGTTGACCGATTAAGCGGCGATTTGGAAAACATCTTAGCCAAGTCCCTCAAACGCCAAACTGGCGAACGCTATGCAACCGCAGGCGCCCTTGCTGAAGATATTCAACGTCACTTGACCCATCGGCCGGTGATGGCGCGCCCCGATACCTTTACCTACTCGGCCTCGCGGTTTATTCGCCGTCATCGAGTGCCCGTAGCGCTTTCGGCAGTCATCGCGGCGTTGGTGCTTGCTTTGAGCGGGGGGGTCGCTTGGTTTGCTTGGAAGCAGAAACAACAAAACCAGGCATTGGTGGAACAAACGGCACGGGCAGATGCCACCAAAGACTTTTTGGTCACTGTGTTTCAACAGGCCCACCCCAATAATTCAAAGGGTGAGACTCTGACGGCCATGGACTTATTGAGTTCAGGAGCGCAGCGCGCTCAACAGGAGTTAGGTGATCAACCGCAGTTGCAAGCGGATCTTAACGATACCTTCGCCAGTATCTATAGCGTGTTAGGAAACTACGCCTTGGCGGAAGAACTATGGGGCAAGGAGTTGCTATTGCGTGAACAATTAGCGGGTGCCCAAAGTGCAGATTATGCTGATGTGCTGATCAATCTATCGCGAATCGCGGCAGCCCAGGGACAGCAGGACAAGGCCGTTGAATTGGGTCAGCAGTCCATCGCCATTCGCCTCCACATTGATGACCCCCTTGGCCTGGCCAACAGCCGTTTCCGGATCGCCAGATTGGCAACCAACGCTGGCGACTTGGATCTTGCGGAGGAAACCTATCGCCAGGTTTTGCCGGTTTTTGCTAGCCATCACCCGGAGTCGGCCGACCAACACACGATGTCTCTGATTGGATTAGGCAATGTACTGCGCCAGCGGGGTGAGTACGATGAATCACTGGCATTGGTTGAGCAAGCTGTGACCCAACAGCTAAAAATCAATGGCGAGTTGGAGGCCTTTACCTCACAGGTTTTGCAGGACTTAGGCGCGACCCAAAGGGCTATGGGAAATACCATTGAGGCTGAGGAAAGTTACCAGCGAGCGTTGAGGATTGCCGAAGAGATTCTCGGCCCCGACCACCGGGAAGTCGGCTTCGCATTGTCCGGCTTAGCCCAGCTTGCTGAGGCCAACGGCGACATAGATCTATCGGAAAAACGCCGTCTACGGAGCTTGGAGATTTTTGCCAACCTGTTAAGGCCCGGCCATCCTAATATTGGTATTACTAAGCTGGGCCTAGGGGCGTTTTATATACGCCAGGGCAGTTGTTCAAAAGCCCAATCAGAACTTCGCGAAGGTCTAGAAATAGTGCTGGCCGCGTTGCCTACCCATAATTCGGTGGCTAAAGGACAACGAAACTTAGCCAACTGTATCCGTGATTCTGACCCGGTGGAAGCTGAGCAGCTCATGCTATCAGCCTACGAAACCCAGCTCGACAGACTTGGCGATCAACATATCGAAACCCAAAAGTCAGCCGCTGACTTGCTTTCGATCTATCAACAATTAGGACAGACGCAAAATGCTGCGGATATTCAATCCGCCATTGATGCGGCAAATTTGGCCGCGGAAAGTCGCTAAGTATTTTCAATACCAGCAAACCGTATTCCCTGGACAACCATCGGTTTTCTCACGACATCGCTAAAAAGATCATTGGGATTGAGCCCATTGCAACGGTTTTTCTGTATGTGGGACCAACGCAACAAAAATTAGCGAGATCACTCTATGCATAAGCAATATCAGAACGCAGCAGTTCAAACCAAAAGTATCCTAGTGGCAGGGTTTTTACTCTTCGCTTTAACGGGTTTAACCACCGCCATGGCTCAAGAGGGCGTCCTGCGTGTGACGTATGAAAAATCGTTATTAGACAGCCCGGCCGGTGTTGAAAAATTGTTTAAAAAGCTAAAAACCAGGACGCGGCGGTTCTGTTGGCATTCGGTCATTAACTCCGTTAGCGAACGTGAGACCTGCAATCGCGAGTTATTTGCCCGATTTGTTGATCAGATTGATAACCGTCACCTGACACATTACGCCGATACAGGGCGCCATCTTGAATATCAGGTTTTTACTGCCCATTAGGCATCAACGGATCCGATAGAGAAAAGGCGCACAGGGGTGCGCCTTTTTTTGTCACGATCACAGTCGCCGTCAAGCCAACGCCCCATGCAGCGTGAGCTGGCAACAGTTTTGCAGTGGTGACGGGGCAAAAGATTTTTTTTGTTGAGCCAATTTCACCCGTTTTTCTGTACGTGGGGTCAAGACAGAAAATATGGGGCGCTAGGTCCCGATAGGTCTGCGTTGATGGGTCGGTAATTGGCACCTTTCCAGAGCCTTTTCGCCGGGTTTCAAATCCGTTGCACAACACAATTGTGCCGCGCTTTCGCAGAGTTGTCCGTATCAATAGGAGTGCAATGGGATGTCACCGAAGGCCAAAGTGAAAAGAAAAGGAACGGCAAGCGCAAGAGGTCCGATTCATCGGCGAGCTCTCGCGTTGGCGGTTGCCCAAGCACTCATTAACACCTCGGTTTTCGCAGCAACGATTGTGGTAGAAACCCGCCTAGACAACTCATCTTCAGCGGTATGTACGCTGCGCGACGCAATCACTGCTGCTAATACTGATACCGCTACCGGTGGTTGTGTCTCCGGCCAGGGGGCGGACACCATCGAGTTTGATTTGCCCACTTCACTGCATCTGTTGGAAAACGGTGAGCTGATCATCAATTCGGAGGTAACTCTCCAAGGACCGACAAGGATCTCCGGTCAAAATATTTCGCGAATCGCCAACATTCAGACAACCGAAGCGGTGTCGTTCAATGACCTAACGCTGACCAATGGTTATTCCGATGGCTTCGGCGGTGCCATCGCCAATTTCCGAAGTAATGCGTTGACATTGACGGGTGTCACCATCACGCAAAGCCATTCGGTACCCGGTGGCGGTGGCCTATACAACGTCGGAAACTTGACCGCTGTGGATAGCCTGATCAGCGGCAATACCAGCGGGGGAAACGGTGGCGGGGTCCTGAATTTTTATGGCGAGGCATTACTGCTTAGGTCTCAGGTAGTAGACAACCAAGCCACGGCAGGTGGGGGGATCTTCAACAACTACGGTTCTGTCATCCTACAAACCCAATCGACCAACTTCTCGGCGCGGGGAGAAGTCTCTGAAAACACCGCAATGGGTAATGGCGGCGGTATCTACAATCAGCAAGGCAATGTCACCATTGGCCTGGTCAATGTTGACTCTAACGAAAGTGGAGCCAATGGCGGCGGTATTTTCAATAACGGGGGGGTGGTTACTTTCCAAGAGGAGCTGAGACTCGACGGCGGTGTAGACGAAAACACTGCTAGCATTAACGGCGGCGGAATTTTTAACGTTAACGGCAGTGTCGTGACGGTTGGTGGTGGACCCTCGCTGTCTTCTAACGTTGCTGGCCAAATGGGCGGCGGTATTTACAACGCCGTTGACGCGACGATCTCCCTGCAGGACTTAAGGCTTTCCGCCAATACGGCGCAAAGGGGGGGAGGCCTTTATAACTTGGGAGAATTCGATTTAATACTCGATCCCATTGTCGGCGGTAACCCTAGTGTTTCTTCCAACACTGCCACTGAGCAGGGCGGCGCCATATTTAACGGGGGTGAAGTATCCATTGACGGCGTTTTTTCCAGCTATCGTTTTCGTGGTAATAGCGCCACGTTCGGTGGTGCGATTTACAATACCGAGACCTTGCGCCTACGAGATAGTGGGCTTTCTTCAAACTCCGCCAGTCGTGACGGTGGCGCTATTCATAATTCTGGCATAGCGCTGCTGTACAACAGCCTCATTACCAATAGTAGTGCAGTGGGCTATGGCGGTGCTATTTACAACACTAGCCAGACGAGTTTGTTTGACGTCACGCTATCTAACAATACTGCCCTAGGCGGTGGCGGAATCGAAAACAACCAGGGGGGGATGGGGCTCTACAACGTCACCTTGTCGGGCAATACCGCATCGGTTAACGGCGGTGGTATCGAAAACTATTCCGGCTATATTTTTGTCGTCAATAACACCTGGGTTGGCAACAGTGCTAGCAGTGGCGGAGGCGTCTCCTTGTCCGGCGGTTCAGTGGGCATATCCAATACTATTGTTGGCGTCAATGCAGGCGGCGATTGCGCAACGAGCAACAATCCGGTGTTTAACCGCCATGCCAACAACCTGATCTCCGATGGCAGTTGTGCAGATGGCGCCTCCAATATGGTCACCGGCGATCCCCTCCTTGGCCCTTTACAAAACAACGGCGGTGCCAACCCGGTCATTGATACTCTGACCCATGTGCCGTTACCTGGTAGTCCGGCGATGGGTGCTGCAGAGCGGGCGTTTTGCACTGAATTCGATCAGCGTGGCGCGCCTCGC
>CAZLJY010000003.1:0-70593 GCA_964559945.1 uncultured Gammaproteobacteria bacterium | reverse complement strand
CGCCGGGACCATCACCTTTTTGCAGGGCATTGCGAGCCCGGTCCAGAGCCTGAAGTTCTTTGCTGTCGGTGGCAACGGTTTCATCAGCAATTCCATTGACGTCATCATTCACTGTTCTTCTCCCTGTCAGGCTTACCGCAGCGCAGTAACGTGTGACTGCGGCGATATTCTACCAATTTACGCTCTCCGGTAATGCTCAAAATTAAACCTCTTTCCATCCAAAGTTCTGGCGCTGATGGCATGGTCAAAAAGCAGATTCCTGTGACTCCGCCGGCGCAAAGGTCCTGGGGTATCATTTCCCGTCAAATTTATCGCGACGGCTATCGGAGAACAGCATGAACTTCAAAATGGACGGGATGACCCTGCTGGAGACCTACTTGATTCCCTGGGGTATCAAGCTGGTAACGGCCTTGGTGATCTACATTGTGGGCCGATGGGTATCCAAATTAATTGTGAAGGCGATCAGAAATCTGATGAACCGGGCTGGCACCGATCTTATCTTGATCAATTTTGTCGGCTCGGTGGTTTCGGCACTTTTGCTGCTGGTTGTTCTGGTTGCGACCCTGGATCAGGTGGGACTAAACACGACTTCCATTGTGGCGGTGATGGGTGCCGCTGGACTGGCGTTGGGGTTGGCGTTACAGGATTCCTTAAAGAACTTCGCTGCCGGTGTCATGCTTATTGTGTTCCGCCCATTCAAAATTGGCGATTATGTTGAGGCGGCCGGCGTCTCAGGAAGCGTGGATGAAATGGAAATGTTTTGGACCCAGCTCAAAACACCGGATAACAAGCGGGTTATTGTTTCCAACGGCGACATTATCCGCAGCCCAATAACCAACTATTCGGCCAATGATACCCGCCGGGTCGACATGGTGTTTGGCATTGGTTACGACGACGATATCAATCTTGCGCGAAACATTATGCGGGAGGTGATCAATGCTCACCCATTGATACTGAGCGAACCGAAGCCGCTTATTGCCCTGAGCGAATTGGCCGATTCCAGTGTTAATTTTGTCGTTCGGCCCTGGGTCAAGACCGCTGACTACTGGACCACAAAATATGAGGTTACCGAGCAGATCAAGCAACGCTTCGACGCCAGTGGTGTGTCGATCCCGTTTCCTCAGATGGATGTTCATGTGAATCAGTTAGTGCCATCCAACAACACGGAGAAAGCAGCATGAAGATAGGTTTCGTTGGTTTAGGCGTTATGGGGTTTCCCATGGCCGGACATCTGCGGAAGGCGGGTCACCAGGTGACGGTCTACAACCGGTCTTCGGCGAAGGCAGACCGGTGGGTCGATCAATACGGTGGCCAAAAAGCCAGCACGCCGGGGGCAGCTTGCAACGGTGCGGACTTAGCCGCCCTGTGCGTCGGCAACGATGACGATGTTCGCCAGGTGGTGTTGGGCAACGGTGGGATTTTGGCGGGAATGAAAGCCGGCGGCATTGTGGTTGATCACACCACCACTTCGGCCACCGTGGCACGGGAAATGGCCATTGCGGGCGCCGAGTTGCAAGTAACGTTTTTGGATGCACCCGTGTCGGGTGGCCAGGCTGGCGCGGAAAACGGCCAGCTGACAGTCATGGTTGGTGGTGAAGCAACGGCATTTGAGAAGGCCAAACCCATCTTGGATTGCTATTCGCGCAGTGTGCGTCGCCTGGGCGATAGCGGAGCAGGCCAACTATGCAAAATGGTGAACCAGGTCTGCCTGGCTGGACTCATCCAAGGGCTTGCCGAAGGTTTGCAGTTCGCTGGCAATGCGGGCCTTGACCAGGCCCAGGTGTTAGAGGTTATTTCCAAAGGCGCGGCTCAGTCCTGGCAAATGGATAACCGGGGTCAAACCATGATGGCTGACGAGTACGACTTCGGTTTTGCAGTGGACTGGATGCGGAAAGATTTAGGTATTGCCCTGGAGGAGGCCGCTCGCAATGGGTCACGATTGGAAGTTGCGGCCCTGGTTGATCAGTTCTACGGCGAACTTCAAGAGGTGGGCGGCGGCCGCTGGGACACGTCAAGCCTGCTTCGACGCCTATTACCCGATGGTCATTAGTCAATCTCGATACTGGCGAAAAGATGCCGGCTGATCGTTGGTGAAATTTATTGGCGGAATTCCTCGGTAATCCATTCTAGGAAACGTTGCACGGTCGGACGGACGTCATCCCCCTTGCGATACAGCACGTAATATCGATCGGGAATCTTGACCCGCTGCTCAAAGGCAGGAACCAGGTGGGACCGTTGTAGCCATTGCGCAGTCAGTGGCAGTGCGGCGGTGACGATGCCCAAACCCTGCTCAGCGGCCTGCAAGGCTGAGAAAACGCTATCCATGGTGATGGTGCCCGCTGGCTCAAATTTTTTCAGGCCAACCCCTCTGGCCCATAACTCCCAAGCATCCAGCTTGCTTTCAAAATAGATCACATGGTGTTGGTTGATATCTTGGATGTGATCGGGGCGAATGGACTGTGCAAGCTGAGGCGCACACACCGCTTGCAGTTCCAACTCCATCAGCGGTTTGGAGACTAAGCCTGGCCAGCTGCCCTGTCCCAACCCGATTGAGATGTCCGCATGGTCTGGGTGGGTTTCGCTGCGGCCAAAGGAGGACTCCAGGTGCAAGTCAATTTCGGGATGCTGAGCCTGAAAACTCTGCAGCCTAGGTACCAGAATTTCTGTGGCGAAAAACGGTAATAGGTGCAATCTGAGTACTTGGCGGCCAAAGCTGTGGGTGAGCTTCTCGGTGCCGCTTTCTATCCTGGCGAAGGCCCGGTGTACATCGCGAAAGTAGGCTTGGCCAGCTGGCGTTAGGCGAATCGAGCGCGGCAGGCGCTGAAACAGTGGGATACCCAGATCTTCTTCCAACTGGCGGATTCGGTGACTAACCGCCGACGGGGTGACATGCAACTCTGCGGCGGCCAGTTTGAAACTACGATGGTACGCCGCACGTTCAAATGCCAGCAGCAGGTTTAGGTGCGGCAGCTGGCGACGCACATCAGGAGCCGGCGTTCGCTGTTTCCGGCGATGGTGAGTCCACCACTAGCACGCCTGCCCCAGGATCGTTAAATCGATCAATGTCCATCTCACTTTCGGAGTGCGCAACCACGGTGGTTACTGCGGCATCGCCGGTGACATTAACGACAGTGCGCATCATATCCAGTAACCGGTCAACGCCGAGTATTAAGGCAATACCCTCAACGGGTAATCCAACCTGCTCGAGTACTGTGGCCAGCAAAATGATCCCTACACCGGGTACGCCGGCAGCGCCTACCGAGGCTAGTACCGCCATCAACACGACGGTCATTAGTTGCACGATTGTCAGCTCGATGCCGTAAGCATTGGCGATAAAGATGGTGGCGCAACCTTGCATGATTGCGGTGCCATCCATGTTGATTGTGGCACCCAGCGGAACAGTAAAAGAGGCCACGGATTTATTCACCCCGAGGCGTTCCTCAGCGGTGCGCAATGTGACCGGCAAGGTAGCGTTGCTGGAAGAGGTGCTGAAAGCAAACGTCATGACCGTGCGCATTTTGCTCAAGAACGTTAGTGGGTTAAGGCCGGTTGTCAGTTTCAATAGCAGGGGGTATGTGACCAGCCCATGGGCTGCCAACACAAATGCGACGGTCAGGAAATAGGTCAATACCTCGGCGAATTCCTGCAGATTTAAGGTAGCGCACAATTTTGCCATCAGGGCCAGGACGCCTATCGGTGCAACCTGCATCACCATCGTAACCAGCATCATTACGACTTCATTGAGGTCAGAAAAAATATTTCTAATCCGACGACCGGATTCACCGGCCAGGGATATTGCAAGACCAAATAGCACAGCAAACATGATGAGCTGCAGCATTTTTGCCTCAGCCATGGCGTTGATCGGGTTTTGCGGCACCATCCCCAGAATCACTTGGCTAAGTGACTGACTTGGCGGAGGCGTATAGGAAACCTCTGGCGGAGAAAAGCCCTGTCCAGGTCCAACGATGCTGGCAACGGTGATTGCCAGGGCAATGGCAAGGCCGGTGGTGAGCATGTACAGGCCAACGGCCTTGCCTCCCAGCCGTCCAAGTTCTTTGGGATCTGCCAGTGAGCTGACGCCGCAGACCAGGGATACCAGTACTACCGGCACCATTAGCATCATCAGAAGCTTTAAAAACAGTTGTCCTAGTAGGTCGAAAAATCCCAGTGCTAGGGTCTGTTCGCCCCATTGCCAGCCGCTGACGTTGATTGCCGTTCCAATCACCACGCCAATGACCATGCCGATGATAATTCGGCGAGTAAGGGCGCCACCTAGAGGACTTGAATCTGTCATTGTGCTACTCAGTGCGGTTCAGAGCCCATTATAAGCCATGGCGCGCTGGCGGGTGGATTGTCATAATCTGAGCCTGAATCGCCAACGGGAAAACGCTATGAATCAACCCTTAAGATCAGTAGTAGGACTTTTTACCGCCTTTTTCGCCCTGACAGCCGGGGCGCAGGATTTTTCCAAAGTTGAAATTTCCACCATCAAGGTGACTGACGGTGTTTACATGTTGCAGGGGGCTGGGGGCAATATTGGTCTTTCAGTAGGCGATGACGGCGCCTTTATCGTTGATGATCAATATGCGCCGCTGGCCGACAAGATTCGTGCAGCCATTGGGGACATTACTGAGCATCCGGTGAGTTTTGTGATCAACACCCATTGGCATGGAGACCATTCCGGCGGTAACGAGGCATTTGGTGAAGCTGGCAGCGTGATCGTTGCCCACGATAATGTGCATAAACGCATGTCGGCGGAACACGTTTCCACCATGTTTAACCGCACCATCCCGGCCTCACCTGCGGCTGCGTTGCCGCGAGTGACCTTTACTGAGCGTGTCACCTTGCAGATGAACGGCGGCGTGCATGCAATCCACGCCCCCAACGCCCATACCGATGGCGATGCGTTAATTTACTTTGCCACCGCCAATGTTTTGCACATGGGTGACACATTTTTCAATGGCATGTATCCCTTTATTGACCTGGATTCCGGGGGCAGTATCGGCGGACTCATTGATGCGGTTAACAAAGGCTTGATGTTGGCCAACGCGCAGACCCGCATTATTCCAGGCCATGGTGGCCTGTCCACTCGAGACGATCTGCAGGCTTACCGTGACATGCTGGTAGCGTTAAGAGATCGGGTTGCCGAATTGAAAACTAGCGGTAAAACCTTACAGGAAGCGATTGACGCGAAGCCGGGCGCACAATGGGACGCAAGCTGGGGCGCCACTTTTATTAAGCCAGCGCAAATCGTGACCTTTATCTACAACTCCCTATAACCAAAATGGTCGCGGCGTTCGCCGCGACCATTGATGGCCCTTCGGGCTTATCTCATAAGGCCAATGTTCAGGCCGCTTTTGCTCTTTTGGGTGTGATGCTGCGAATTTCACGACGCAGCGTGGTGACCCGTGAATCCAGCTTTTTCAGTTCTGACTTGCTGGGGATGCCGGCCACGTTGAGCACTTTGCTTAATTGACTTTGCACCAGTGTTTCCAAGCGTTCGGTGTTCTTGCTGACCGCCGCCACTGCCTGGCTTCGGGCTTGCTGAACCGTTGACCGAATGTTCACTCGGCTATCGATTTCCTGACGCAGTTTTTGGACCGAGCCGGACAGCGCTTGAGCTGCCTTGTCTTGCACGTCCTGACCTTCGTCTACTAGGTCGGCAAACAGCGAGCTGGCATTGCTGCGGACTCGTGAAATGATGCCCAGGCCGGCTAAGCGCAGTTCGCGAGCGGCAGTATTGGCCTTTTGAATGGATTGGGTTAATGAGGTGTTGGTGGTTTTCATCGAGACTGTACTCCAGTGAATTAGTGGTCTATGAATACGATGTTCCATCCACTAGCTAGAGCAAACAATCTAGGCGGCATTCAGTTTACTTGGCGGCCTTGGACGACAAGACCGGCGGTGTTTAACGCGTTTTAGTGATAAGCCCTGTTTAGGGCTCGGGTGCCAGGGTGCCGCTGGAGGCGGCTGGCGCGCCGCTGAGTTTGAGGCTTTTCAGTTTCATCCAGTCCTGTTCTGCCAGGTCAAAATAGGAATCTAAGAAGCTGGGCAATAATCCCCAGGGTCGAGTGCTTTCCGAGTTCCAGACCGCCGCAAGGCCCACTTGGTCGTCGGGTAGTATGGCGATGACCGCCCCGAAGCCGCTGACTGACCCGGCGTGAAACACAATGGAATGCCCGGCGTAGTCGTACAGCCGCCAGCCCAGTCCATAGTGGGCGCTTTTGAGCCGTGTGCGCCTCCAGCGACCGCGATTCATCTCGGCGCGGGTGAAGACCTGCGGAGCGCGCAGTTGGTCCAGAGTTTGAGCACTGATCACTTCAGGGTGAGCGCCGAGTTGCGCTTCAAGCCAGCGGCACAAATCTTGGGTGCTGGCGTTCAGGCCGGCGGCAGCAGGAACCCGGTAGTAATTATCGTTAACCGAACTGCGACGCAGAAACCGACCGCGGCCCCGATGGGGTCTGGCCCAGTTGTCATCGTGTTTTAGATGGTCCTGTCCGAAGCCAGAGTCCGCCATTGCGAGCGGCTGCAGCAGGCGATGTTCCACCTGTTCCTGATAAGTGACGCCGGTTTGCGACTCGATGGCCTCCGCGATCAAATTGAAGCCGACGTTTTGGTATCCGTAACAGCCGGCCGCTGGGCACAACGCTTTAACCTCGGAAAATCTCGGCACGATGTCGCGGGGTTTTCGGCCAGCTTCGAGCAAATTGTCATAGGCGTTGGGTGGTAACCCTAGGCGATGACTCAATAAGTGAGTCAAGGTGACCTTGCTCACCTCTGTCGCATTAGGGAGAGTGAAGTAGGGCACTACAGAGCGAACTTTGGTATTGAGATCAAGTTTGCCTTGTTGGTTTAGCAATACGGCCGTGGTTGCGGCAAAACCCTTAGATACCGATGCCAGGCGAAAACGGGTCTCAGCGTTGATCGGACTGCCGCCAATTACCCGCTTTCCTTGAACCTTCAAAAGGCGGGTTGCTTTGTTGTCGATGACGCAGACACCCAAGCCCATCATGTTGGGCGCGGTACTCAGGCTTTCTAGATCGTTATTGAGCTTAGCCAAGGCAGAGGAAAGCTCGCCAGCGATGACAAACGACGGGCCGATCAACAGGCTTAGGGCCAGACCCACGATGCAGCACAGCCTGGGCCCCCGAAGGATCAGGCGTTTAAATGGGCGGCAAGGAGTATGTACGACAAACATCGTCCAGCAGCTTACCGGGCAAACGGCGTTGCTGCCACCCATATTATTTGCCGAAACATGACTATGGCCTCACTCAAGCTACTGAAAATTCTGGCATAATCGTATCTTTATTCTCTTGGGAGAAACCTTATGGGGTGGATTTTTTTCGGCTTGATCATCGCGGCAATTGTGTTTGCTATTTCGCTTTACAACGGACTGGTGACCAAACGCAATCGCTACAAAAACGCGTTTGCCCAAATTGATGTGCAGCTGACCCGCCGCCACGACTTGATCCCCAACTTGGTGGAAACCGCCAAAGGGTACATGAAGCACGAAAAGGAAACCCTGGAAGCGGTGATACAAGCCAGGAATCAAGCCGTCACGGGTTTGAAAGGTGCCACCAACAACCCGGGCGACGCTGGTGCCATGCAGCAGTTGGCGGGTTCGGAAAACATGTTGAGCGGCGCCCTAGGCAAATTATTCGCATTGGTCGAAAGTTATCCCGACCTCAAGGCCAACGAAAACATGATGCAGCTGACCGAAGAGCTCACCACAACGGAAAACAAGGTCGCCTTTTCTCGTCAGGCGTTTAACGATTCGGTCATGAATTACAACAATGCGCGGGAAACCTTCCCCAGCAACCTGATTGCCGGCTCGTTCAATTTTGACGCAGCGAATTTGCTGGAAATCGAAGACCCCGTAGTGCGGGAGGCACCCAAAGTCGAATTTTGATCTTCCCAGCAACGGCGCCCGGCTGCCGACCAACCGATGTCATTGAGATGGCAAGGCTCACACCATGAATTTCTTTGAGCAGCAGGACAAGGCACGGACCAAGACGCGAGGTCTAATCGCCATGTTCCTGCTAGCCGTGGTGGCGATTGTTTTGGCAGTGGATCTGGTGGTGTTGGTGGTTGCGGCCAGTGTCAGTAGCTCCGAGCGCGATATGGCCCTGCCGACATTCCAATGGGTGAGCCAAAACCCCATGGTTTTAGTGTGGTCATCGTTGATGGTTATTGGTGCCATTGGAGGTGCAACCCTATTCAAGATGGCTGTGCTTCGTGGCGGAGGCGGCGTGGTGGCACGCTCTATGGGAGGCACGTTAATTTCGCCAGATGCCACCGGCCCGAAACGCCGTCAGCTGTGTAACGTGGTCGAAGAAATTGCCCTGGCTTCAGGTGTTCCGGTACCGGAAGTCTATGTGCTGGAAGCGGAAAGCGGCATCAACGCCTTTGCCGCGGGCTATGCTCCCGGTGACGCTGCTGTTGCGGTGTCCCGAGGCTGTCTTGAGACCCTCACGCGCAGTGAATTGCAGGGCGTCATTGCCCATGAGTTCAGCCATATTTTTAATGGCGATATGCGTATGAATATCCGCCTGATGGGCGTGTTGTTCGGCATTTTGGTGATTGGTCTTGCCGGGCGCCAGATATTGCGAGCGACCTATCGTGGCGGATCAAAGAAAGACGGTGCGCCACTGGTATTTGTGGGTGGGTCGTTGATGATTATTGGGTTTGTGGGTTTGTTTTTTGGCCGCTTGATCCAGGCGGCTGTGTCCCGGCAACGAGAATATCTGGCTGACGCTTCCGCAGTGCAGTTCACCCGTGACCCGGACGGCATCAGCGGTGCATTAAAGAAAATCGCCGCAGTATCACAGCACGGACGGCTCGAGGCCGCTGATCCAGAAGAGGTGGGCCACATGTTGTTTGCCGACGGTGTCGGTCGGCGGATGTTCGCCACCCATCCTGATCTAGAAGATCGCATTCGGGCCATTGATTCCCGCTTTGATCCCAGTGAAATTCGCCAGTTAGCGGCCAGGATCGCGTTAGAGCCGCCGCCAATGGATGCAGGCCCTGCGCCTGCCCAGGCAATTGGCGCTATGGGTTTTGCCGGAGAAACGACGGTGGCTGCCCAGCCTCAGGAGTTGATGGCAGAAGTCGGCAATCCGAGCTGGGATCACGTGGCGTACGCGGAGCGGCTCATTGACCACCTGCCAGCTGAACTGTTGGAACGTGCGCGCTCGGTGCAGAACGCAGTTGATGTGGTACTTGCGCTGTTACTGGATACCGATCCGACCATGCGCCGTCACCAGTTGGAGATTATCGAATCGGGAATGGGTGCCAATCATCGCCTGCGGGTTGAGGAAAATTTGAGCGCTACCGATGCGCTGCCTGCGCTGCATCGATTGCCGCTAGTGGAATTGGCATTTCCGGCGGTTAAGCGCCGCCCACGGCAAGCCATCAGAACCTATTTAGCGGTTATTGGCAGGTTAATCCGTGCCGATGGTGAAGTCTCGGTATTTGAGTACGCACTGTCTAAAGTGATCAGTCAATATCTTGAAGAATCCATCCGACCTGACACGGTTGATCGCGGACAAGCCAGCTTGAAACAGTGCCGCGAGGCGGTGTCGCAGTTGTTAGCTGTGTTAGCCGATGCTGGTCATGAGCAGGAAAGTGCTGCGCGTCGGGCCTACCAATCTGGCATCAATCATTTGTTTCCCATGGATTCCAGCACTTATGCCGCGCCTTCCCAATGGGTCGCCGCATTGGATGCAAGTCTGGCTGAGGTTGATGAGTTGAAACCCATGTTCAAACAGGCATTAATAGAAGCGGCCATAACGACTCTGGCTCATGACGGCCAGGTCACGTTAGAAGAAGTGGAGCTTCTTCGGGCAGTCTGTGCGGCGCTCCATTGCCCGATGCCCCCAAGCCTCACCGGGCGCTAATTCATTGGATTGAACTGGCGCTCAGCGAGAATCACAGGGGCAGAAGGTTTTTCGTTTCCAGCCATTCAGGTAACGCGGTTAGTTCACTCCGCTGACCGCTGCCTTGGACGGCTC
Organism: uncultured Gammaproteobacteria bacterium; assembly: GCA_964559945.1. Classification (GTDB taxonomy): domain Bacteria; phylum Pseudomonadota; class Gammaproteobacteria; order Xanthomonadales; family SZUA-38; genus JANQOZ01. Next base: position 60,583 of record CAZLJY010000003.1, on the reverse strand, counting down.
GCAGTCCAAAGACCTAGCCCAATCATGGAGAATACGTGCGCGGGCCACCACTGGCTCTAAGTCTTCCGCCAGCAGATAGCCGTCGCTGATCAACGCGTTGGCGGCCTCGCGAAAGTCTTGGTCAGTTAGCTGCTCATCAATCAGCGGCCGGGTATCGCCGTCGACCTCGCAGCTGCGAAGGGGTACCAGCAAGCCTGAAAAATCCTTCATTTCCGTTGGGTTTGGCAGGCCCTTGCGCAGCGACCAGGGAATAAAGGTTGCGGCGGGCAGGGCAACCTCTAGATTGCGGATGCCGCCAAGCTCATTGCCGTAGTCATCAACGGCTGGCACATGTGCTAGAAACGCCGGGCCGAGCATGGGTGGCTGTCGATCAATGATGCCCTGGGGCCAGCGCCGTCCATAATCGGGTCGATAGGCAACATGGGGTGCCATTGGAGGGCGAACCCCTGGGATTTTGGGAAACGAAAACCGGTCAAAGCTCACCAAGGTGCCATCGTCCAACCGAGGGTATTTACTGTCGGGCGGTGAGGTATCTTCACTGACCCACTTGCCAAGGCGAATGATCAGGGCGCGCAAATTGACAAGGTAATTGAGCGAGTTGTGTCGCCAGACCCGATCTGCTGGAGGGTCGTCAAGATCTTGCCCAGAGCCGACGTAATGCTGGCCAGACGCGAGATGGTAGATGCGCTCGTTGGGCAGCGGCGCGATATCGGAATTGCCATCCACATGGGTATGAATCAGGGCGGCGGCGCGACCCCAGTACTCATAACCACTATTGGTATAGAAAATTTTAGGCAGTAGATCCGCGTTTTCGTAGGCCGCTAGCAGTCCGTCGCGATGGCCGCTGATGGGATCGGTTTGACTGGCACTGGTAAAGGGAAACACATCGGTGGGATAGAAAAACGCCGAGAATCGGTGGCCGTCCCGAGATGGCTGAGCAAAACGATGGTTGAAGCTGCCGCGCCCAGCTCCTGCTGTATGAATCAGCAACCCGTCGAATACCCGGCGACCTTGCTCGTCTTCGTTAAAACCCTGGTAAAGAAAGTGGCGGGCAAAACGACCGGTTTGGCTGACCCCAAAACCCATGACGTGATTGACTCTCAGTTCTTTGTCGGCACCATGTTTGAGCCAGCTGGCCACATCTCGGATGGCAGCCAGTCCCATGCCAGCCAATTTTGGATCTTTGGCCACATAGGTCAGCTCATAGATGAATCCAGCCTGAGCACCACCATCAATTTTCAAGTGAGGAGATTTTACTCCCAACGGGTTGCGTTCGAAAACAAAGTCCCACTGATTCCGCGGCACAATCTCCCTTGGGCCTGTTCGACTGGTGCGGCGTGTCAGTACATTCCGTGGGTCCACCGATCGGGCGGGTCGATAGGCCAAATGATTGCGGTGGGACAGTGGCAGCAGTTCCGTGGCTTCATCAACCACCCAGTCGGATCGAACTAAGCCGTAATTGACGGGGTCGCGGCTGGGTGCTTTGGGCACATCCAGGCGCAGTTTCGCCGGGTCATCATCCGGCACGTCCCACTGCCAGCCTACCCATACCAAGGTTATTCCTTCGCGCATCAGCAACCCGTCGCCAAAGTGTGCGGGCAAATTGGGGGTCAAAGAGCGTGTGGCATGTTGAAACAATCTAAGCGCCGCTTTGCCTCCGCGATTAGAAATCTCAAGTAGGGCCACCGGATTGGCGGGCGCCGTTGCCGGACGCAGGATCATGAAGTTTGCACTGGCCATGACCCAGCCGTGGGGGTGGGTGGTTTCTGCCAAGGAGATGTCACTGATGCGCCGGTTCACTGGCAAGGCCGGGTCGATGCTGAAACGCACAGTACCGGACAGTCGTTCGTAAGCGGGATACTGTGCGGTGGCCTCTATGGTCACCCGTTCACGAATCCGCAGGCTATCAACTCGGGCCGATACGTCAGCAATGGTCAATAGGGCGAGGAAAATCGTCGCCGCAGCGCGAGTCAAAAGCTTGGTCGAGTGAGCGAGGGGTTTCATCACGCGAATCGGAGCGCCTTGTAAGGTCGTGGGATCCAGAATGGTGGGATAGAATGAGGCAATGTTTTCTCTGCCTTGCGGGTTAGTCAGGTGGCTCTATGCAGGCTAAACGGGCTGAAACAAAATGGCAATTCATGATGTATTGGGAATTTGCGGAGTGATTTCCCTGTTAGTGGCTTTTGGGTCCTTGCAACAAGGTTGGTTGAGCGCCCAGGACTGGCGATATTACGCCGCCAATGCCTTGGGGGCGCTATTGATTTTGGTGTCGCTCTGGGTTGATTTTAATTTGTCCGCCTTTGTGATTGAGGTCTGTTGGCTGTTGATCAGCGTTGCTGGCCTTTTGACTAGCTTGGGATCAAACGAAAAGGAAGTGGGATGAACCGACCATTATTAGGAAGTACCGCGCTCGCTCTTGCGCTGGCGATTGGCGGTTTTTTACTGGCCTATCAGTTTGTTGAGCCGGCACCGCCAAAAACGGTAGTAATGGCGACCGGTGGCGTTGATGGTGCTTATCACCAGTTTGGTCTGGCCATGCAAAAAGAGCTGGCCAATAACGGTATTGAGCTGATTCTAAAAACCACCGCTGGCAGCCAGGACAACGCTGAAATGTTAGCCAATGGCAGTGTGGATCTTGCTCTCTTGCAGGGTGGTACCCAATTACCGGTTACCGAAGATCGGCAGTTTCGTGGATTGGCCAGTTTGTATTTTGAGGCGCTGTGGATTTTTCTTCGCGAGGGATTGCCGGCAGAACAGTTAGGCGATCTCGCTGCACTTCGAGTGGATCATGGTGCACAAGGCAGTGGCACTCGGACATTGGTGGATGAGCTGTTTCAACTTAACGGCATAGATATCTCGGAAATGGAAAACTATGCGTCGGAAAATTCTGCCACCTTATTAGGCCAAGGCCAGCTGGACGCAGTGATGACCGTTGCCGGCGCATCATCGCCGAAGGTTCGTCAGATGCTGGCGATGCCGAACGTGGCGTTGATGCATCTGCCTCGGGCGTCCGCTTATCCCCTGCACAAAACCTATCTTTCGGCCCTTTCCCTGCCTGCCGGCGCGATTGATCTGGCCAATGATCGACCCGATGAACGAAAGCACTTGGTGGGTGTGGCCGCCATGCTGGTTGCCCAGGAAGACTTACACCCGGCATTGATCGACCTGTTGTTGATGGCCTCGCCGCGCATCGTTGGACAGGCCGGGTTATTTCATGAACCTGGTACGTTTCCGTCAGCGCAGTTTTTATCCTTGCCTTTGGCTGACGAGGCTCGACGCTTTCATGAACGGGGCCCATCATTTTTACAAAGTATCCTGCCGTTCTGGGCCGCCACGCTTATTGATCGCTTGATCGTCATGCTGGTCCCACTGCTGGCGCTGGTGTTGCCATTGATGCGAGTATTTCCTCCGGTCTACCGTTGGCGAGTCCGATCTCGAATCTATCGGTGGTATGAAGATCTGCGTAAGCTCGAAGCGCAATTGGATCTCAGCGGTCTGAGCGAAGAACTCAAAGCGGGGATATTGCGTCTTGAGCAGGAAGTAAAACAGGTGGAAACACCGCTGTCTTATGCCGATGAGCTTTACCATCTGCGCAGTCATATTGAGCTGGTGAAAGCCAGAATTGAGGAGTTTTCATGAGCGTCAGAGTCGTTGTGCTAGTGGTTATCCTTAGCATCCTAGGTTGTACCTCAGAGGATGATGGTCCAGGCGCTGGCAATAAGTCGGCCCCAACGCCGGCGGTTTCTATTGCGGGCCAGTGGCGAGCAGTGCTGGCGTCTCCGGGTGGTGAGCTGCCCTTTGAGCTGGTCATTGGCGATGACCAGCGCAGTGGGCACGTGCTTAATGGGGAGGAAATTGTTCCCTTTAGCGAGGTCACCCGCGACGGCCAGCAGGTGGAGATGAACTACCGGTGGTATGACTCGGAAATCACCGCAGAGATTTCTGCTGATGGTGCTGTGATGCGCGGGCGCTGGCGAAAGACTCATCAAGATGGTGTTGACTCAAGTCTCCCGTTTAGTGCAACTCGCGGCATGGCGGTGCGTTTCTTGCCGTTGCCAGGACAATCTGCTGCGAAAGATATTAGTGGTACCTGGGCGGTGGAGTTTTCTGATGAGGACGGCAGTGAACCTGCCCAAGGTGAGTTTGTTCAGATTGGCAATCGTGTTAGCGGTACCTTCCTGACCCCCACCGGTGATTACCGGTTCCTGGCTGGTTCCTTTGAACAGGATCGATTGCGTTTATCCGCGTTTGACGGTGGCCATGTGTTTTTGTTTGACGCGGCGCTCACTGCGGATGGCCGTTTGGTCGGTGATTTTTGGTCTCGGGAGACTTATCACGCCACCTGGCAGGCGTCCCGCGCCAGCGAAGGCCAGCAGATTTTGCCGGACGCCTGGGCCCAGGTCAGTCAGACCGATGGCGTTGAGGGTGTGCATTTTTCTTTTGAAAACCTGAAAGGGCAAACGGTCTCTTTGGACGACCCACGATTTGCCGGTAAGCCGGTACTCCTAAATTTGTTTGGAAGCTGGTGCCCAAATTGCAATGACGAGGCGCCGATTCTGAGCCGCTGGTACACAGAATATAAAGACCAAGGGCTGGAAATTATCGGCCTGGCGTATGAGTACACCGGTAATGTTGAGCGGGATCGGGAAATGATCGGTCGCTTTAAAGCCCGCCACAATATTGACTATGAACTTCTGTTGGTGGGTACTTACGATAAAAGTGATGCCGCGGCCACATTGGACTTTATTGACAACATCATTGCCTATCCAACCACCATTTTTCTGGATCGCAATCACACCATTCAAAAAATCCATAGCGGGTTTTCTGGCCCTGGAACCGGTAGCCACCATACGGAAATGGTGGCAGAACTTGAGTCTGAGGTGCTGTCATTGCTGTCTGAAAACGTCACAAAGTGACGCAGAAGCGTTTTTTACCCCTCCGGTTTACATTCGTTAACGGAAAAAAGGCCCACGTAACATTTCTTCAAACACTTGGGCCCGGGCTTTGGGTACATTGCGTCCATGGAAACGGCAGCAACGCAAGGAGAGATCGCCATGACCCAAGCTAAAACGAAACGCACCAACCGAGTCGCCATGTACCACGATCTTTCAGTGGAGCTGGGCAGAATCGAAATCCTGGTTGAAAACCAGGGAGAAGCTAACATCGATCAGACGTTGCTGGCCAAGCGCACCAAGCTTGAGAGTGCGATTAAACACCTCGCGCTGTAACCGCTTTACCGATCACGGAAGAACGCTGGCCGGGTCGCCCATGGATGGGTGACCCGGCCAGTTTTTTATTGGCCGGCGGTTTTGTCCCGGTCAACGAGTTTGTTGGCGGTGATCCAAGGCATCATGTCACGAAGCTTTCCACCCACTTGCTCTATGAGGTGCGCTGCGTTGTTGCGCCGTCGCGCAGTCATTGAAGGATAATTGGTGGCGCCTTCTGAAATAAATTTCTTGGCATACTCACCGGACTGGATGTCCGCAAGGGCCTGGCGCATCGCCTTTCTCGACTCTTCGTTAATCACCTTCGGCCCGGTGACATATTCTCCGTACTCTGCGTTGTTGGAAATAGAGTAGTTCATGTTGGCAATGCCGCCTTCGTACATTAAATCCACTATGAGCTTAAGTTCATGTAAACACTCAAAGTAGGCGAGTTCTGGCGCGTAGCCCGCATCTACCAGTGTTTCGAAACCCGCTTTGACCAATTCCACGCAGCCGCCGCACAAGACGCTTTGTTCGCCAAACAGATCGGTTTCGGTTTCGTCTTTGAAGGTGGTTTCTATGATCGCGGTGCGGCCACCGCCGATGCCACTGGCGTAAGACAACGCTAGAGCCAAGGCATCGCCGGTAGCATCTTGAAAAACGGCCACAAGATCTGGGATCCCGGCACCGCGAACAAATTCACTGCGCACGGTATGCCCCGGTGCTTTGGGAGCAATCATGACAACGTTGAGATCGGATCTGGGCACCACTTGGTTGTAGTGCACGGCAAATCCGTGGGCGAAGGCTAGGGTTGCGCCTTTGGACATGTTCGGTTCGATCTGCTCTCGGTATAGGGCCGATTGGAACTCGTCCGGGGTCAACACCATGACTAGGTCCGCCTGGGAAACCGCCTCGCTGACCGGTGCGACTTTCAATCCAGCCTGGCGAGCTTTGTCAACGGAAGCGGAGTCTTGCCGAAGGCCTACAGTCACATCTACACCGGAGTCCTGCAGGTTAAGGGCGTGGGCATGGCCTTGAGAGCCATAACCGATGACCGCGACCTTTTTGCTTTGGATTAGGTTTAGGTCACAGTCTTTGTCGTAATAAATTTTCATTGTTGCTTGGCGTCCATCGTTCGTGTTGTGTAGAGCTTACGGTACTCACATTAGTTATAAAAATGAAATATAATCATCGTAATATGCCAAATTGAGCAACAATGGATTTTCGTCACTTAACCAGTTTTTCGGCATTGGCTCGTACCCTGCATTTTGGTAGGGCGGCCAGTGAATTGAATATCAGCCCCTCCACCTTAAGCCGCAGTATCGCGCAACTTGAGGAAGTTGTGGGGGCCCAGTTGATGGAGCGAAACAATCGACGGGTGGTGCTTACCCCTGCCGGAGAGCGATTCCAACAGTATGCTCAGGAGACGCTCGCCCAGTGGGATGCTGTGCGTCAGGATTTGCGCGAAGGCGCCAGTTCTTTGGACGGAGAAATTCGTATCTATTGTTCAGTGACCGCCAGCTACAGTTATTTGCACCGTTTACTTACTGACTTCCTGGACGATCACCCAAGGGTGAAAATCAGTTTGAGGACGGGAGATCCGGATCTGGCGCCGGATCGAGTCCGGGCTGGGCAGGAAGAAATTGCGATCGGCGTCCGGCCCTCGCGATTACCTTCGGGCTTAGCTTTTCGACCCATTTCTCAATCTGCGTTGCAACTCATCGGCTCCGCCGCAGACATTTCCAGTGATGAGGCCATTGTGCCTAAGATGCTGGAAGACCAGCCGCTGATTTTACCGGAGCGGGGGGTCGGCAGAAGCCGGGTGGACCGATGGATGAAGGAACATCGGGTCACACCAACCGTGGGTGCCCAGGTGGCGGGGAACGAAGCCATTGTCAGCATGGTGAGTCTGGGGCGGGGACTGGGTGTGGTGCCGCAAATTGTGCTGGATAACAGTCCTCTTGCGCAGCAGGTTCGAGTGCTGCCCTTGGCCGCCCCACTAGGACATATCGAAATTGGATTGTTTGCCCTCGAAAGCCGCCTTCAAGGCCGATTGTTGGGTACCTTTTGGCAGGCCTCGAAACGGCGCACTGCAGCGGTAGATTTCGACTCTAATGGCTGAGTCAACATCAGCGGTTACGCTGACCGCTGCGGATATCGGTGGCACTCATGTGAGGTTCGCGAAGGCCACTGTTGAGCCTGGGCGGCGGCCGGTTCTTGGACAGCCGGTGGTGCTAAAAACCGCCAGTTACAGTGGTTTTTCTTCAGCTTGGAAAGCCTATACGCAGAATCTTGATGCGAGTGTGCCCGATACCCTGTCGATCAGTTTCGCTGGGCCGGTCAGAGGCGAAACCCTCCAGGCGACCAACAGCCATTGGGTTTTGAACCGGTGCACACTGGCTGCCGAATTGGGCCTTAAGACGGTTTATTTGATGAACGATTTCGGCGCCATGGCCCATGGTGTGGCATTGCTTGGTGAAGAGGAGCTAGAGACGGTTTGCGGCCCTCAATGGTCGGCTAAGTCCAAAAGCGAAATCACCACAGTGATTGGCCCTGGCACGGGCCTGGGCGTGGCCATGCTGAGTCGGGGCTGTGGTCAGTTCCAAGTGATAGAAACCGAGGGCGGGCATGTGGATTTCGCTCCCCTTGATAGGTTTGAAGCGGCGGTGTTAAATCGCCTGCGCGAGCAGTTCCAGCGGGTATCGGTTGAACGTATTGTTTCCGGTCCAGGCCTCAATAATTTGGTCCAGTGTATTGCTCACATTGAGCAACGCGAATTTACCCCGCTAGATGATCCAACCCTTTGGCGGCAGGCCCTTGATTCGGATTGCAATGACGATTTATTGGACCAGGCATTGCAGCGCTTTTGTATGAGCTATGGATCGGTGGCTGGCGATTTGGCATTGGCAACCGGAGCATCCCGGGTAGTCTTAGTTGGCGGGCTGACTCAGCGACTGGCCGGCTACCTTCGTGACTCTCATTTCTCCCGGCGATTTTGTGCCAAAGGCCGTTATCAATCCGTCATGACGGATATTCCCGTCCAGCTGGCCCGATTCGACCAACTAGGATTGCTAGGCGCGGCAGCCGGTTATCAAGAGGTTCTTTCGAACTCATAAACCTAAGTCTTTAAGGACAGTAAGAGATATCACTATGACCCAAACATGGATATACAAAAACCTCGAGCGCTCGTTGAGCCTAGCCCTGAACAGGGACCTGGCCAATGGCTGAGTTTGTTCCGGTAGACCCGTTTGATCTGGTGATTTTTGGGGGCACGGGGGATCTGGCCAAGCGCAAGCTTCTGCCGGCGCTTTATCACCGAGATAAGGATGCGCAATTCACTGACGATAGTCGCATTGTCGCGGTGTCGCGGTCGCAAATTGATCAGCAACAATTCGTTTCCCTGGTTCGTGAAGCGTTGGAAACTCACCTGTCAGAAGGGCAGCTTGATGAGACCGTATGGGCGCGGTTTTCCAGCCGTCTCCACCATAGTCAACTGGACATCATGACGGCCCAAGGGTGGGAGGACTTTGCCCACACTCTGGATGCCAGTGGCGAGCGAATTCGGGTGTTTTATCTGGCAACGGCACCTAATCTATTCACCGCCATCGCCGCGCGTTTGGGTGAGTTCGGACTAAAAGATGATCGATCTCGCATCGTGCTGGAAAAACCGGTGGGAACAGACTTGGCCACAGCGCGCCAGATCAACGATGGGGTCGGCGCTGTATTTGCTGAGGCCAACGTCTACCGGATCGATCATTATCTGGGAAAAGAGACGGTGCAGAATTTGGCCGCTCTGAGATTTGCCAACTCGTTGTTCGAGCCGCTTTGGCAACGGACGTGCGTGGATCATATTCAAATTACGGTGGCTGAAAGTCTTGGTGTTGGCAATCGAGCAGGCTTTTACAATGGTACTGGAGCACTCCGAGATATGGTCCAGAACCATATGTTGCAATTGCTGTGTCTGGTGGCGATGGAGCCTCCCATCAGCATGCACCATGACGATTTGCGCAACGAAAAACTGCGGGTCCTGCGCTCGTTGCGTCCCATCGATGCCAGCAACGTCAGCCAGGTCACAGTCCGGGGTCAGTATGGCGCAGGCGCGATCAGCGGTGAGGCAGTTCCGGGATATCTTCAGGAGCTTGGGGCCGAAGGTGAAAGCAGCGTCACGGAAACCTTTGTCGCAATCAAGGCTGAGGTGGACAACTGGCGCTGGAGCGGCACGCCTATATATCTGCGCACCGGTAAAAGACTGGCCCATAAGTTCTCGGAAATTGTGCTGCAGTTTCGCCCGGTGGCCCACAGTATTTTCCCCCAGGCCTCAGGTGAGTTAGAGGCCAATCGGCTCATCATTCGGCTGCAACCCGATGAAGGCGTGACCTTAAGCTTGGTAACTAAGCAGCCAGGGCCCGGCGGATTTCAACTGCGCTCTCTACCGCTCAATTTGAGCTTCTCTGAAGCCTATTCGGCGCGCTATCCCGATGCCTATGAGCGTCTGTTGATGGAGGTGCTTCGCGGCAACCCTGCGTTGTTCATGCGGCGCGATGAAGTGGAGGCCGCCTGGACTTGGGTTGATGCAATTCGTGATGGGTGGAAGGAGAGTGACACTCGGGTTTCACCCTATGTCGCCGGTACCTGGGGTCCGTCGGATGCCTCGTTGCTGTTGGATAGGGACGGACGAAGTTGGCGTGAACCTGATGCCCGTTAGTCTGCATAGTTTCGCCAACCGAACTCAGGCAAGCTTAGCCTTGGCCCTGTCCATTACTCGCCAGCTGCACCAACATCTTGGCATCCATGATTCAGCGACGCTGATCGTCAGCGGTGGCACTTCACCACTGGAGGTGTTTGATTACTTGTCTAAAACGCCGCTTGCTTGGGATCGTGTGCATGTACTGCCCAGCGATGAGCGAAAAGTGCAACCGACAGACCCGGCAAGCAATCTGGGCATGATTCGCCGGGAATTAGCGGTCAATCGCGGTGCACTGGCCAATATTTTCGACCTTCAAAGCGAAAGTGCTGAGCGGCAACTCCGCCAATTGCCGTCACCCACCGTCCATACCCTATTGGGGATGGGGGCCGATGGCCATACCGCCTCGCTTTTTCCTACCGCCCCCCAGCTAGGCCAGGCCTTGCAGAGCCGTGCGCCGTTGATGGATATGTCACCGCCGGAAGCTCAGCACCAGCGCATTACCCTGACTGCTGACAAGTTGCTAGACAGCCAACGAATCAGTCTGCTGATTTTTGGCGAGGACAAACGTGCGGTATTTGACCAGGCCATGACAGCAGGTCCGGTGGAGCAGTTCCCGGTCCGGGCCATTCTCCATCAGCAACGAGCGCCAGTTGATGTTTACTGGTCCGCCTAAACACCTCTTGATAGCTAGGTTCTGAAGCCATGATCAATCCAATCCTTGAACGCGTGACTGAACGCGTTAGCACACGAAGCACTGATACCCGTGCCGACTATCTGCGTCGGATGCAGCTGGCAGCAGACAAAGGCAGTGGTCGTGGCAGTCTTTCCTGCGGCAATTTGGCCCACGGCATCGCCGCAGAGGAGACCTCAGCGAAACAGGCGCTATCATCAGTTAGGCGCTCTAATATCGGCATTATCACCGCCTTCAACGACATGCTGTCGGCCCATCAGCCCTATGGCCGTTACCCCGATATTATTAAGTCGGCGGCCTGGCAGGCTGGCGGCGTGGCTCAGGTCGCGGGCGGCGTGCCCGCCATGTGCGATGGTGTCACCCAGGGTCAGCCGGGAATGGAGCTATCCCTGTTCAGCCGAGACGTCATTGCGATGGCAACGGCGGTGTCGTTAAGCCACAACATGTTTGATGCAGTCGTGGCCTTGGGTATCTGCGATAAAATTGTCCCTGGGCTTCTGATTGGGTCGCTGGCCTTTGGTCACCTACCGTTGATGTTGATTCCGGCTGGACCCATGCCCAGTGGAATTCCTAACGCGGAAAAAGCCCGGGTGCGCCAGCTCTATGCGGAAGGGAAAATTGGTCGGGACGAGCTGTTGAAATCGGAATCGGCGTCTTACCACTCTGCCGGAACTTGCACTTTCTATGGTACCGCCAATACCAATCAGCTGATGATGGAGTTTATGGGCTTGCAGTTGCCCGGGTCGTCCTTTGTGAACCCTGCAACCGAGCTTCGCGAAGCGCTGACCCGGGCTGCCACTGCCCGCGCGGTCACTGTCAGCGCCAATGGCGAGCAGCCCCAAATGTTGGCCAATGTGGTGAGTGAAAAATCCCTTATCAACGCCATTGTCGGATTGCTGGCGTCCGGCGGCAGCACCAATCATTTGATTCATCTGGTTGCCATCGGCAAGGCAGCCGGCATAGTGATTGATTGGGACGATTTTGACGCCCTGTCCGCCGCGGTGCCATTGCTGGCCAGGGTGTATCCCAACGGTCAGGCTGATGTGAACCACTTCCATGCTGCCGGTGGTGTCCAATTTATGATTGGCGAGTTGTTAGACGCAGGTTTGCTCCACGGGGACGTGGAGACCGTCGCCGGCACTGGGCTTGATCGTTATCGCCAGGAAGCGTTTCTGGTCGATGGTGGAGTGGTCTGGAAAGACGGTGCCAGTGCCAGCCATGACCTGGAAATATTGCGTGGTTGTAACGACCCGTTTGATACCAGCGGCGGCATGGTAGTGCTGCGAGGGAATCTGGGGCGCGGTGCCATCAAAGTATCGGCAGTGAAACCGGAGCATCGAGTGGTTGAGGCGCCAGTTAGAGTATTTCAAGATCAGTCCCAGGTGGTTGGCGCGTTTGAGGCCGGAGAGCTTGAGCGTGATGTGATCGTTGTCGTGACCCATCAGGGCCCCCGAGCAAACGGTATGCCCGAATTGCATAAGTTAACCCCCGTGCTCGGGGTGCTCCAGGACCGAGGTTTCAAGGTGGCCTTGGTGACTGACGGGCGGATGTCCGGTGCGTCAGGAAAAGTCCCAGCAGCGATTCATGTTCACCCAGAAGCGATTTGTGAGGGAAACATTGGCCGATTGCGCGATGGTGATGTGGTTCGTTTGGACGGCGAAAACGGTGTGCTTGAGGTTTTTCTGGATCAGGCTCAGCTCGATGAGCGGGAGCCGGCAATCGTGGATTGCGATGACGTTTTTGGCATGGGTCGAGAGCTGTTTACTGCCTTTCGTGAGCGCGCCGGCGATGCGGAGTCTGGCGGGTCACCGATTTGACCTCTGAACCTGGATAAATTCGACCTGGGCTATGCCTTTATTGATCGTGTAACGGTAACCAAATGTCACGATTTTGTCCCGATATTGTCTCGCCGTTATTGGTATGATCAGAGGCACGACTAAGCAAATAAATGGTCGTTACGCATTTCGCGATAGCAGCTATAGGAAATCCATATGCACTGGGCGTCCGAATAGTGCTAAAAGTTTGTCTTAATATTCCAATCATATTAATGCGGGGAGAAGCTCAGGTGGGTATGAAAACAGTTTCGGCAATCGGTGGCATGAGCGCATTGGCGCTGGCGCTAGCAAGTCCGCAGAGCGCAATAGCGCAAAGCGATTCAAATGATGACATTTTGGATGTCATCTACGTCACGGCTCGAAAGCGTGATGAGACACAGTTGGAAATTCCGGTGTCTGTTGCGGCCTTTTCACAGGCCGATCTAGACGCTCGTGGCATCAATACGGCTGAAACACTGGGCGATTTCGTCCCGGGCTTCACCTTTGAGACCACTGGTCAAGGCGGCTTTAGCGGTCGAACCAATCCGTCCATTCGATTTCGAGGCATTGGTGTCCAGGTCGGAAGCGCCGCGTCCCGCGCTGGTGCGCTGTTCTGGGATGGTGCTTACATAGCGGACGGTGTAGGTGTACTGCCTCTCATCGATCTTTCCCAAACGGAAGTCATTAAAGGCCCTCAAACGGCGTTTTTTGGACGCAATACCTTTGCCGGCGCGGTTAACTTTATTCCAGGCAAGGCTTCCGAGGAGCTGGAGTTCATCATCAATGCTGCCGGAACAAGAACGGACGCCGATGAAGGCTACAATATTTCAGCCACCGTTAGCGGCCCGCTGGGTGATCGATTTCGCGGACGGGTAACACTTTCTAGCGAAGATCGGCCCGGGCAATATGAGTTTCGTGACGGTCAAACCCAAGGCGATGAGCAAACAAATGCGATACAGGGGTCTTTGGAGTTTGATGCCACAGAAAATGTGACCCTCAAGTATTCGGGTTTTTATGTTGACTCTGAGGACACCTCGGTGCTTCAGTCCATCAGCGCAACCACACCCGCTGGCGAGTGTAACCGCACCTTCAGTGGCAATTTGCGTCAAGTTGGCACCGGTGCGATTGTCGGTTCCTTCGAAACTGACTTGTCCCAGTCGACTCGAGCCACATTCTGCGGCTCGGTTCCCGAGTGGACCGATGAAAACATCAACCCGTCATTCTTCGGTCAACGACCACCTGAGGGTGCTAACGTGGGTTTCTTCGGTTTAGGGGGCTTCGACTACCCACGAACCGCGCCGGTTGAGATGGGCAGTGTTCTCAGTCCGCCGGACGGTCTGGGTAATACCTATGAAGTGTCCCGTCATCACCTGTCAATCGATGCCGAGTTGGCCAGCGGTCACAACTTGAAAGCGTTCTATTCCATGGGCGATAGCGAGTTTTGGGGTATTTTTGATCAGAACTATGGTTCTCCGGGCTTCGGTGACATTTTCTACACCGGCTTTGTGTCCAATGCAGAAGATAAATCTGCGGAGATTCGCCTGACTTCACCGATATCCTCCGATCGTTTTCGATATTCGGTGGGTCTGAGTTATTTCCAACAAGACACATTCCTGACCCAGTTCAGTTTTGGTCCCATTCCTAATCTGATTTTTGAGGAAGGTGAAAACTTTGGTGTTTTCGGCTCGATCGACTACGACCTTACCGATCAGCTAACCCTGTCCGTTGAAGGCCGATGGCATGATGACACGCAGACTCAGCTGCGCAATGGCCCCCAGAATGTGCCTGCTGATCGACGTGAGCAGCAATACGACGACTTCATGCCGCGGCTGATTTTGAGTTACCAGCCTGCGGACTTGGACATGAATATCTACGGTAGTGTGTCTAAGAGCTTTCTGCAGGGCAATCCTACGGGCGCAGAGGCTTATGCTGCGTTTGTACCCGAAGGCGGTATCGATGCTTCGACGGTAGGATTTTTTACCCCAGTGCAGGAACTGCTCGCTTTTGAGTTGGGTATTAAGCAACGGGTTAATGATCGATTCTCTTACGCCGCAGCCGTCTACAACATGGATTGGGACAATCAGGTGTTCTTCGATCTTTCGCCAGCGCCGATTTTTGCTTCGGTTTTCTTGCCGGGTGATTCCGAGTACACAGGCATAGAGCTTGAAGGTGTATTCAACGTTAACGATTCAATCGTGTTGTCCGGTGGCTTTACATATGTCGATGCTGAGTTGACTTCGTTCGGTTTGGCAGGGTCTATCGCCGGTGCCGTTCTTGCCCCGGGACTGATCACCGGCGGTACTCAAATCGATGCTAGTGGAAATCGTCCCCGCTACATTCCTGAGACCGAAGGCAGTCTGTCCGCTGACTTTGACCTAACGAATCTTTTGGGTCGTGATGCCTACGTGCGATTGGACGCGATCTATACCGGTTCGTTCTTTATCGATAATGCGGAATTTAACGAAGTGGATGCGGCGACGAGATTGAACCTGCGTGCTGGCGTTCAAATCAACGATATCTTTAGTGCAGAGCTTTTCGGCATCAACATCACCGACAACAGAAACTTGGGCACCAATGGTGGAACAACGTCTGACGGTATTGACCGTAAGATATTCGCTACACCTGTTCGTGGTGCTGAATGGGGTGTTCGCTTAAGAGCTGAATTCTAAAGTTAGGAAATTCATGAATGACCCTAGGGTCATTCATATACGGTATTAGAAGCCGCACCCCTTATATTGGGGGTGCGGTTTTTTTTTTGGTTTTAACTGGGTAATGGACCGGACTAGCACCGGTGATTCATAAGTCTCTTGCTATCCGCAGGCCAAGGTTAAAGTTGTGATAAGACTCGCCGTCGTCAGGCGGTGCATCCGGAATTTCAACGATGCCCAGATAACGGGATGCTGAGCGTGAATGGCGAATGGGTGCACTGAGGCTGGCACCCTTGACGACGTGCGCTTTACAAGGCTCGGAGATCCAAGCAGAGCCATCGGTGGGCGCGTCGATGAAATTGGGGTGGTAGCAATCCTCGGTCCATTCCCAGACGTTTCCGTGCATGTCATACAGGCCGAATGGATTGGGTTTGAACGACCCTACGGGGGCGGTTGCAAAACCATAGCCATCGTCGCAGCCGGCATACTTCCAAACCTCGTCGCCGATGTCCGCTTTCGCTGACTGATCGGGCACATTGGCGTAATCGCAAATGGGTGTCGCGTCATCGCCAAAGTAATACCGCGTTGTCGTGCCGCCGCGCGCGGCATATTCCCACTCCGCCTCGGTTAACAGTCGATAGGATTGGCCGGTGTGTTGGCTTAGCCAGGCGACATAAGCTTTGGCGTCCCGCCAATTGATACAGACCACGGGTTCAGCATCGGTCTGTGGGAAATTGGGATCTTGCCACCCCTTGCCCGGGACCGTTTCCCCAGGCCGCTTTCCCGTCCATACGGTGCAATGGTTTCCTGAATCATGACCGCTGGCGGCAATAAAGGCGCGATACTGTCCCACCGTAACTTCGAATTTAGAAATCGCAAATGGCCGTTGGATGGTTACCGTATGCTGTGGTCCTTCGTGGTCCAAGCGCCCCTCTTCAGACTCCGCTGAGCCCATGAGGTACTCGCCAGCAGGTAAGGCCTTCATGACTGGACAGGTATCACAATCGCGAAATTCGGACCCTATAGAGGTTGAATGAGTCGGTGGCAAACTTGCGCACCCGCTAAGTGCCAACACACAGGTGATGGTTGCTGCAAGAGGGGTTGTTGAATATCGAGTCATGAATATCTCCAATCGGGCCGGCCAGTGCCGGCGACCGTTGCCAACAATGGCAGTACGGCCATTACACAGGGTCCCTAGACTGTAACCTAGAAAACTGTACTTAGCCTGCCAATCTTCTGCGCCAGAGACGGGTTCGCCAACTTTGATGCAGAACCGATAGTTATTGCTGCCAGCCAGTCCAGCCCGGACCTCGAACGACCCGCCCAGGGGTTGCGCCGGTATGCACACCGTTGGCGAGAACCTGTTGGCCATTGACCCACACATGGTTGATGCCAGTAGCAAGGCGGTGGGGTTCAACAAAGGTAGCGTGATCGGTGACCGTTTCGGGGTCAAACACCACGATGTCAGCATAGTTGCCAACTTTGAGTTCGCCACGCTGCCTAATTTTCAAATGTTGGGCGGGCAGGGATGTCAGTTTTCTCACCGCCTCGCTTAAGCTCAAGACTTGCTCATCGCGGACGTATTTCCCCAATACTCTGGCGAAATTCCCATAAGCCCGAGGGTGGGTGCTGGAGCGTAGAAAAACCCCTTCAGGGGCCATGGCGCCGCCGTCCGAGCCAAAACTCATCCAAGGCAGTGCCATCTGTTTCGCCACGTTTTCCTCCGACATCAAAAAATACACTGTGCCCACACGGCTATGATCCTCGATCACCAAATCCATCATCGTGTCCGCGGCGCTGGTTCCGCGCTGGGCGGCAACTTCGGCCAGGGTTTTTCCGGTTAACGGTTTCAGAGCGTCACTGCGAAAACCAATCAGCAGCAATTTGCTGGGGTCGCCGGCCGCCAAATAAAGGTTCTCCCATTCATTGGTTGGCGTTTCAATTTCCTCTTTGACTTTGGCCCGTATGGCGGGGTCTTGCAGTCGTTGGACCCAAGCATCAAGGCCACCCTCCTGGACCCAGGGCGGCATGGCGGCATCTAAGCCGGTCGCGCCTGCGGTGTAGGTATACATGTTTGCCCGAATATCGATTCCAGCCTTTCGTGCAGCCTCGATTTTGGCAATGGCTTTATCCATCTTAGGCCAGTTTTCCTTGCCGCCGGCTTTTAGGTGGTAAATCTCCACCGCAGCGCCCGTTGCGTTGGCGATTTCCAAAATCTCATCGACCGCCTGCAGCAATTGATTGCCTTCGGAGCGCAGGTGGCTGATATAGGAGCCGCCAAAGTCCTCCACAACATCCACCAAGGCAATGAGTTCCTCGGTAGAGGCGTAAAAACCTGGCGCGTAAATCAGGGAAGATCCCAATCCCATTGCGCCTTGTTTCATGGCAGTGCGGACCAACTCACGCATTCGCTCCAGCTCTTCAGCGTTAGGGGCGCGGTTTTCTTCCGCCAATTCGTGAATACGCACTGTGGTGGCGCCGACAAATGAGGCGACGTTAGGAGAGACACCTGTGCGTTCAAGGTGTTCCAAGTAGTCACCCAAGCTGGTCCATTCAATGGCGTACTGGATGTCGCCCTGTTGGGCTAGATCCTGGGCTTTCATCGATGGGTTCCACGGCCCCATCGACCAGCCTTCACCAAACACCTCCAGAGTGACGCCTTGATGGATATCCGACAGCCCCCGGCCATCGTGAAGTAGGGTATCGCTGGCCCAGCTCAGCATATTGATAAATCCGGGGGCAACGGCCTGGCCGCTGGCATCCACCACCATCGTTGCTTGGCTGCGGTCCAGCTGCCCAATGGCAGCGATGCGATCATCAATGATGCCGATATCCAACACCTGGGGCTCAGACCCGCTACCGTCATAAACTTGCCCACCGGTAATCAGGGTGTCGAAAGGTTTTTGGGGCTGAGAGGCGCACCCGGCCAGTAGAACCGTCGCCAGGGCGAGGACGATGCGCACAGGGCGAATTGCGCTCATTGATAGCAATGCTCTTGGGCAGGAAATGAACCGTCTCTCACAGCTCCAGCGTAGCGCGCGATAGCGCCCTGGATGCCATCGTCATGACCGGCTAGGAAGTTCTTGACGAATTTTGCCGGCCGGCCGGGATACAGCCCTAACAGGTCCTGCAAAACCATGATTTGACCGTCAGTCTCCGGTCCGGCTCCAATCCCAATGACCGGAATATCGAGAGCCTGGGTGACTCTGCCGCCGAGCTCCGCTGGCACACATTCCAGAAGAATAACGCTAGCGCCAGCATCTTGCAGGACCAGAGCCTCGTCAATGATGGATTGGGCCTTATCCGGGTCACGACCTTGGACTCGGAAGCCGCCCAGGTGATTGACCGATTGGGGCATCAGGCCCATGTGGCAGCAGACCGGAATGCCTCGCTGAGTGAGTAGGCGAGTGGTTTCTGCTAACCAAGCGCCGCCTTCGAGCTTGACGATTTGGGCACCCTCGCGCATCAATGTTGCCGCGCTTTCTAAGGTGACCTGCTCAGAATAAAAGGTCATGAAAGGTAGATCGCCCATTAACAGGGAGCCCTGGTTACCGCGCTGAACGCAGCGGATGTGATACGCCACATCGTCAATGGTCACAGGCAGCGAGTTATCGTGGCCCTGAATTACCATCCCCAGAGAATCGCCAATCAAAATCACCTCAACGCCGGCATCGCTGACCGCATAAGACTCGCTGTATCCATAAGCAGTAAGGCTGGAAAATCGCTCCTTACCTTTCATGTTTTGCAGCGTGTTGATGGTGACGGGCTTGCGAGCAGGGGCGGCTGGTTGGCTGGACATGGGAACGATTCCTTAAGATAAGCGATTAATCCTGCCCCGATAGTGGCGTGATCAACAGCGCCATGCAATGGCTTGATGGGGCCAATTGCTTAGTGCCGACAATCAGTTCCCGGTATCATTAGCTTAAAAGGCTGCATAGCGAGTCCGATAGGCGCCATGAATTCACAGCTCAGCGCATTTAATTTTCGCCAGTGGATCGAGGATCATGCCCATCTGCTTAAACCCCCTGTGGGTAATAAGCAGGTTTGGGAGAACACCGACATGATGGTGACTGTTGTAGGCGGTCCCAATCAACGAACGGACTTTCACGACGATCCGGTGGAAGAGTTCTTTTATCAACTCACCGGCAACATGCTGCTAAAAATCTATGACAACGGTGATTTCTACGACGTACCCATTTGCGAGGGTGATGTGTTTTTTTTACCCAAACACGTACGCCATTCTCCCCAGCGCCCTGAACCTGGTAGCGTCGGGCTTGTGATTGAACCGAAACGCCCAGAGGGCGCCTTGGACGCTTTTGAATGGTATTGCTTTGACTGCGGTGCCTTGGTCCATCGGGCGGAGGTCTTATTGAAATCGTTGGTCGATGACCTGCCGCCGATCTTCAATGGGTTTTACAGCAATGAAACGGCTCGCAGCTGCCCCCAATGCCAATCTCTTCACCCTGGCAAGACGCCGCCCGAGGGTTGGATCAACTTGACCGCCCGGTAGGACTAGTCAGCGCTTTATCGCGATCTAAACGGACGCTAATCGATGAATTTTGAGAACACACTGACCTTCGCCCGCCAATGCGATAAGGCGGACCCATTAGCGCCTTTCAGGGATCAATTTCATCGCCCTGAGCATGCAGGCAAAGAGCTTTTGTATTTCACTGGCAATTCCTTGGGCTTGCAGCCGGTCACTGCTCGCAGTGCGGTGGACCATGAGCTATCCCGCTGGGCCGCGCTGGGCGTAGAAGGGCATTTTTCAGACCAAGACCCATGGTTCACTTGTCACCGAAAACTGGCTGGCCCAAGCGCAAGGCTAGTGGGAGCGATGGAAAGCGAAGTGGTGTGTATGAACTCTCTGACCACCAACCTTCATTTGCTATTCGTGTCCTTTTATCGTCCTACCCAACATCGTTTTAAGATCATCAGCGAAGCCGGCATGTTTCCTTCTGATCGGTATCTATTGGAGACCCAGGTGGGTTTTCATGGTTTCACTCCCGAACAAGCCATCGTTGAGGTTGGCCCGCGGCCCGGTGAACATATCATTCGTCATGAAGACCTATTAGACGCGATCGCCCAGTGCGGTGATCAATTGGCATTGGTCTTTCTGGGTGGGATCAATTATTTCAACGGCCAGTTGTTTGATATTGCCGATTTAACCCGCGCCGCCCATGGGGTTGGTGCGAAGGCGGGTTTCGATCTGGCCCATGCGGTGGGGAATGTGCCTTTGTCCTTGCACGATGATGGTGTGGATTTCGCCGCCTGGTGTTCCTATAAATACCTCAATGGCGGCCCTGGGAACATTGGCGGTGCCTATGTGCACGAGCGATACGGGGAGGGGTTTGAGGGTCCCAGGTTTGCTGGCTGGTGGGGGCATGACGAAGCTCGCCGTTTTGAGATGCAGCCGGGTTTCACCCCTATGCCGGGTGCCCAGGGTTGGCAGTTGAGTAATCCTCCTGCGGTGGAGGTGGCCATGCTCTACGCTTCCTTACAGCTGTTCGATGCAGCGGGCCTTGCGGCGCTCAGGGCCAAGAGCCTGAAGTTGACGGCGTACCTGTTACATGTGCTGCAAGCCGCCTTTTCTCGCCAACCGGGTTTGGGCTTGGAGTGCATTACACCCGCAGATCCTATGCAGCGTGGGTGCCAGCTGTCGGTCAGATTAGGCGGTGCTGACAAGTCGTTTTTCAACGCCCTGTGTGAGCGCGGAGTCAGCGCAGATTTTCGCGCCCCGGACGTCATGCGATTTGCACCGGTGCCGTTTTACAACAGTTTCGAAGACGTTTGGCGCCTTGGCGACACCATTGGTGAACTGTTGGCTACGCGCCAGTGAGTACCCGAATTGCGGTGGTAGGGGCAGGGCCAGTAGGAACTTTGCTGGCCATTATGCTGGCTCGCCATGGTTATCGCGTAGATCTTCTAGAGGCGCGTACAGACTCACGTATTCATGACGTTTATGAAGGGCGCTCAATCAATATCGCCTTGTCTGAGCGGGGCTGGCGCGCACTCGAATATGTACAGGCCGATAGGGCGGTCAGAGCCCGTTCCTTGCCCATGTTTACCCGTGCAATGCACAGTCTTGATGGCGAAATTACCCATCAGCCTTATGGTCAGAACGGACAGGCTATCTGGTCGGTATCCCGGGCGTCGGTGAATGAGGTCTTGCTCGACATTGCCGATCAGCAAGCCGGTATTACTTTGCATTTTGAGGCAGTACTAGCGGGCATTAATCTGGCCGAAAACCGCGCCCATTTTACGCGACCGGAAGACTGCGATTTGCACATAGAGTTCGATTACCTGTTTGGTGCCGATGGGGCCAACTCCAAAGTTCGCCAACTATTAGCGGAGTGTTCAGGCGCGATGGTTGATGTGCGCAAAATGGGCCACAGCTATATTGAGCTCAACATTCCGGCGTTGCCCGGTGGAGAGCATGCCATCGCTAGGGACTCTCTACATATTTGGCCTCGTGGCAATTACATGTTGATTGCATTGCCCAACCCGGATGGGTCGATGACGGCAACAGCGTTTCTACCCGATGAGGGCGATAACTCCTTTGCCAGTTTATCTACCGAGTCAGACATTCAGGCCTTTCTGACTGCAAATTTTGCTGATGCGTTGCCGCTTCTTGAGCGACCGCTGCAGCGGTTTGCGAAAACACGCCCGTCGTCACTAGCCCTGGCGAAGGTTTCGCAATGGGTTTTTGATCAGCGCGCGATCCTTATCGGAGATGCCGCTCACGCCATCGTACCGTTCTACGGACAGGGGCTGAACTGTGGTTTTGAGGATTGTCAGACCTTTGCTGATTTGCTTAATTCCCATGGCGACAATTGGCAGACGGTGATGCCGGCTTATCAGGCTGAGCGCAAACCCAACGCGGACGCATTATCCGTTTTGGCCATGCGCAATTTTCGCGAAATGAGTGAGTTGTCCGGCCGAGAAAGTTTTCTTTTGCAAAAACGTATCGAAAGAGATTTTCATCAGGCTCACCCGGAGCTATGGGCGCCGTTGTATTCCCAGGTGACTTTTCTGCCGGAGGTCAGCTATCAGCAGGCGCTAGCTAACGGTGACGCGCAACAGATCGTTATGGATCAAATTATGGCACTACCCTTTGTTGCTGATCCCGACCGTTATGCTGATGTTCAACAATCGTTGCTTGATCTTGTCAACGAGCGACCCAAGCTCTCTGATTGATAGGAAATTCTGTGTTTTACGCGTTTCGGAGTAGACCTCGTGAAATCTTTTGATAGCAACTACCGTGAAGTTGAGTCTGACATTCGTACCGACTTCAAAGACAGTATGGCCTACGGTGACTACCTCCACCTGGACAAGGTGTTGTCTGCCCAAGAAATGCGCACTGATGAGCACGATGAGATGTTGTTTGTGGTCATTCATCAGGCCAGTGAGTTGTGGCTAAAACTTGCCGGTCACGAGGTCAATGCTGCAATAGCATTGATTGACGAAGGAAAGTTCCGGCCATCGTTTCGGGTGTTGGCCCGGGTGCGCCAGATTCTCGAGCAGATGAAGCAGTCCTGGTCCATTTTGGCCACCATGACGCCGGTGGACTATCTGAAGTTTCGCGATAGTCTAGGTAACGCCTCAGGGTTTCAATCGGTGGGTTACCGAGCCTTGGAATTTATGCTGGGAAACAAGAATGCTGGTGTTGTGAAGGTCCACAAGGACCGTCCAGTGGATATGGCCAAGCTGGAACAGCAGTTACAAAAACCCAGTCTCTACGATGTGTCTATCCGACAGCTTGAGAGAGCTGGGTTTTCCATCGATGCTGAGCTTTCAACCCGGGACCTTACCCAACCCTATCAGCACAATGGTTCGGTTGAGGCCGCTTGGACTAAGGTTTATCGGTTCAGTGAACGATTTTACGACCTTTACGAGCTTGCTGAGACGCTAGTGGACATAGAAGACGCGTTCCAAAATTGGCGATTTCGGCACATGTATACCGTGCAGCGAATTATCGGTTTCAAGCGCGGCACCGGCGGGTCCAGCGGCGTCGGCTTTCTACGCAAAGCCCTGGATACCAGTTTTTTCCCTGAGCTGCTGGCCTTGCGCAGCAATATCTAATCACCGAGTGCCCTATTTTTTTCGGCGCCCACTGATGGGCTAGATACGAAAACTCCGAAGATGGTTTAAGACAAAGGCGCGAAATAATAAACGTGGCCATCATCACTGCCGGCCACCGCGGCCTGGCCGCCAGAGGCAATCTGCATGGGCCAGCTCATATTGCTGGTGGGATAGGTCCAAAGTGGTGTATTGGATTCCGCTGAATAGTAATAAAACTCGCCGGGTGTTCCATCCGGGTGGCCGTCTGCCACAGTCAGAAAATTGCCAGAACCCGTCATGCTGGTTGAATTGGGGTTGTGTGCTGTGGCACTGAACCATTGCCATTGGCCCCCGTCGCTGTTGATCTTCAGCAAGCCTAGCTGACCGCCCTGACCAATATTTCCAACTGCGGTCGCGGTCGATCCATCCTCACTTAAGGCGACCCCGTAAACTGATTCGGCGCAAATTCCGCCGCTGGATAGCAGCACCCGCCAGTCGGGTTGGCTCGTGGATAGAAAATCTTCGGTGGTGAAATGATAGAGATGCCCACCACTGGCGCCAGCAATAAAGGTGCTGCCGCCCCAGTCCATGGATACGGCATGAACGCTTTCGCCGCTGTTATAACTGGCGACGATGGTTGCCTTACCGTCCGCGGTATCAATGAGGTGGATGTTGCCTTGGTAGGTGCCTACCGCAATCCACCGCCCAGTGACATCAATGGCGAGTCCCTGTGCGCTATCTGGGTCGGATGGAGAACTGGCCGGCAAATCAACGACTAATGGCTCGGACTCATAGCTAGCGCCGGATTGGCGAAACACCATCACGCTGGAGCCAGCTGCGGCTAACACGTTAGCGCTGCCTGAGAAGGCGCAGACGCTGACTCGATGGGGCGTGTCGGTGTAGGACACCAACCGTTGGCCGGTGTTGGCGTCATAAATGAACACAAAACCTTGATAGGGGTTGTTGCTATACCAGCCGCAGGTTGCAGCAAAATCCGCCGCCGGCGTTATTGCGGCCCAATAAACCCCCTCGTAGTTGGTGAATTCATCTTTCCACAGCAAAGCGCCACTGGCGTCCAGACAGTAACTGCCAAGCTTTTCGGAGACCGCGGGTTTGCTGGCCTTACGTCGGCTATATTGATGGAAGAACGTACCCGTGATGACCTTTTCGCCACCGGCGCTAAGGGCTACGGTATTGATGTAGTAAGGCGCTTTATTGGGTTTGAAACTCCAGCTAAGGGGCGCTTCGGTCATCAGGCTATCTCCAATTTGGTTTGGTGCTGGAATACTATTCTGCCAAAACCCCCTTAACATCTGTAGATTTTTCCACCAAAATGGGCGAATTAGATCCTGTCGGCTGAATGCCAATCAAGCGCGCTGTTCCACAATTGCCAGAAAATGACCCATTGGTGCGTCGTCATCCCATGCTAACGCCCGGAATGGCGCTGTTGTTTTGCGCCCTATGGCTGCTCACTTGGCGAGCCGCCGTGCTGCTGGAATACCTACCCCATGCCAGCATCTGGTTTCCGCCGGCGGGATTGAGTCTGGCGGCATTTTTTGTGGCTGGCTGGCGCGCCTTGCCGCCGGTGCTAGTTTGCGCAGTGATCGCTACATTCTGGATTGATGCCATCTACGGTGAGGCAACACCCTGGTCACAACTCCTGCTAGCAGGCATCCTGTTTGGCGCCGGTCATTGTTTTTCCTATGGCCTGGGTGGGCTTTTGATCCGCCGGGTGTTCGACAAAGCGACCGCCATCACCATTCCCCGAACCATCGTCGCCTTTCTGGTCATTGCGGCGGTCTCCTCGCTGCTGGCCTCTGTAGTTGGCGTGGCTGCGTTAAAACTTGGCGGTACTTTGTCATCGGACAATAACGACCTGGTTTGGCTGCCCTGGTGGATCGGTGACATGGGTGGGGCCATTGTGCTGGCGCCAGCGTGTGCCGCAGCAATGGTACGTTTGCTGTCTATCCCAGCGCCCTGGTTGGATTTGTTTCGCGTGCAATCCAATCAGCGATCCTGGCGCGAGTTCACTCTGAAGATGCTCTGTCTTACCCTGATGCAGCTTTTGGCCATCAGCTTGGCCTATTATTCTTCCAGGCCTGAGGCGGCTTTTGCGGCGTTTTTTCTGATCATTCCACAGATGTGGTTGGTCTACACCGAATCGCCATTCAGGGCGGCCTTCAGTGTTGCTTGGTTTGGCACCACCACCGCGCTGTTAGTCTCTGTTCTTAACCTCTATGAGCAGGCCCTGGTTTATCAATTTGTTGTCACGGTTACCGCTGCCAGTGCGTATTTTGGCATGGCGGTGCCAGGGTTGATGGCTGCCAATCAGGCCCTAGAGAAAAAAATCGCCACCGATCAGCTGACCGGATTGTTGACCCGGGAAAGTCTTAGCGAGCAGGTCAGTCGACTAAGAGTTCAGGCGCCAACCTCCAAATCATCGATACTCATGTTTGATATTGATCATTTTAAGACAGTCAACGACCGTCAGGGGCATGCGGCTGGCGATTTAGCCTTGCGGCAGGTTGCTCAAGCCGCCGCATCAGTGTTGCGAAAAACCGATTTGCTGGGCCGATATGGCGGCGATGAGTTTGTCGTATTTTTGCCGGGCGCAAATCTTGAACGTGCCGCGTTAACCGCTGAACGTATGCGAGGCGCCGTGGCCGCCATCAATAACGATCTTATGGATCCTCTAAGTTGCAGCTTTGGCGCTGTTGAGCTGTCCGGCGGCGAAGACGTTGATCATGCAATCGCTCGGGCTGATCATGCGTTGCTGCAGGCAAAACGAGAGGGTCGAAATCAAGTCCAGGTTGCCGCTATTGGAGGCTGAATTCGGCCTGGTTAGGGCCGATCTGATAAGCCGTTGATATTTCTGATCAGCGCGCTGGCCCGCTCGGCAATCATCACGGTGGGTGCATTGGTGTTGCCGCTCACTAGGGTTGGCATAACCGATGCATCAATCACCCGCAGTCCATCGAGACCGCGAACCCGCAGTTGATCATCGACCACTGAGAGTTCGTCGTCGCCCATTTTGCAGGTCCCTACCGGATGATAAATCGTCTCCGATTTGCGTCGAACAAAGGCCTCAAGGTCTTTTCGGGTTGTCACCTCAGATCCTGGAAAAATTTCATCTCCAAGGGAGGACTTAAAGGCATTGGATGCGAGAATTTTTCGCGACAGACGAATGCCTTCAATCATCAAATCCATATCCTGGGGCGCGGATAGATAGTTGGCATGGATTGCCGGATATTTCTTCGGGTCACTGCTAACAATTTCGATGTGTCCGCGGCTATCAGGCCTCAAGGCACAACAATGCAGTGTGACTCCAGCGCCATCAAGGCGGTTTCGGCCGTGGTCATCTAACATGGCTGGAACGAAGTGAAATTGCAGATCCGGGCGATCGTCTTCGGCCAGGTCACTGACCACAAAGCCACCGGTCTCCGCGATATTGGAGGTACCAACGCCGCGATGAAACAGCAGGTACTTAAGACCCACAGCCAGGTCATTAGTTTTATCGTAGGTATCGTTGGAGTGGCTGTGGTTCAGAGTGCAAACGTCCAGGTGATCCTGCAGGTTGCGTCCTACTCCTGGCAGTTCATGGACCACCTTTAAGCCGGCGCGGGTGATGACTTGTGCGGGGCCAATGCCTGATAGCATCAGCAATTGAGGAGAATTGATGGCGCCCGCACTAAGCAAGACTTCTCGATCTGCTCTCGCGGTTTGCAGATAACGTCCCTTGAAGTACTCAACGCCAACCGCTTGATTGCCTTCCATCAATACCCGATGGGTCAGCGCTTTGGTGATGATAGTGAGATTTGGGCGCCCCTTCGCTGGATTCAAATAACCCGCCGCCGTACTCCAGCGTGCGCCACCCTTCTGGGTCACTTGGTAATACCCAAACCCTCGCTGAGTCGGGCCATTGAAATCGTCATTGCGCGAAAAACCGCATTCCTGGGCTGCCTCAAGAAAGATCTCGCTAAGTGGATTGTGATGACGCAAATCCTGGACGTTTAAGGGCCCGTCTTTTCCGTGATATTGGGAAGCTCCCCGCTCCTGATTCTCGGCCTTAACGAAAAACGGCAAAACGTCTGAATAGCTCCAGCCCTTGTTGCCCAGGTCTGCCCAGTGGTCATAGTCGGCCCGATGACCGCGGGCATAACACATGGCGTTGATGGAACTGGATCCGCCAAGCACTTTACCTCGAGGCCAGTAGAGGCGTCGCCCATCCAGCTTTGCTTCAGGTTCAGTTTGGTAACCCCAATTGAGCCAGCGCACATTGACCAACTTGGCCAAGCCTGCAGGCATGTGAATGAACGGATGCCAGTCTCGGCCGCCAGCTTCCAGCAAAAGAACGCTGATGCTGGGATCCTCACTTAAGCGATTGGCCAGCACACAACCAGCTGATCCGGCACCGACAATAATGTAATCGAATGTTTTAGCGTCCATCGTCAACTCTGCTGCTGTCGAAAGTGGTCCAGCCGCCCACCCAGGTCTGTGCCTGCTGGCTGGAATATCCAATTGACCGAGTCCGCGGACGCTGCGGGGCGATTCGGGGACGCTATGTTGCCCAAAGGCGGGACTTTTCGCAAGTCGCGATCATTGCTGAAATTAGCCGGCCATTTGGTCTATAGTCGGCCCTCATTTAGAGTAAGGCAGGGCGATCTATTCGCCTCGGTAATTCCCATGAGCCCAAGAGAAATTTCGTTTCCCGACAAGGACCTAGCACTAAAAGAAGACGTCAGCCTATTGGGTGCGATGGTTGGGGAGGTGCTGGAAGAACAGTGTGGCGGCGAACTATACGCGTTGGTTGAGGCCGTTCGTCTAGAGGCCATTGCGCGACGCGAAGCGACAGATGGGTCCACGGAAAAGCTGTGGGATCGGATCAGCCAAGCCAGTGAAGACTCTCTTGCCTTGGTGGTGCGCGGCTTCTCAGCCTATTTTCAAGCGGTCAATCTGGCCGAAAAGGTCCATCGGGTGCGGCGCATCCGTGATTACCAGCGCGAGAGCTCGCTGATGGCCGATTCCTTAGACCAGGCGTTGGCTCAGCTGCGAGATGCTGGTACCAGCGATGAGCGGTTGCGTGAGTTGTTGCAGAGCACCCAGATAGAACCGGTAATGACCGCCCATCCAACCGAAGCAACCCGGCGAACACTGTTAGAAAAAGACCGCTCCATGGTGATACGCATGGTGGAAAGGTTTGACCCGGACCGCACGCCGGAAGAAGAAGACATGGCGTTGCAAAGGATCCGACAGGCAATGACCTCTGCTTGGCAAACCCGCGCCTACTCGGCGGCCCGGCCCACGGTTGCTACCGAACGTGAGCACGTAATGTTTTACGTCACTGAAGTGCTTTATCAGATCGTGCCGGCGTTTTATGAATCATTTCGGCGCTCGTTGGATAAATATTTCCCAGAGGCTTTCGCTGAAGGCCGCTTGCCCAGTGTATTGAAATTTGGCTCCTGGGTTGGCGGAGACATGGACGGCAATCCCAATGTGGATCACAAAACGATAGGAGACAGTCTGGCTGATCATCGCCAGTTGATTGTGACCCGTTACCTGCCGGAAGTACGCAAGTTGGCTCGAGATCTATCCCAGTCCATAGGGCAAACTGAGATCAACGAGGCGGTATTGCATCGGGTGACAAAGTACGAACGGATGTTGCCAGACACCGGCGCCAGCATTCCCGATCGCTACGACGATATGCCTTACCGAAGGCTGCTGACCTTCATGACTACCCGTCTCCTGCAGGTGCTTAAAGGTGGTCAAAGTGGTTACTCCAGCAGCACCGAGTTGTTGGCTGACTTACAAACGATTCGCACCTCCCTTGAGCAGAACCGTGGCGGCAAGGCGGGATTGTTCCTGGTCAAGCGGTTGATGTGGCGGGTGCGCACGTTTGGCTTTCATTTGGCGACCCTGGACGTTCGCCAGGACGCGATGGAACTACGTCAGGCTATTTCCGCCTGGAGCGGTGACGATCAATGGATATCACGAGACTCAGCTGAACGAACGCAAATTCTGACCCAGTGGCTGGCTGAGCCGCCGCCGCTGCCGGACGATGTGCCTCAATCATTGGAAAAAGTACTGGCGGTTTTTCGCGCTATTGCAGATGCACGAAAGACCTATGGGTCCTCAGCCATCGGTTGTTTCATTATCAGTATGGCCCAGGGTGCCGATGATGTTCTCAGTGTGCTTTTGCTGGCCGGCGCCGCAGGGTTGGTGGAGGACGATAATCAGGTGCCGCTGGATATCGCTCCGCTGCTGGAAACCGTTGATGACCTAACCGCTGGCGAAGGTATTGTTCGCGGCCTGGCCGCTGAGGATAGCTATCGTGCTCATTTGAGTCATCGCGGCGATAGGCAGTTGGTGATGATTGGGTATTCAGACAGCAATAAAGACAGCGGCATTGCTGCGGCGCGCTGGGCACTGCAACGAACCCAACGCCAGCTAACCGATGTGGCCGACGAACTTGGACTCAATATCGGGTTTTTCCACGGTCGAGGGGGAACGGTCAGTCGCGGCGGCGGCAACACGGTGGACGGCATTCTGGCGGCGCCCTCGGGCAGCGTGCGTGGCTATCTGCGGGTGACCGAACAGGGGGAGGTCATCCATCAGAAATACGGTATTCGACCACTAGCTTTGCGCAACTTGGAACAGATGACCGGGGCAACGTTAACGGCCACTTTGCGTCAGTCTGCACCCGAGACTCAGCAATGGTCGGAGCGTATGGACGTGATCGCCGCCAGTGCCCGAAAAAAATATCGATCGATGGTTTATGACGATCCGAATTTTGAGCCCTTTTTCCGCCAGGCAACGCCGATCGATGTCATTCAACGACTGGCCATAGGATCAAGACCTAGCGCTCGGCGCAGCCAGAAGGGCATTGAGAATTTGCGCGCCATTCCATGGGTGTTTTCTTGGGGTCAGACGCGGATAAATTTGCCCGGGATTTTGGGATTTGGCAGCGGGCTTGAAGCCGCGATACAGCAGTTCGGCCAGGACGATGTTGCCGACATGATGCGTTGGCCCTTCTTTCGCAGTTTTATAAAAGACGTTGAAATGGTGCTGGCTAAATCAGACTTGGAAATTGGTCGTCAGTATAGCCTGCTGGCTGACCCTGATATTAGGCCGGTATTTGAAGGGATTTGCGCTGAGATCAATCTCACTCGCCATTGGATTCAGACCCTTCGTGGAAGCGATACCTTGCTCGACGATGAGGTCACCCTCAGTCGCGCCATTCGCCTGCGCAACCCTTACGTGGATCCGTTAAATCTGATTCAGATTCGCCTCCTAAGACAGTGGCGAGAGGGTGAGTGTAAAGATGATGAACTGCTCAGTAAGCTGTTTGACACGGTGAACGGCATCGCCCGCGGCATCCAAAATACCGGCTAAGCGCCCTTAACAAACTTCCAACAGCGGCCCTATATCCTAGGGTAATGGGTACTCTGGTTGTTGCTGTGGATGGTCCACAGTGGCCGGCGGTAAAGTGGCCGCGGTTATCGGCACCGGTTTGGCTCGTTATCGCTACATTGGTGCATTGCGCTGTGCTGTGGTGGTTGAGCCTCCAGCCGTTGCCTGCGCCTGTGCGTCAACCCGCCTTGGAGGTGGAGTTGATATCCCCTGTAATCGCCCCTCCCGAGCCGATAGCACGTCCAGAACCTGCACCGCTGCTGGAGCGGGAACAGCTCGCGCCAGCCGAGCCTGAAGAAATACCCGTTACCCCTGATACACCAAAATCAGACCCCATTGAAACTCGGGACATGCCAGAGCCCTCGGTGCAGCCAGTCGCAGAGGAGGTTGCTGGGCCGACGGCAGATGACTTGCTCAATCAAATGGCGCGATACCGCCTGGATGGACAGTCCCAGCTTGATATCGCTCCTGAACCCCAGATACCACCAATGCTACTGGGGCTTGCCGACCAAACGAACATGCTCACAACCCTCGATCGACCGCTGCCACAACTGCCTTTTGAACCTGGTGAAATGGGTCTTCGGTTCTATTCAGCAGGTTTTCGTGGGAAGTTAGAGCGGGGTTTCGACAAAATCACCCCGGAATTTGGGTTTGTCACGAGTTTTGGTTTGGAAGTGAAATGCGTTTACGTGCTGGTGGTTGTTGCCTGCTCATGGGACGAGCGCCGGTAAAATGTTAGACGGGTTAGTCTAAGTCAGGCTGCGCCTTTGTTGGTGTGAAAAAAAGCGGCCCCAGAAATGGGGCCGCAACAGGGCGCGGCAGTTGGCTTAGTGCTTACTGCCGTCTCATGGGTATGGCATATACACCCAATTCATCGGTGTTATTGAGGGTGGTTTGCAACAGATGACCAACCGCGGGAAGACCATTGAATGATGTGCCGTCATCGGCCGTTACGCTGCCAGTCAGTGGCAGTTCCACGACACCGCGAAAATCGTCATTGAACAAAAACAGCTGGGCTTCACCGAAATCGCAAATGGCGCTAAACGCCAGAAAATTGATCAACGACACAAAATTTAGCGCGCCAGTGTAGCGGTCACACAACTCGCCTGCCGCAGGCGTAGATAAGTTGTTCAACCGATCTCCTTTGTTGTCAACAATGTTGCCAACAACCTGATTGTTAGCTGGGTCAAACGGTGATGCGTTGAAGGGTCGATAAAAGCCCGGGTTGGCATGAAAGGGCCGAGTAGGCAGCAGGACCATCGCCGTGGCAAAGGCCTGTGTGCCCTCTTGGCTATGGTACTCAGCGGATAGCTGCTGAGTCATCAAAACCGCTTCAACGGCATTGATTGGGCTGGAGGAAAAACCAAAGGTCTGTCCATCAATCTCTGCTTGCGCCGGTGCAACGTTACCCAGGGAAGGCCGGCCTGCCCGTTGGCGGACCGTGTGATTGGGCACGTTACTGAAATCGGCAAGCCCGGTCGGCCGAAACGCCAATGTGTTGCCGCGAGCAGTGTCACGAACATAGGAGATGCCAGACAAGCCGCCTCCAGGAGCACTGACCCCGTCGTTGACCAACACCTCGCCAGTTGACCACACGCCATCGGCGAACCGACTATCAATCTCATCGCAGTCAGCAGCCAACTCCGGACTGATTTCTCCCATTTCGAACACCTCGATATAACCGGTAACGAGCTGGGAGCGAGGCAAACGTCCGCCATCCAGGTTAGCGTCTAACTGCGCGGCGGTTGCCCGCGGTGAGGCGAGGCGCGGTACGCTGCAACTTTCGTCATTGCTGACCAGCGTTGCTGAGAATGCAGGCTGTCCGATTAATCGCGCGTTCCAGGCATCACCGGGTTTTAGGTATACATTGACGCTGATGGTGGGGCGGCCGGCCAATGCGTCTTTGGTAACGACCCTCAGTGCTTTACCTTGGTCGGTGTTATTTCGAATGGTGAAATCGGTCTCAAAGGCGCCTTGGGTTGTGAACACCGGAAATATCAGCACCTGGGCGTTGCGGCCGCTGGTATCTAAGCTGACTGCTTGCACAGTGCAAACCGGCAAGCTCAATATTAGGGCTATCATCAAAAAGCGAATCTTCATGGTTAAACTCCGTTGTTCTATGTCGGGCAGACGTTTGCCAACAACGCTGCCCCCCAAACGATTTAAAAATCATACTGAAGGGTCAGACCGATATTGCGTGGACGCCCAGGCAAATAATCAATGCGTTGGTTGCGACGAATGACGTTGGGCGTGGTTTGTTGATAATCGCGGTCAAACAGGTTGCGCGCCGTCAACGCCACGGTGATCGATCCGCGCTGCCAAGCGACTCGCAAGTCAGCCAAGGCAACGGCGGGGATTTCGGCTGAATCCGGATTGTTAGCGTTGGCCTGTACAGCGTCGTGAAAGGTCAATCCAGCACCGATTTGCCAGCCAGCCCCTAGGCTAGAGCGCCAGTTCAGTGAACCGGAAAAATCCGGTGCACCGGGAAACTGATTGCCGCCAGCAGGTTCAAGCCGGGCATCGGCTTCGAAGGGCAGAAAGTTTTCGAATCGCGTATTGAGCCAGCCCAAGCTAAACGCTAGCTGGTGGTCTGGAGACAATTGCCAACGCCCATCCAATTCCAGGCCACGGCTTTTAGAATTACCAACGTTAATGATGTCTCCTAGCCCCACATTGCCTTGTATCACCTGCCATTGTTGATCTAACTGCGTGTGAAATGCGGTTGCGTTGACGGTTAAACTCCCAAGTTGCCCGCGCCAGCCAAGCTCAGCGCCGCGAGAGCGTTCTGGCTCATAGAAAATCCATTGGGGTAAGCCATCAAAGGTGGCGTCGGAAACAGCGCCGCCGCTGTTAAACCCTTCGGCCAAGCGCAGGTAATACTCGCTGTTGGCGGAGGGCTTATAGGCCAGCGCTAGTTCGGGGCTGAGGTTGTCATAACGTTGACTGAACCGTTCAAATTGTCCATCCAATGGAATCAGTAGTAGCCCTAGAACTTGCAAACAGTCACTGGGCTGAGAAGAAGGCGATCCCAGCGCCGTGCTACTGCAACTGCGCCGCAATTGATCTTTGGTGTAGCGCAATCCAGCCTGCAACCGCCAAGCTTTCGTTAACGCAGTATCTAGAGTTAAGGCGAGGGTGTTGCGACGTAGGCGGCTGCGTAACCGCCAGTCTCGCTGCTCGCGCAAATAGCCATCCTGGTGCGAATTCTGTCCTGCGCTCAGACCAATGCCGAGAGTCGAGTGATTCCAAGTCTTAGTCCAATTAAGGTGACTGAATAGGAGGCGGTCGCGTTCTTCGTCCACTAAGGGGTCGGCTGGGTCTAGATCATTGGCTAGAACCCGGCTGGGTACCAGCTCTGCGGTACCTCGAGAGGCCACCACGTCGATGCTGAAATTTCCCATGTTGGTGCTTTCAACGATGCCACTTAAGGTCGCCAACTCGCCGCTGACATCTTGCTGTAAAAATGGCGGTCCTCGACCAACCCGATCAAAGGGGTTGGTTGCCGTTATTCGCTGGGGTCCGGCACTGCCGTCAATGCCAATGAGGTCCAAGGAGACACGCAGCGCGGGCAGGGCCGCAGGTTCCCACGATAGCGCGGCACGTGCGGTGGTGCTTCGGCGAAAATCAAAATCCTCCCCGAGTCCCGTGGAACGGGATGTGCCCGGGTCGGTGAGTGTGCCGGCAAGGGATTGGCGATCTACGCTAACCCGCATTGCCAGTTCTTCATCGATGAAGACCGTATTGGCCAACAGTGAAATTTGCGAATCACCCAGCTCGGTTAGGCCTAACCGGAACCGATGCTCATTGGCAAACCCCGGTGCCTTGGGTCGGATGCTGATGCGCCCGGCAAAACTGCTAAACGGTCCAGCCTCGCTGGCGCTGCGGGTGCCTCGCTCAAATCCGGCACTCGCCACATCCCAGGTGCTTAAGGGTAGATTTCCCAGTACGGCATTGGGCAGAGGCGCTTTACCCACAACGGCCGCGGCGTTGCCCAGGGTATTGAGGTCGCCGCCA
Source organism: uncultured Gammaproteobacteria bacterium (assembly GCA_964559945.1). Taxonomy (GTDB): domain Bacteria; phylum Pseudomonadota; class Gammaproteobacteria; order Xanthomonadales; family SZUA-38; genus JANQOZ01. Next base: position 26,060 of record CAZLJY010000003.1, on the reverse strand, counting down.
CTGGCCACTCCGCGAACATAGTACTCATCACCGCTGCCAAAAACGTTAGCAGCTCGGGTGAATAGTTGATCGAGCTGGGTGTCGTTTAAATTTTCCATATCCTGCGCGCTGATCTGGGTGCCGCTGACACCGTTACGCAGTGGCGGCCCGCCTCCAGCCAATGAGGCTGCTGTCACAGGCAATGCGTCCAAGCTGACTTGTGCCAGGTTGTCTCGGCGCAGTTGTCGATCGCCTGTTGGCAAAACATGGATGGTAATGGCCGATCGTTGCAGGAACTGCTCAAGCGCGGCCTCGGTCAAAATATCCGTACTAACAGGCAGGGATAGATCGACCCCAGGTCCCAGCAGGTAATTCCAGCTCTGCTGTTCGCTAATGCGGCGCAGCGCCTCCTCCAGGGTTTGCGCCTGACTAGATAGAGCCACCAGCGTTCCAGCCATGAACAGGGCCAGCAGCCCGCATCGGCGGGTTTTTGCATTCATCAGTACAGCAGTGTAACCGGCCCGGCGGTCAGTATCTGCATACCCGTACTTTGGGCCAGGGTTTCAAGCATTTGGTCGCCAACACGAAGATTAACCACAGCGCTAACCATGGGGTCCTTAGCGCCGGGTACCCGGATAATTCGCTGAGAGAGGAAAGGGGCCAATTGATCGATCACTTGGCTCAGTGGTGTCTCGGTAAACACCAGATTGCCCGAGCGCCAGGCGAAAAAATCCTGGCCCGGCTGCCGGCTCTGGGTGCCGTTGACGGCAAGCTCGCCGGGCCCCAGCTGAATTAAAGGCCCCGTTCCTGAGGACACGGAAACCCGACCGCTAACCACGCCAGCGCGGTGCTCGCCGTCCCGCCATGCAACACCAAACTGGGTGCCCAGCACCGTGACTTCATTATCTCCAGCAGAGACCACAAATGGATCTTGCGGGTCATGGGTAACCTGCAGGAAAACTTCGCCGTAGTGCAGTTCAATGCCGCGCCCGTCGCTCAAAGAACTGAACGCACTGAGACCAGCCATTTGAATCGTTGAGCCGTCAGCCAGTGTGATGTTTGCGGTTTCGCCTCGTTGGGTGAGGAACTCTGATTGCGACGCCGTCCAGCGCTGCAGCACATTGGGTAGTAACATTAGGGCCGTCAAGGCCACCGCAAAGCCAGCACCGATGCGCCAACGGGAGGTTCGCCGATTGGAAGTTGCCAAAGGGTTCCATTGGTGATCCAGGGAAGGGGGCTTTAGATCGTCGCCCGGCGCAATTTGTTCGGCCGCAAACCACAGGGCGCTGACTTCGGCAAACGCTTCCCGATGCCGGGTCGATTGATCCAGCCAAACGGCAAATTCCGGGTCGTTCCAGTCGGGCGTTTCTGTTGCTCCCAAACGGCTCATCCACTGTGCGGCCTGTTCCATTGGCGTCGTATTGTCCTGTGTCGTATTCATAGCAACGCTCCAATCACCCCTATTCCCCCAACGCCCTGGTCCGTTGTGGTCGACAACGGGTCTGCTGACCCGTTGAAAAATGAATATTTGCTTGGCTCATACACTTCCGTTCTAGCCTACTGTTCTAGCCTACTGTTCTAGCCTACTGTTCTAGCCTGGCCATGGACTCGCGCAGGAGTTTTAGTGCGCGCCCAATATGGTTTTCGACGGTTTTCTCGGTAATTCCCTCGCGGGCGGAGATTTCCTTGTATGAAAGTCCCTCATACTTGCGCGCGACGAACGCCCGACGGCACTTGGTTGGCAGTTGGGCAATGGCCTCCCGAAGCAAAACCAATTGCTCATCCAGGGCCGCAACCTCGCCCGCAGCCGGGCTGTTATCGTCTTCAACCAAGGTTTTTAGATGTCGGTCTGAGCGTTTATCACGGCGTAGCAGGTCTCGCGCCAAGTTGGCAGTAATGCGAAACAAATAGGCCCGCACATTCTCTATGGGTTTGTCAGCGGGCTGCCGCTCCAATGCCCGGGCCAGTCGAAAACAGGCGTCCTGAACAACGTCTTCGGCCCGGTGAGTCCCCACCATTGCCGCGGCGAAAGCGGTGAGCTCAGTGCGATGGGTCTCAACGGCGTTGGCAGCGTTGGCCAAATTCATGGTGCGAAAAGGGCGTCCAAATCTATATGGCTGGAGGCTGCAATCGGTACTCGATGGGTATTTTGACCTCTAGTCTGGAGGCGGAAATACTGGCAGGTAATGACGGATAGGGTGCCGCATCGGCCACCAGTCTAAGGGCGGCCTGATCCAAATGACGAGAGCCGGAAGACTTAATCAGTTCACTGTCCATCACTTTGCCTCGTTGACCAATGACGAATCTCACTGTGACGTCACCTTCAATCCCCCGGCGGCGGGCGCTGGGAGGATAGGATTGAAACTGGGCGAGGCGCTGGCGAATGGCGAGCTCCACCCCGGCGTTGTGCGGGTCAGGATTTCTGAAGTCCACTGAGTTAGCCGGGTTTTGTCCAGCTGGCTGCGGCGGCGAAAGGCTTTGAGTAAAATCAATCGGCAACACGCTAGCGATAGAGCTGGCAGTGATTCCAGTGCCAGATTGCGGGATGTTCGGCACTGGCTGACGATCAGATTTGGCGGCCAGTGGGTCCGAAAGTGGCGCGGGCGGTGGCTTGCTTTGCGCATCGCCGGATTGAGAAGGTGTTGGCGCTTGGGTAGCTTGAGTTTGAGCCGGTAAACTCGCCGCAGACAGGTTATCGAGATCCCGCGGACTGACCAGCAGTACTTCCAACGTCGGTAAAGACAGCGGCAAGGAAACCGGCCGGGCCAACCAAGCCAGCAACAACAGCTGCACAACGATGGAGGCGGCGATACATGCGATCAGTCTGCCACGGGTTTGTTTCATTGTGGGTCTGTGACCTGGCGTTCAATTTTCAGTGCTCGGGCCCAACCGTAATCAGCAATGCCTCGAACCCCAGGTGCAACGTCGATCTGAGTGTTGCGGATGCTTTGTATAACAAAGCCTGCGATGGGTAAGCCAGAAAAAACATGACCTTCATCCGACACTATTTCTCCACTTAACTGATATCGAACTTCACCCTCCATGGCGTTGTTGGGAACGCGGAACTCCCCCTCGGTGTAGTCACAAGGCTGAGTGAACCCGATGGTGTTGCTCATAAATACGGTGGTGACTGCGCTATTGGCCAGATCACAGTTAACGCGCCCTGAAAAGGGTTGGAGGGTAAAATTGCGGCCTTCTCGGTCCACTGAGGTGACCTCAATGGCGTTGGCTTCAAGGTTCTCCGCAGCGGCCAGTGGCAAGGAGGTTTGGAATGGGGCTAATACGCGGTCTTGCCCCTGAGCGAGATAAAACCTTTCCACATCGGCGTGATAGGCCCGGGTCGGGAAATTTAGGGTAGTGAACACTGTTGCGTCAAGGTTGGCGGCGACGGAATAGTCGGTGCGAGCCTCGGTGGCCATCAGCAGCGCGTCCACGGCATGCACCGGGGTCTGGCTCCAGTTGGAAACCCGTTCGACCTGCAGCGTTCGATTGCCAAATTCGACGGTTTCCAGCACCCGACTCTCGGCCGGACTGACGTCCATCAGGTTGGGCTGACGGCTGGTCAAGGGGTGGGTATGTAAGGCTGAGTCGCGGAAATCTTCCAGGGCCAGTGCCTCGTACTGATGGGCACGTCCCTGGTCTACATCCACCAAAATGGCGTAACCCTCCACACCGCCCCCCGGTGGGAGCAAGTCCTGATTCGGTGTTGTGGTCCAAATGCCACCGTCACTGAAGCGCTGGGATATTTCTTCGCAGTCGGTGGCCAATGCTGGCTCCATTGCACCCATCTCATAGACTTCAACAAAACCTAGCGCACGGCGCGACTGGCTCAATACAATGCCACTCAAGTCTTCACTAAAAAACGCTTCGCTGAGTGTCATTCCCGTGTCTGGGATTGCACTGCGCTCGGGAAAGGTGCAGCTGGCATCTTCGGATTTGGCGAGAACCGCGGTTGCGGTACGAACCGGTTGATCGGGGTCGGGGCTAAATAACGCGCTAGACCAACTATCCCCGGGCGCCAGGTAAATGTTCAATGATAGGGTTGGGCGCGCGTTGACCGGGTCCTTAACCACCAGACGCAGAGCCTTGCCCAAATCTGATTGATTGCGAATCTCAAAAATGGTCTGAAAACTGCCGCCAGTGAGAAACAACGGGAACAGCAAAACCTGACCTGAATCGTCCAGACTTAGGCGCACTGCATTGGCGGTGGCGCAAGCCAACAGAGCGGCGATGGCAATACTATGGATCAGTCGTTGTTTACTCATAAGTTCTGTTGGCAGACGTTCAAAAGATCCTTTTCCCCCTAACTATTTGCACTCGATGGTTTATTTATCAAGCGCATTTGGTGCAACTCTGACTTGATGAACAATCCATTGCGGCCGTCATTATTGATTGTCTATGGTTTTCTCTTACACAAGTGATTCACTATAGGTTAGCCGAATTTGCCTTAAGGAGGCGGTATGTACGTCAACACTCCACTGATACGTCAGCCTGTCGAAACGGGCGAGATGTGGCTGAAAATGGAATGTGACCAGCCCACTGGCTCGTTTAAGCTTCGGGGTATGTCACGGTTGGTGCAGCAGGCCAAAGCCGCTGGCGCCGATACCATTGTCAGTTCATCCGGCGGAAATGCGGGTCTAGCGGTGGCTTACGCAGCTGGAAAATTAGCCCTCAAATGCCATGTGGTGGTGCCTGAGACAGTCCCCCAATTGACCTTGGAGCGGCTCACTGCCCTGGGTGCCAAGGTACGTCAGGAAGGCGTTGACTGGAGTGAGTCCGATCAAGTGGCCCGGCACCTGTGCGATCAGTTGGGTGGCACATACGCTCATCCCTTTGATCACCCGGAAATCTGGACCGGTCATAGTAGTTTGGTGGATGAATGCGTGGCAAGCGGACTGGAACCTGACGCAGTGGTGCTGGCCGTTGGTGGTGGTGGCTTGATGTGTGGTGTGCTCGAAGGTATGGCTCGGGCTGGCTGGGTCGACGTGCCGGTGTTTGCCGTCGAAACCTACGGGGCAGCCTCCCTGAAGGCGGCCATGGATGCGGGTGGACCGGTGGCATTGGAGTCCATCAATACCATCGCCCTCACCATGGGGGCTCATCAGGTCGCAGATAGAGCGTGGCAATGGACCCAAGAGCATTTGATCCACAGCCGACTTGTGAGCGACGCCCAGGCGGTGGCTGGGTGCCGACGTTTTGCTGACGAACACCGACGTTTAGTCGAGCCTGCATGTGGCGCGGTTGTCAGTGCGGTTTATGACGGCTTGATTGAGGCTCACAAGCCGCTGGTGATTGCCTGTGGCGGAGCCGGTATCTCCTTGTCTATGTTGGAGCAGTGGTACTCAGCTAGCCCTTAGCAGCCGGCGCTTCAGGATCCGGAATGGCCGGGTTAGGCGCCAGGACAGTGAGGCGCGCATGGCAGCCAGCTCAAGACGCATCATCGCTAGCTGTCGCAGCTGGCGCCGAACATGCGTATCTAAATTTCCCGGAGTTTCAGCCTCTTCTTGGTTCTTTACATAATCCAGATAGCCCCTGGCAGAGGACAACTGAGCTGAAAGATCCTGTAGGTTCCGATAGAGCCTCTGGGTGTGTTGGTCTCTGCGCTTTAAGAGAATTTCCAGTTCCTGGACGTTGGCGTCAGTTAACGTAAGGCCCGGGCAAAAGTGTGCTGGCAATTGTCGATCCACGTACACAGTAGAGTGGGGTTTCGCCGTTTGTTGGATTGGGCGCTTTTTCGAATAGTAATAGAGCGCAAAGGATCGTCGAGACAAGTGACGCTGATCTTTGGGCAGAGTAATGCGCTCAAAACCGTGCCAGGAATTTTCCGTGGTTTCGAAAATCACGCACCGATTCATCAATGGCTGTATTCGGGTCACTCGATCTTCACCTACGGGTAAATAGGGGTCGGCGTGCAGGTCGAGCCATCCGCCCCAATTTTTTTCCCAGCGGGGGTTTAGATAGACAATAAGGTTTAGCCGTCGATGTTGGCCGTTGCGTGGGTGATAGTTGAAATCCACATGGGGGTCGAGATCCTGACCGTGCCGATTTTCATGAGTACCGCCGCCAAAATAGTGGGGATCAAACTGAAGATCGGTGATGCCGGTAATGTCGCCGATCAACTGACGAAAATTCTTTTGCGCCACTAACGCGTCCAACTGAGCAAAGGCATTGCCCAGACCGCGTATTTTCTCGTGAACCGCTTTGGCTCCTACCTGGCCGTTTTCATTGAGTGCCAACTTGTCGTCAAATGGGGGGAATTCATTGACTAGATGCGTGCAAAACTCTGCGTGGAAAAAATCATCGATTACCACATGGCGAAAGGGTTTGGTGTTTGCAAATGCCTCGGTGAGTTCAGCCGTTTTTTCGGTAATTGCTGGGTTAACTAGAGCATTGATAGCCACGGATTTCATGGGCGACAGTATTCCCATCGTGCAGTTAACCGGAGCTGAATGGCCATCAGGTAGCGCGGAAAAATGTGATCCAGCGCTGCGTAATCAGATCCGATCAACAGATGTGGCAGGTCGGTTCGCAGGATTTCTGATACCTAGAGCCGCTGCGATGATAAAATACCAAGCTTCAGCGAAACAGAGTCAAGATTCATGGCAGGACATAGTAAGTGGGCCAACATTCAACACCGCAAAAAGGCCCAGGATCGCAAGCGCGGCAAAGTCTTTACCCGGGTCATTCGGGAGGTAACCGTGGCCGCCAAAGCGGGTGGCGGAGATCCCGACGCCAACCCAAGGTTGCGATTGGCCATTGATAAGGCCAACGCGGCCAATATGCCGAAAGATACCTTGGAGCGTGCCATTAAAAAGGCCACCGGCGATCTGGAAGGGGTGACCTATGAAGAAATTCGCTATGAAGGTTACGGCCCCAATGGGGTTGCAGTGATGGTCGACACACTGACCGATAATCGAAACCGAACTGTCGCGGAGGTCCGCCATGCGTTTACCAAATACGGCGGCAGTCTGGGCACTGATGGGTCGGTGGGGTATCTTTTTAACAAGCTGGGCGTGATTACCTACGGTCCCGGTGCGGATGAAGATGCCATCATGGAGGCTGCACTGGAAGCTGGCGCAGAGGATGTGCTGGAAGAAGAGGGGGCGGTGGAGGTCATCACTCAGCCCGACGACTTTGAGGCAGTACGAAATGCCTTGAGGGATGCGGGGCTTGAGCCCGATGATGCTGAAGTCACCATGAAGCCCGATACACGGGTTGAGCTGGAGCTGGATGCTGGCCAATCAGCGTTGGCGATGTTGGATATGTTGGAAGATCTTGATGACACCCAGGCGGTCTACTCCAACGCCCAGATCCCAGAAGAGGCTTATGCCCAAAGCTGAGCGCCAGCCAGCGAGCACGGTGAGAATTCTGGGTGTGGATCCAGGATCGGTGGTGACTGGCATTGGCATTATCGATGCCCAAGGTAATCAGCTACGTCACGTGGCTCACTTTCCGATCAAAACCGGCGGCGGCGATATGAATTCGCGACTGCAAGCTATTTTTAACGGCGTCAGCGAAGCTGTCGCTGAGCATCAACCCCAGGAAGTGGCTGTTGAACGGGTGTTTATGTCGCGCAATCCCGATTCGGCGCTGAAACTCGGCCAGGCTCGTGGCGCCGCGATTGTCGCCGCCGGGCGAACTTGCGAATTGGCAGAGTATTCGCCGCGCAGCATTAAGCAGGCCCTGGTAGGTGGTGGTGGCGCAGATAAAACCCAGGTCCAACACATGGTCGCGATGTTGCTAAAGCTGACGCCGCCCCTGCAGGCCGACGCTGCAGATGCATTGGCCGCGGCTATTTGTCATGCCCATCATCGGGCGACCCAAAACCGTTTGGCCACAATTCCAGCGACAGGCGCCGGAAGGCGACGTCGATCGGTGCAACCCAGACGATGACCCCAGCATGATCGGCCGACTGCGAGGTACCTTGATTCACAAACGCCCGCCGCTGCTCATGGTGGAGGTTGGCGGTGTGGGTTACGAGGTGGAAGCGCCCACCAGTGTGTTTTTTGACCTTCCCCACGACGGCGAGCCGGTGGTGATCCTGACTCATCTGATGGTGAAGGAAGACTCCCACACTCTATATGGGTTTGCCGATGAAGTTCAGCGAGAACTGTTTCGCAATCTGCTCAAAGTCAGCGGCGTTGGAGCGAAACTTGCGCTGGCTATTTTGTCGGGGGTCAGTGTTGGCGAGTTTGTGGCGATGGTTAATAACAACGATCCGGTCTCGCTGACGCGCTTGCCAGGTATCGGTAAGAAAACCGCTGAACGGTTGATTATTGAGATGCGTGACCGCTTACCAGAAGGTGTAGCGGCATCCAACACAGCGCCAGGGGCGCCGGTATCGGCTGGCGATGCCGCTGCTGAAGCCACCGCGGCCCTGCGCAATCTGGGTTACAAGCCGGCTGAGGTTTCGCGCATGGTGCAACAGGTTGATGGCGAGGGGTTGAGCGCCGAGGAGATTATTCGCCAGGCGTTGAAATCCCAGGTGGCCGGCTGATGGATGACCGTATCGTAGGGCCTGAAGGTGATGATGACGTCATTGAACGCAGTCTACGACCGCAAACACTCAAAGAGTGCCTGGGGCAGGAGCAGGTCAAGGAAAAGCTAGAAATATTTATCCAAGCTGCTCGCGGGCGCGGCGAATCGCTGGATCACACGCTGATTTATGGCCCGCCAGGGTTGGGTAAAACCACCTTGGCCCACGTGATCGCCAATGAGCTGGGTGCGGCGCTGAAGATTACCTCCGGTCCGGTGTTAGAGCGCGCCGGTGATCTGGCCGCGCAACTGACCAATTTGCAGGAACACGATGTCTTGTTTGTGGATGAGATTCACCGCCTTTCGCCAGTGGTTGAGGAGGTGTTGTATCCGGCCATGGAGGACTACAAATTAGACCTAATGATTGGCGAAGGTCCCGCGGCCCGTTCCATTCAACTGGATCTACCACCATTCACCTTGGTCGGTGCAACCACCCGAGCGGGACTGCTGACATCGCCGCTACGAGATCGATTCGGCATCGTGGAGCGGTTGGAGTTTTACAGCGTTGATGAGCTGACCCAAATCGTCGAACGATCCGCTGGCATTCTGAATATTGAGTGTGACCATAGTGGTGCTCAGGAGTTGGCTCGTCGCTCCCGCGGCACGCCGCGAATCGCCAACCGGCTGCTACGCCGGGTGCGAGACTTCGCCCAAGTAAAGGGTGACGGCACCATTGATGAGGCCATCGCCACTGCAGCCATGGGTATGTTGGATGTGGATGCTGCGGGGTTTGATGCTCAGGATCGACGTCTGCTGAAAACCATGATCGAACATTTCGACGGTGGCCCGGTGGGGGTGGATTCTCTGGCCGCAGCAATCAGCGAGGAGCGCGATACCGTTGAGGATGTGCTGGAGCCTTACCTGATTCAACAGGGCTTTATCATGCGAACTCCCCGTGGCCGTATGGTCACCAGCAAAGGCTATCGCCACTTTGGCCTTAAGCCCAGGCCGGGCACTGGCGGTGACCTGTTCAGCGATCTACCGACCACCTCTAAAAAAGCTGACGATGGCGCGGACCATGGCTAAGGTCGCTGACCCGCCCATCTCAGACGCTGACTTTGTTTGGCCGGTGCGGGTGTACTGGGAAGATACTGATGCTGGCGGGGTGGTTTATTACGCCAATTATCTAAAGTTTATGGAGCGCGCTCGTACCGAATGGCTGAGAGCACGGGGGGTGGTCCAAAGCGAACTGGAAGCCAAAGAAGGCGTGGTAATGGTGATGCGCTCAATTAACGCAGACTACTTGGCGCCGGCGCGACTGGATGATGAATTAGACGTCACCGTTAGCCTTGCCAACCGCAAAGGCGCCAGTTTCAGTGTCAATCAACAGATATGGCGCCGCGCGGACCAAACCCTATTGGTTCGTGGCTCCGGCGAGGCGGCGTGTTTGGATGCTAAACGCTGGGCACCATGCCGATTCCCGCCGCTGCTGCGCAATCTTTGAACTCAAGGGATACTAACCCTGTCATAATTTGCACCTGTTTTTGCCTCAAAATGGTCAGGAAATACCGAATAATGAACAACCATGAGTCGTTTTTACACCGTTCAGGTCACCGCGAGTTGAAGCCCCATGGATGATTTTAATCCGCTGCAGCTCATTGCCTCTGCCAGTTTGCCGGTACAAATCGTGATGGCGATTTTGTTATTAGCGTCGATTTCGTCTTGGTGGATCATTTTTGGCAAGCGCACAGTGATTGCCAGAGCCCGTAAAGATGCTGATGATTTTGAAGAGCGCTTTTGGTCGGGCGTGGATTTGGCGGCGCTTTTCCGGGAGATCAGCGCAGAACGCACCAAGGTTGCCGGGCTTGAGTCGGTTTTTGAGGCCGGTTTTCGGGAGTTTGCGCGCACCCGCCAACGCAAACCGGGTGCCGGCGATCGGATGCTGGAAGGCGCTGAACGTGCCATGCGTGTGGCCCTGAGCCGGGAATTGGATTATTTGGAAAACCATCTGAGCTTTTTGGCAACGGTTGGCAGCACTAGCCCCTATGTGGGTTTGTTTGGCACCGTCTGGGGCATCATGATTTCCTTCCATGCCTTATCCAATGTCAATCAGGCCACTATCGCGATGGTGGCCCCGGGCATCTCTGAGGCGCTGATTGCGACGGCCATGGGTCTGTTCGCGGCGATTCCAGCAGTGGTGGCGTTTAACAAGTACTCCAGCGAGGTGGAGCGTCTGGAAGGGCGCTACGACACCTTTAAGGAAGAGTTTTCTACCATCCTGCATCGCCAGGCCGATATGGATGACTGACGCCATGGGCCACACTCACTTGCGGGCCGCTGACTGATGGCTCGTGGCAAGCGAAAGCAGATGGCGGAAATTAACGTGGTTCCGTACATCGACGTCATGTTAGTGCTGCTGATCATTTTTATGATTACTGCGCCGCTATTGCAGTTAGGGGTGGAAATTGAGCTGCCCGAGGCCGATGCGGCGCCGATGGATCAGCAAAGTGACGAACCGGTGGTGGTGAACGTGATGGCCAACGGGGATTTTTACCTGTCCCTGGACGGCGCGGTGGAGTTGATCGACCTGGAAACATTGATCACCAAAGTGTCTGCCTTTGTGCGCAATAACCCGGATTTGTCGGTGCTCATTGGCGGCGATCGGTCGGTGCCTTATGGTCGGGTCTATGAGGCCATGGTGGCGCTGCAGAAAGCCGGTGTGCCCAAGGTGGGGCTGATGTCAGATCCACTGGAAATAGAGCCGTGAGTACCGCAGTCCTAGACAACGGTTCAGCGGCAGCCCAATCGTTATTGCTACATGGGGCGATTGGCGCGCTGATGGTGTTCGGACTGCGCTTTACCAGCGAAACCATAGAGCCCAAGTTTCCCAATGCTATTCAGGCTGTAGTGGTGGATACCAGTGCTCTACGAGCGGCCCAACAACAGCGGAAAGAGGCGGCCACTCAGAAATTGCGTGACGCGGCCACTGCACGACGTCGTGAGGAGAAAAATCGCCAGCTCGCCGCCGAAGCTGAAGCTGAGCGCAAAAAAGTCGAACAGGAAAAGGTCAAGCAGGCCCAAATCCAGCGAAAACAGGCAGAAGATGCCCGTCAGCAGCGTCTTGCGGACGAACGAAAGCGCAACGAAGAGCTGGCGAAAAAACAGGCGGATCTTAAGGCTCAGCGGGAGAAACTGGTGGCTGAACGGGAAAAGCAGCAGGAAAATTTGGCCGCCATCCAGGCTCAGCGTGAAGCCGACGCCCAGGCCAAAGAGCGCGCCATTGAGGACGCTCGACGGCAACAGCTGCTGGATATTGAAAACCAACAGCGACAAAACGATCAAGATATGACCAAAATGGAAGAGTGGGTTGGCCTGATCGGCGCTATGGTGCGACAGAATTGGCGTAAGCCGCCTACCGCCCGCACCGGTGAACGCTGCCGGGTCAACGTAAGCCAGCTCCCTGGCGGTGATGTGATTAGCGCCACAGTTGCGCCTGGTTGCAATGTGGACGAGGTAACCAAACGCTCAATTGTCGACGCGGTACTGCGTTCAGAGCCGTTGCCCTACCAGGGCTTTGAACGGGTGTTTCGTCGCCAGTTAACTTTCGAATTTGTGGTGGAGTGATGTATGACCTTATTGCGTAAACAATGGCTAACGAGCCTGCTGGCGGCCCTTGCGCTGTTTGTGTTGGCCCCTGCCCAGTCCCAGGACGACGTGGTCATTGTGATTACCCCGTCCGGCGAGTCGGCGGTGCCCATTGCTGTTGTGCCGTTTGCCTGGAATGCAGAAACGGCCATTGGCGAAGCCGACGTGACCAAGGTGGTGACTGACGATCTTTCTCGCAGTGGCCAGTTTCGCGCCCTGCCCATGCAAGACATGATTGAACGTCCCAGCCGAATTGCTGATGTGAATTACGGCACCTGGCGGCGCCTAAACGTGGATTACATTGTTATCGGTGAGGTGACCGGTGGTGACGCGTTGGGTTACCGGATTCGGATGCACCTGTTAAACGTGACCACCGGCGATGCCTTGTTGAGCCTGGAATTCACTGCCCGGGCCGGGGGGCTTCGCTACGCGTCCCACCATATCGCTGACACCGTGTATGAAAAATTGCTGGATGTGCCGGGTTTTTTCCGCACTCGACTGGTCTACGTGACCCGCAGCGGCGAGGGGGACTCAACAGAATTTTCCTTGATGGTTGCTGACGCTGATGGCTACGGACCACAGCCTGTGGTGCGCTCAAAAGAGCCTCTGCTGTCGCCGACCTGGGCGCCCGATGGCAAAACCGTGGCCTACGTGTCCTTCGAAAAGGGCAATTCGTCGATATATACCCAGGAATTGGCATCAGGCCAGCGCCAGCTGGTATCGAGCTTTAAGGGCATCAATGGAGCGCCCGCTTTTTCTCCTGATGGCCGAAAATTAGCCCTGGCACTGTCCAGAAGCGGCAATCTTGAGATCTACGTCATGGATCTGGCCACTCGGCGCACGATACAGTTGACCCAGCATTTTGGGATTGATACGGAACCTGCCTGGAGTGCTGACGGCAAATACGTGTTGTTTACGTCCGACCGTGGCGGTCGGCCCCAAATTTACCAGGTAGAAGCCCGGTCTGGGGCGAAGCCTGAGCGGGTAACTCGCCAGGGCGAGTACAATGCCCGAGCGTCCATGTCACCCGATGGTAGCCAGTTAGTGTTGGTGCATGGAAACGACAATAACTATAAAATTGCGTTGCTGGACATGGAACGAAATCTCTTAAGGACCATATCGGACGGTCCGCTTGATGAGTCACCCAGCTTTGCACCAAACGGAAGAATGGTGCTTTACGCTTCAAGACGGGGGTCGCAGGGTGTATTATCCGCGGTTCCGATCTTTGGTGCAGCGGCTGCAGGACAAACCGCTCACCAGTTGATATTTGCGGACGGCGACATCCGGGAGCCGGCGTGGTCGCCAATACGACAGTAACGCGCCGACTAATGTACTTGGGAGTTAGACGATGAAGAATCTGACCCGTTTCACCATGCTGGTGACGGTTTGTGCTGCACTTGCAGCCTGTAGCGGAAAACAAAAGCAACCGGAAGTAGATCCAACGCCTAGGAGCAGCGGAAGTAGCAGCAGTACCAACAACACGCCGGCCGTGACTTCGTCCTCAACACGTGATGACGACTACACGAGAGTGGAAAACTTAACTAACCCGAGAAGCTTGTTGTCAACGCGGGTGATCTATTTTGACTTCGATCAATCCCGCATTAAGCAGGAATATCGCGATGTTATTGCCGCCCACGCCACCTATCTGGGTGCTAACGGCGGTGCCCGTATCACATTGGAAGGCCATGCCGATGAGCGCGGCACCCGGGAATACAACCTGGGCCTAGGTGAAAGCCGTGGCAACTCGGTCTCAGATCTCATTGATGCTCAGGGCGCCAGCGCCTCTCAGTTGTCGGTGGTGTCCTACGGCGAAGAACGCCCAGCTAACAATTGCAGCGCCGAGCGTTGCTGGGGTCAGAATCGTCGGGTGGAGATTGTCTACACCTCAACCCAATGATGATACGAAGCTCAAAAAGCGTCACATTGACGGCAGCCGCTCTGGCTGCCGTTGTTTTTGTGTTGCCTGCATCGGCCCAGCGGGCCAGAGAAACCTTGGCTGAGCGAGTCGCTAGGCTCGAACAACAAGCAGCCAGCTCTGGTGACCAGGAAACCCAGCGAACATTGTCCGATCTGCTGCTGCGCTTGGACGATCTGCAAAGCGAGGTCCAAAGTTTGCGGGGCTTGGTGGAAAACCAGTCTTTTGAGCTTGATCAAATTAAGACCCAGCAACAAGATCAATATCTAGACTTGGATCGTCGCTTGAGCGATGTGTCCCAGGTCGGAAATCCAGTAGCAGGGACCCAGGCTGGTGGCAGTAACGTTCGAACCTACCAGCCGCCGGTTCCCACAACCGTTGTGGGCAACGGTGGAAATAACCTGGGGGCTTCTAACACGCAAGGGTCACCCGTCTCGTCTGAGCGCCCTGAGGTGCGAGCACCCATTGATGCAGGATTGCAAACCAGCGGGCTGGGCGCCGACCCCAATCAAGCGGTCGCGGCGGTGGTCAATCCGGCGGCCGAGAAAGCTGCCTACGATGTTGCTTTTGATGCCCTCAAGCAAGGTCGGTATGCAGAATCTGCGCGGCGTTTTGATGAGTTTTTAAAAGCCTTTCCTGACGGCGAATATGCAGACAATGCCCAGTATTGGTTGGCTGAATCCTATTACGTTACTGGTAATTACCGGGTTGCACTGGATGCGTTTCAATCCCTGACATCAAAGTTTCCCAACAGTAGCAAAGCCCAGGACGCGACGCTGAAGCTAGCGTTTACCTACTACGAGCTGAAACAGTGGGATGAGGCTGAGCGAAATCTCAATCAAGTGTTGCAAAAATTCCCCAACACGACGGTGGCCAGGCTGGCAGAAAACCGACTGCGTACCATGCGCATCGAAGGTCACATCCGTTAACGGGGCTTGTTGCTCTGGCGCATTTTTCGGCGTATTGACTTGCCATGACAGCCATTGCCGCCAGCGCTGAGGCCGGAGCGATTCCGCGCACCGACCAACTCAAACTGACAGAAATTTTCTACTCCATCCAGGGTGAGTCCCGCACATTTGGCAAACCCACGGTGTTTATCCGTCTCACCGGCTGTCCACTGCGTTGCACCTACTGTGACACGGCCTATGCCTTCCATGGCGGCGATTGGTTCACCTTTGATGCCATCATGGCAGAGGTAGAGCAATACAAGGCCGGGTGCATCACCGTGACCGGCGGGGAACCGCTGGCGCAAAAACGTTGCGTGCATTTATTGACCCGACTCTGCGATGCGGGTTACCAGGTATCGCTGGAAACCAGCGGCGCGCTGGACATCAGCGAGGTAGATTCGCGGGTCAGCCGAGTGCTGGATCTTAAAACGCCGACCTCAGGGGAAAGCCACCGCAATCTGTGGTCTAACCTTGAACAGATGACGACCAATGATCAGCTCAAATTTGTGATCTGTAACCGGGGTGATTACGAATGGGCCTGTTCCATCCTGAACGCCAACCCGCTGCCTGAAGGTTTGGAGATTCTGTTTTCGCCCAGTTTTGAAGAACAAGACCTAACGGAACTGGCCGACTGGATCCTTAAAGATCGCCTTAATGTGCGCCTGCAGCCGCAATTGCACAAAATTTTGTGGGGCGACGAGCGCGGCAAATGAAAGCAGTGGTGTTACTTTCCGGTGGGCTGGACTCAGCCACAGTGTTGGCGATGGCGAAGGCCAAAGGGTTCGAATGCCACGCGCTGAGTGTCAACTACGGCCAGCGCCACAGCGTTGAACTCACTGCGGCAAAACGCTTGGCCGAAGCCCTAGGAGCGGCTAGTCACCGAGTGGTAAATATCGACCTGCGAGCCATCGGGGGTTCCGCATTGACCGACGATATCGACGTACCCGAATCTCCCTCAGACGGTATTCCCGTGACGTACGTGCCGGCACGCAACACCATCATGTTGTCGACGGCTCTTGGACTGGCTGAGGTGCTGGAAGCCCGGGATATTTTTATCGGCGTTAATGCTGTGGATTATTCAGGGTACCCGGATTGCCGGCCGGAATTCATTAGCGCGTTTGCTGCCCTGGCGACATTGGCGACCAAAGCTGGCGTCGAAGGCCAGCCGATGCGGATCCAGACCCCTTTGGAAGCCTTAAGCAAAGCTGAGATCATCAACGAAGGGGTCAAACTCGGTGTGCCCTACGCCGAAACCATTTCCTGCTACCAACCCTCTGACACTGGCGACGCTTGCCGAGTTTGTGATTCCTGTCGCCTTCGAGCGGACGGTTTTACCTCCGCAGGCCAGCCAGACCCCACCCGCTATATCTCTGTATAGCTCTGGCTGGGTGGTTGCCGAAAGTTCGGGTGTTATTTTTTGCTGGTGTTTTTCAGCTCAGGGTGATCCTTTAAGATCTCTAGTCGGCCGTCCTGATCTAAGGTCCCATGTTCACCGAGCATGGACAATCCAGCAAGCGTAGAACCCTCGCCTGGGGGTTCTTTCTGCTTGTTAAGTTGCACCTGAGCAATGGCCAATTCCAGCAGCGGGAAATAGGGGTTGGCGCGACTTTGCTCAGTTTCCGCGTCTTCTCCGGCGACGAGAAAATCATCGTCCATCTGCCATTTGTTGAGTACCAGCGTTGTGCTCACGGCGCATAAATTGTGCAAGGTTTGAAGCACGGCGGACTCGGGAAGTTCCAGATCCGCATTTTCTAAGTATCCCAAAACCGCCACCGCCCCAACATTGTGCAAAAGTCCAACCATAAAGGCTTTTTCCCCATCTATTCCCGGATGGTCCATATGTTGGGCCAACACCCGACAGGTGGCCGCAACCTGAGTGGCGGTAGCCCAAATTTTTGAGCCCACTGAAAATAAAGACCGAGAGCGGAAAATGAACATCTGTTGGACCGCAGCCGATATCACTAGACTAACCGCCCGTGACAAACCCATTCGAGACAGGGCATCGTCAACAGAGACGATTTCTGTGCGGCCCCGGATCAATGCTGAATTGGCCGTAGCGATCATTTTTCCCGCTAGCGAAGGATCTTGTTCGATCATCTCCGCGACTTTTTTGGCAGAGGTTTCGTCCTCATCGATGAGCGCGCGCACTCTTACTGCAATCGCTGGCATGGCCGGCACGTTGATGGCACCGGAATGAAAATCCTCAAATAGTGATCGCAAGACCCCAGCCCCCACCTCCGTAATTTGCACGTCATGGACTGCAACCTGTTGGTCTCAGGTCTGGGTGGTTTGCTGGACTTGTTTTCGGTCAAACCGAATCACTAATGAATCTTTGGTGAACTTCGCTGACTGTTTTCCCGTGACATGGCTGAAGACAGGCTCAAGGGCACGCTCATGGGAATCATCGAAGGTAAACGCCTTACCCTCACCGGGATAAAATTTAATGCGACCATCAATCAGGTGCAGATACCAATTGCGTTCGTCGAAGGGCTCAAGCACTGTCCCTTTAGGGATCACTGAGCGCTTGCCGTTGTCCAGAAGCTGTGCGCGTTGATAGGAGGATAAGTCCTTAACGGTGGTTAGAGATTCCAGTTGCAAGTCGTCCATGGTTTTCCATCCCACCTGTGATTCGGACAACTATCGGCCAGTGGGGGAAATTCTTAACAGATCCAAAGCAAGTAGCCAGCGAGCTTAGTCGCGCTTCATGTTGGACCTCGGTCTTTTGTACCAACCCTAAAACTGTGTCAGAGCATGGAGCGAAAACTACAGACAATCATTTTCTATGCCACTGAAAAACAAAGCATCGGTTGATGCATCAACGGTCAATGTCAGTTGTCGGATCACACCGTTGTTGGTGATTCTAATGTTATACGGCGAACCGCTAAGATCATTACTGGTTGGGGTGCCGGAAATGACACCGCTATCGGCATCAATACTGAAAGAGTTTGGCAGGCCAGTTGCGGTAAAATCGCCTTGGGTCGAAGAGAACAGATCTGCACTGGATAACCCGGCCAGCAGCCCCACCACTACTCGTGAGCCAGTGGCAGTGCAGCGAGCGAATGGGATTTCGATCACATTGACCGTCACCTGCGCGGATGCGCATAAGATGGGAGAGCCCTCATCGCAAACCTCATATTGGAACGAGTCGTTGGTTAGATCTAACCCGTTATGCTGGTAGATAAAATTTCCGTTGCTTGCAAGACTTACCGTACCGTTGGCGGGTTCTGTGATCGGTGCTGGAGACACGGAAAGGGCGGTGTTCTCCGGGTCTGTGTCGTTGTCAGTTAGGCTAACGGCGCCGCTACTTAGAATCACCGCCTGTTGACCTCGGGCTACCGTGATCGTGTCAGCTAAAGCCAGCGGCGGATCATTATCGCCGACGATGCTAAAGGTCACCATGCCAATTGCCGATTGAGGGTCCGGCTGGCCGTCGGTTTCCCCATCGTCAACCAGGGTGTAGTTGAACCCGGCGGGGCCGCTGAATTGTGGCGTTAGCGTGAACACTACGTCATCGCCGTCCAGCATGACAGTGCCGCCGATAGGGTTGGATACTTCGGTGAGCGTTAGTTGCTGGGTAAACTCATTGCTGGCCCCTTCGCTGTCATTGCTCAGCAGATCATCAATGGGAATTCTGATTTCCGCGCTGTCTTCCTCCACATCTGGCAAGTTATCAGTGACGGCTATGGGTGGGTCGTTGACCTCGATAATGCGGAAGGTTGCCCGTCCGACGTCGTCGAGAAAATCCTCGGCGCCGTTAGTGGTTCCGTTGTCTTCAATCCGATAATCAAAACGGGCGTTGCCGGAAAATTCACTGGTAGGGGTAAACACCACCATGTCGCCATCCAACGACACGTTCCCGCCGATATCATTGTTAACACTATCAATAACTAAGGCCTGGTTGGATTCGTTGGCGGGCCCGGCGCTGTCGTTGGCCAGTAGTAGTGCCGTAGGAATCATGTAGACCGTGTCCTCCAATATGTCATCGATGGGGTCATCGATGGCAATCGGGTCATCGTTGATCTCGGTGATGATAAAGGTCACGGTAGCGGTGTCGGTAAGAGGGTCATCGCTGCCATCGGTGGTGCCGTCATCTTCAGCGGTATAGCGAAAACTGGCTTGACCGAAAAAATCGTCGTCTGGGGTAAAGCGAATGCTGGAAGATAGGACACGGGCAGTTCCACCCACCTCGTTATCCACCTCAGTAATATCCAACGATTGCCCGGTGCCAACATCGCCTACATCATCATTACTCAGTAAATCAGCAATGCTAATGGTGTCCTCGTCATCCTCGGTAAAATTGGCGATGCTGTCATCGCTCGCTATCGGTGGGTCATTGACCTCGGTAATCACCACATTGACCTGGGCCTCAGCGCAACGCTCCGGTTCCCCGTTATCACACACTTCATAGCGAAACAGGTCGTTGCTGGAATCACTACCATCGTGGGTATAGGTGAATGTGCCGCTGCCCGAAATGCTGACTGTGCCGACCCCTGGAAGGGTTGTCGGTGTGCGATTGATATCCAGTGAATCACCGTCCGGGTCGCTGTCGTTGTCTAGCAACGAATCGTCGCCTTCATCGGTGCGATTCACATCATCACCTTCAGCCACAGTTAACGCGTCGGCTAAGGGGGTAGGGGCCTGGTTCAAGCAAACTTCCGCAACCGCGGTACCCCAACGACCGTCTTCACCGCCTATGGGTGATCCGCCCTGGTCAATGGCGTGCTTGTTATACACCCAGAAACATACGCCGTTGGGGTCCAGGGCTACCGATGAGTAATCTCCCCAGCGAACCTCGCTGGCGCCGAAAGTGAGCTCAAAAGGGTCTTCGCCTTCCCGGATCAATTCGCTACCACGGTTGCTACCGCTGCTGTCGCCGGGTACATGCAGCGCATAATGGGAACTAAGAAATGTGCTGTCGTTGGCACTGGTGAAACCTAAGGCAATAACGCCGTCGGCGTTCACGGAAACCGCACCATAAGCGGTTTCTGTATCGCCATCGATATCCTCTCCACCCAGAAAACCCAATTGCACCAAGTCATCGCTTTGCTGGGTATTGATCTGAGCCCAAATCGCGGTGTTTTCTCCCGCGTCAGGTCCGGTTCGAGCGCGGACGGCCGAAGTAAAATACAACGAGTTATCACGCCAGACCGCGTCCAGTGTTCGTCGGTCGCCAGCGTCCGGATCCAAGGTGCTGCCACTTTGTGGAAGGTTGCCCAGTTCGTCAAATCGGTTTTGATCGATATTTCCTAGGGATACAAAATCAAAATTGAAGGTCGGGGAGTTGGCTAGCGGATTGTCGATTCTCACCACCTGGGCTTCCAGATCGTTGCCGCTGCCCAAGCCGCTGGCCAGCACCATCCAGGTACCGGTATTGCCTGGCGGTGGTGCGCCCAGGATATGAGCGGGTTGGTGAGTGCCCGCTGCTGTGGTTCCGCTAGTAAAAGGGTTGAAGCGGTCAACGTCTGCGTCGTCGCCATCATACAGTCCATTGTTGACGCCTTTGTCCACAATCCAGACGCGCGCGCCACCAAAGGACCCGCCATCGGATTGGTCAAAAAATTGAAACATATTGGCGGTGATGTAGACCGCTTCTTCATCAATGGCCAAGCCCGGAAAATCCACCCAGTGCTCCTGCCCAGCAATGACTTCCAAGCCGTCAATGTCAGTCACTGACCAGGACCCGGTGGGGTCGTCCGTATCGCTTACCGCAACAAGGATTCGTGACGCGTTGTCGCTGGCACCCTCAGCAACATCTTCCCGCTCCAAAGTGATGAGGACGAAACGATTTTCAAATTGGTCGAACAGGACTTTCGGATCGAAGGTGAATGTCGGAGGTGACAAGGGTGAAAAAAAATCTTGTAACGATTCACTGTCTAGCTCGTTGCCCGATTTATCGTAGATGGCGATACTGGTGTTGGTGACTGCTAGCAGATGGTTAGGGCCGGCAGCCAGTGATGGGTCGGCCGGAATGAAGGCAAAACCGCCGGTATTATCGGCATTATCCTCAAAGTCTAATGCATCAAAAACAGTGCTTGAGGCCCCTTTGCGGGTTTGCCCTGCGGACCTACCTGGCCAGTTCTCCAGTTTTCTGAATTTGGGGGTTTTTCTTAAGGTTTTAGTTTTCGGTGGCTCGGCCAAGGTTCGTTGGGCCGAACGTTTCGATCCGTTGATCTCTATGATGGGTTTACCGACGGTCAGTCGGGAGGAAACCGCCTGATTACGGTGAGACTTCCGTCCACTGTCCAGGGGCTTCCCTGGTGGGTATTGGCGCGCCTGGCGATCATCATCGGCAGCTGGTGCCGCGCACCCGCCCGCCATCAGCACAGTAAGTCCAAGCAGCAGCGGTACGGCGAGCTTTTTCATCACAATTTCACTAGCAAGAGTCGACGTTACTAGTGTATGCCAACCCCGCTTTAGGGGTCGTTAAACATTGTGGGCGGCTAGCAACCGCTAATCACTGAAATGTTCGCGCTGATCCGTTCTTGACGGCATTAGCCGACTAAAATGCTGCCGGGTCGATCCACGGATCGTTGAGGGGCACGATAGGAGTATCGATCCGATCCCATGTGCTGCCCGGTAGATCGGGAAAACGTGCTGTTGAGCTAAACCTGGCATTTTGCAGTCCGGTAAATTCTAGTTCCAACTCACCGGCAGCTTGGTTGCTGGGTTCCACTCGCTGGCAGTCCGGACAGAACCCATTAAAGCTGAGCATATCGGTTGTTCCGGAGCGCCCATTGTCACTTTGGCCCAACACCCAACGAGGTTGGTTTTCGGCATCGTAAAAGTACAGCACCGACACCCGTACATCGCCCTGGGTGTAGAAGGTTACCCCCCAACCACTGTCATCCGGATTGAACCAAGTGCCGGTGTAGTTTCGTTGGGTGATGTCGTTGGATGCTGCCAGTAGTTGGAATGGTTCGCTGCCGCTTCGCCCGTTCAGCGTCCAGCTGAATGTGGCGTTACGTGCGCCCGAGAATTCCAGCGATGCCTGGCCCACGGATTCGCCGGTCACACCGCCTCCAGGGTTGAACGTGAATCGGGATAACTCCGCTGACCATGGGCTGGCGTCGAACTCGCCCGAGGCCTGGTACCAAGTTGGGCTGCCGTCGTCGTTGTAGGTATACCAGGTGAGAAACAGGAAAGTGCCCAAGCGCTGAAGATCAAACCCATGACCGCTACGTTGGGGATTAAACCAAAGGCCTTGTACTGGGCTTAACGTGCGTGAGCTGACGTCTGCTGGATTGGACCCCTGGCTCAGCTCGGCGTTATTGCTGATGCCATCGCCATCGCGATCTAATGCCAGTCGGTTCCCAAGCCCTTGCGGTACCGCGGTAAAGGTCATTGGTGTGCTGGCCGATGCCAGGGTTGTCAGCGCGTTGAGGTTCAGCGGCTCACCGCTATCAGACTGGAAGAGGGTTCCATCTTGGACCCAGGCATTGCCGCCGGCGTGAGCGATCAAATCAATGGCGCCGTTGTCTGCAAGGTCCGACAATTGACTCAGCAGTGCTGGCACCTCAGTCCCATTGAGTGTGAGTTGTTGTCCCACCGCTGCATGGGTGTCCTGACTTAGCGGCGCAGGAACCGAGTCCGGTGAGGGGTCCGGTCCAAAATCAGAACCGCTAAAGGCCATCATCAAAGCAACAAGGTCAGCCACTTCCTGGTCCGATGCTAGATTAAAGGCGTCCAGACTGACAAAGCGGGCCAGTGAGTCAACGGAGCCATCGTGAAGGAAGCCAAAACCTGCAGCACTCTCTGTGCTTTGCATGTTCATACCGACTTTGTCATACATATTTCGAAGCTGGGCGGTTTTCATGGTCCGGTTGGTAGAGCCGTCGACGCTGACTACGCCTAGATGATTTTGGCCCAGCGGCCCGTCCATCATTTCCTCGCCGCCGGCGTCGATAAATCTGGCGACGATGAGGGGGCCGTTTCGGGACATACCCGTAGGCAAGGTGTGGCAGTCGGAACATTGGAACGGGTCGTCCGCCGCTGCTCTTGTGTAAAGTTGCAGCCCGCGTTGGGCGTTGCCGTTAGGCAGTGGTTGATTGGCAGGGCCAAAATCGCCGGTCGTGACCTGTCCGGGCAGAGGTAGGTCAACGGGAAGGGAGTTGTCCACGTTACGGTAGGGGTTGGGCGGAAAGGCAATGGTGGCCAGATAGTTCTCAAAGGCTTGCATTTCACCGGGGTTCAATTCGGCATCGCCTCCCATCAGATCGGTGAATGTGCTGTTGAATTCTTCCAAACCGTCGCGATCTCCGCGCCAGTGGAATGGCTCATTGCCGATAATGTCCTGCAAGGTCTGGGTCATCATCGGACCTTTCATGGGATGAAAATCTGGACAGTTGTCGCCCTGCAAATTGGTTAGGCAGTTTTGGTTAAAGATCTTTATATCACCGGCAGGATTGCCCAGGTCCCAAGCCAGTCGATCCGTTCGACTATCCACATGGCAAGAACCGCAGGACAAATGGCCAGTGCCCGAGGTGAGATGGGTGTTGTAGAGAAACCGTCGGCCTTGGCGAATAGACTGGGGTAGCGGATTAAATGTCGCTACGGTTCCCACGGCAGCCAAATCCTCGGTGTCAAAAACCGATAGGGTGGCGGCGAAGTGATTCCACACATAGAGCCGGTTGGCAGCCTCGTTGAGCGCAATGCCTGTTGGACCTTCCCCTGTACTCACTGGGTCTCCAACACGCTGGCCAGAGGGGTCAATGGCGATGAGGTTATTGGAGCCCATGCCGGTGACGTAGGCGCGGGTGCCGGCGGTGTTCCAAACGATCCCTCGAGGATCGCCCAAAGACTGGCTGCGTAACGATGTCGAAACGCTGGGTGCGGCGTAGCTCAAATGGGGGTTTAGATCATTGATCGCCAATCGCTCATTGTCGCCGCCACGCACCCTAGCTAGGTTGACGCGCAAAAAGCGGCCATTCAAATTGGGTTCAAACCGTTGCTCGTTAGTGGCATCTGTGCCCACGACAAGCAACTCACCGGTGCTTGGATTAACCGCCAAAGCCATATTGATGTTCATCAAACCTTGGATGTAGCTGATGGAAAGCGTGTTGGCATCAATGACGGCAATATCGCGATCCGGTAAATCCCAGCCGGTGACCCGACCTGACAAGCTAGCCAGTGGGCCACTGACCAGTGTTGTCCAGTCACCGTCGATATCATCCAGCCACCGTCCCTCATCGTTGCGCCTGACTATTGTGCCGACCGCCGGAGGTACCGGTAGCAAAGGATTCATTGGCGGGTTGAACCCATCGCCCGCGTTGGGCGCCGGCGATAAGCCACCGGTTGGCGCGTTGCCGTTGCGAGTGACGTTGGGTGGAAACGATATGGTGTTTGGCTGCTCAGCTCCGCCGCCCAGCACGGTGCTGGCATTGCCGGATTCGAAAATCGCTGCGTAGACTGTTGCCCCATCGGGACTTACCGCCAACGCGCGCGGGTCTTCGGCGCTCAACCCGATGTGTTCCGGTGGCTGGGCCAAGTTGCTAGGGTCATACACAGCAATAAGGTTGGCTTGAGAACAACTCACAAATGCCCGTTGCGGGCTGCCGGCAAACACAACATCAAACGGTTCATCGTCGGTTTGCAATGTGGCTATAACTTGTCGGGTGCTTATATCCACCACGCTGATGGAATCGGAGACATGGTTAACAACCCAGGCTTCGTTGGCGGTTCGAAATCGCACCGACACTGGGTCAACTCCAACCACCACGTGGCCCGACGCCACCGGTGCGCCTTCCCGGATATCAAACAGTTGCAGTCGGTTATCCGCTGTATGTGTCACCGCCAAATGAGCGCCGTCAGGACTGATATCCAGGGCGTGAACCGGATGGTTTTCCCAATTGACCAAGGGCAGATTGCCGGTTTGGGCGAAGGTAGATCCCGAGGAGACCAGAAAACTGGCTATGACGATTGCCGTTAGCACGAAGCGGGACAGCAAACGGTGTACAGCGCTCATGGCGCGCTCCCTAATTTGGTCCGTGGGTTCCGCGGGGATGGCAGGCATTTCCGTCAAAGCTTCCTCATTATGGGTCGAATACAGACTCTAGTTTGTCTCCTCAAAGCAATCTGGACAACTATTCCAGTGCATCTTTGACGTGGAATTGTTCCGCAAAACCCTATCTGTCCCTCTCAGCACCTAGCATGTGGTTAGGGTGACAAGCCTTTTGGCGAGGCTCAATAAACTCATTGCTAGGACGGAAATTCGGGTTTTACGAATTTGTATCTGACGGATTTTGTTCGCGCAATGCCGATACCGTGCCATGGGTTGAGACGGCAAAGGGCACGAGATAGGTTAGCGCGCTGCGAATGAATGTATCTAGATTGGCGGCACCGCTGAAAATCACCGAGCCCTGATTGATTAGTACCAGAGCAGTGCCTACCACTACGGCCACTTTAGCGCTGCGTTTGATGACGCCGGGTCGGCAAGCGGTTTGCAGCCAGGTTTCCATCAGGATGAAACCCACTTCCCAGTTTTCCCCGCTGACCAGCTTGGTGTGTCACTGTTTTTCATGGTTGTTGAAACTGCCCCTTCAAATCTTGCCAGCATTTCCAGTAGTCACTCTGACGTTCAAGCGCATGCATTGCCTGTTGAGTCGGGCGCATTAGGTAGCGTGATTCAAACATGAATGACATGGTATCCACTAGTTGCTCCGGGGCAAGTTTGGCTTCACTGGCCTTTTGAAATGCACCGGCGTCCGGTCCATGGGGGGTCATGCAGTTGTGCAGACTGGCACCGCCAGGGACAAATCCTCCGGAGGTTTTGGCATCGTAAATGCCGCAGATCAGGCCCATGAATTCGGACATAACATTGCGGTGATACCAGGGTGGGCGAAAGGTGTTTTCCATTACCAGCCAGCGAGGAGCAAACGCCACGAAGTCCACATTGGCGGTTCCGGCTGTGTCCGATTGAGAGGTTAAGACGGTAAAGATGGACGGGTCCGGGTGATCATAACTGATGGACCCAATCACGTTGAACCGGCGCAGATCGTAGCGATAGGGTGCTAGGTTGCCATGCCAGGCCACCACGTCCAGGGGTGAGTGCTGGATGTCACAGGCATACATCTGACCGTCCATTTTGCACACCAGTTCAAGAT
>CAZLJY010000002.1:0-78536 GCA_964559945.1 uncultured Gammaproteobacteria bacterium | reverse complement strand
GATAGGGGATGATTTCGCAGCGCATTGCCCTATCTTAGCTGGCCTGACCCATAGCCTCAAAACCATCCCAATCGAAGATCTTGATGAATAGAAGGCGTCAGCTGACTTCTCGCGTCGCGGGCCATTGATCAACGGTGCGGTTTTGGTTAAATACGCAGGAAAAACAGCTGCCCTCGCCGGGGATAGAGTCGATGGTCAGGTTGGCGTCATGACTGGCCAACACGTGTTTGACAATCGCCAGCCCCAAACCTGTGCCGCCGGATTCCCGGGAGCGGTCGGTGGACACGCGATAAAATCGTTCCGTCAATCGTGCCTGATGTTGCATGGCAATGCCCGGGCCATTATCCCGCACGGAAAATACCGCCTGTTGTTGGCTGTTGCGTTGCCAGCTTACCTCTATGCGTCCACCTGGCTGGGTATACCGAATGGCGTTGGTGACTAGATTCAAAAAAGCCCCGTGCAAATCGCTAGCGTTGCCCCTGATGTGCAGGTCTTCCTCGACATTGATGACAAACTCGTGTTGATCTTCGCTCAGATCCTGACCTTCCATCAGAATGCTGTTGATCAGCGACCGTATGTTCACCAGCTCGCTAGAGTCGGCAGTGTCGCCGGCTTCCAGTCGCGACAACGTCAACAGGTCTTCCACGATGGAGCGCATGCGGCCGGTTTGTGTTTCTACCCGTTCAATAATCGGCAACCAATCGGCGTCAACCTCGTCAGACATGGTCTCAATGTAGCCACTGATCACGGTTAGGGGGGTGCGCAGCTCATGGGATACGTTAGCAACAAAATCCTTACGCATGGCATCAACCTGGGCCATCTCGGTGACGTCCCGGGCGATGAGCAGGCGTTGATTGTTGGCGTAGGGGAACACTCGAAGGCGCAGGGTTTGGCCGGGTTGGCGGTGAGAATCCAAGGTCAGTGATCGCTTAGGTTCGGCATCTTGTAACCAGTTAACGATACGCAGGTCTCGAACGAGATGAGCTAATGGTCGGCCCCGATCCTGAGCGTTTTTTACGCCAAGCAGGTGGCTTGCGCCCTGGTTTGCCCAGACAATCGAATCGGCGCCATCCAACACGATAATTCCATCGGGCAGGGCGGATGACGCGTAGCGCAGTTCACGCAGCAAAGAGGCCAAGCGCTGTTTTCGCTGCTGAGATTCCGTCCGCCGTCTGTGTATCGCCTCGAAGGTATCTTTCCACAGGCCTCGGCTGGTGGGAGCGCGGGAAGGTTGGCGAGGATCGTGTAGCCAGAGGTTAAGCTGCGTCAGTCGCAGGATATGCCAACCCAGATGTACGCTCAGGGCGATGGCGACCAGCCAGCCGGTATGCCCAACCAAGGCACCCAGGGCAACGGCTGTTATTACGCTGGCAAACAGTTGGGCCAGGTAAATCCACAACAGACGATTGGGGCGGTTAGGGCGATGAGGGTTCATAAAGTAATCGAGAATCGGTAGCCTGCCCCGCGCACGGTTTGAATGAATTTTTGTCGCTCAAAAGGTTCCAATGCCTTGCGAATGCGCCGGATGTGGACATCGACGGTGCGTTCATCCACATACACATTGCCTCCCCAAACCTGATCTAGCAGCTGGCTGCGGGAGTATACCCGCTCTGCATGGGTCATCAGGAACGACAGTAGGCGGTATTCGGTAGGCCCCAAGTTGATGGTCTGATCATCGACAGAGACCCGGTGCCCTGCCAGGTCTATGGTTAGACCGCCTTTACTGACCACCTCGTCTAGCCCTTGAGGTGATGCGCGGCGCAGCACGGCCTGTATTCGGGCGATCAGCTCGCGGGTGGAAAAGGGTTTGACTAGGTAATCGTCGGCGCCGCTTTCCAGGCCGAGAATGCGATCGTCTTCGTCGCCCCTGGCGGTCAGCATAATAAACGGAATATCCCGAGTGAGTTTGTCTTTGCGCAATCGTCTGGCGAAATCCAATCCACTCATGCCCGGTAACATCCAGTCCAGCAGAATGAGATCAGGCACCGCCTGCATAATTTCTTCCTGGGCGCCGCGCACGTCGGCGGTTTCCACCCCCAGCATGTCGTGCCGGGACAATGAAAAGGAAATCATCTCGCGAATAGCCGGTTCATCCTCAACAATGAGTATGCGTCGCTGCAATGTCTTGCTCCGCTGTCGTGATGCTGACAGACTGCCCCTAACGCTGCGAGCAGCCAACTTACGCGTCATTAAATCGCCGCATTGTTACAACGTCGTGACACACTCACAAGTTAAGCGTCAATTTGCCATCATGGTCTGCCACCCGCCAGACCAGTTATTACGGGTCCGCAGTGCCGTTAGATTCGTTCAGACTGCGCTGGAAGCCGGCCACCGGCTTGAGTCGGTGTATTTCTATCAGGCGGCAGCGGTCATCGGGCTTCAGTCCACTATGGTCAGCAGCGATGACTACAACCCACAACAGCAGTGGTTGAGTATGGCATCCCGCTACCGGCTTGCGTTACAAATTTGTGTCGGTTCAGCCCAGCGCCGCGGTGTGCTGGAAGGTACCGTGGCCGAGGGCTTTCAGATTGCCGGATTGGGTCAATGGATTGCGGCATCGGCCCAGGCAGACCGGGTTGTGCGTTTTCCATGACACCTTTACCTAGTTGTCGTTCCTTAGTGGGTTTTTACGATCCGCCACACATGGGAGCCTCAGCCAGAGAACGATTGGATCTGGCGTTAGCCTTAGCCGCTGCAGATTGGCCGATATCGTTGCTGTTTGCTGGGCCTGGCGTGTTGTTGTTAGCAAAACGCGATGGTATCGATGAGCTGCGGGATTTTCCTGCCGCCCTCGGCACTTTGGAGCTGTTTGGTGTCACCGAGGTGTTCGCTGAAGCGGCAGCCCTGGAGCGTTACGGCCTTAGCGTTGATTCTTTGCGAATCGCGGTGAAACCAGTGTCAGGGCCGCAACTGAGAGAAGTGATGGGCAACCAATTATGTCTGAGCTAGTGCCGCCATCCTCTGACACCGCTCTAGATGGCGCTATATTGCATTGGCTGTGGAAAGATCCAGCGGTCGATCCGCTGCGGCAAACCTGTATTGAAACTGTCGCAGAAATCGATTGTGTGGTGTTAATGGCTGAGGCTGTGATTGGTGCATTGGATGCCGAACGCTGGCTCGCCGGGCGCCGTGGGCAATGGTTGGTGCTGCGGCCAGATCTGCTATCTCAGGGGCTGGATCCAGATCGGGTCAGCCATGATATTACCTGTATTGATCATGCCGATTTGGTGGATCTGGCCTGTCGGTACCCGCTGCTGCAAAGTTGGGCCTGATGACTAAGGAGAACCCCGGCGACAACCCCTCTGATTGGTCAACGCTGAATCTCGATGATCGCGGATACCTCCTTGATCGGTCCCAATGGCAGCATTGGGTTGCAGAGCAAATGGCGTCCCGCGATGACCTGGTCCTCAGCGAACAACATTGGGAAATATTGACTTTCCTACAGGACTATTACGATAACTATCAAATGGCCCCGCCAATGCGGGTGCTGGTCAAAGCCATTGCGATCCAATTGGGTCAGGACAAGGCCGAGAGTCGCTACCTTTACCGCCTATTCCCTGATGGACCTGCTAAGCAGGCTTGTCGCTATGCAGGCTTACCGAAACCTGTTAGCTGTGTGTGAGTATTGTTGACCAAGCATGCCTTGCGAGGGGAGTAGACGGTATGCCCACCGCAAAGGGACGCAACAAAAAGTCTTCTATGGGTCCAATCTGACCGCGAGGTAGCGCTGCCCGTCAGCATCTTCTCCCCGCCAGCGGTTAAGCCCGATGTCAGTGAACCGAATATCGGTAACACCGCGCAAACGACAGTTTTGTGGCGGCGATAGCGATCGTTTCTCAAGGCGGTTACAGGTGACCGTAGTACCGGAGTTGTCTAACAATGTCATGCTGGATCTGCTGGACTCAACTTCCGTGAGTTCCAGACGCGTGGCTTGACCGCCGTCCTCAGGCAATAACATCCAGGTGCCGGCCAGCACGTTCTGCTGGCGAATTGAAAACCGCACCAGGGATACGGGTTGAACAATCAGATCGCTGGCGAATTGGCCCGATGCATCGGCCGGTAAGTCGCCGGAAAGGCCTAAATACTGATCAACCAGCCACAGAGTTGCTCGAGAACTGCTGTGAAACTCCAGCAGCACCCGACCTTGGTTGCTGGCCTGGTCGGGGTGGCGGAATTCACCAAAAAGCGTGTGCCCGCCGCCAAGTTCTGTGAGGTCACCGCGAATAATCCGGCTGGTTAGGCTTCCAGTGCTCAACAGCCAGCGAGAGCTGCCGGATTCGCTGTAAGTATTGGTCATCAGCACCGCTTCGCCACCCTGGACTTCAAGGGCAAAGCCAACACCGGGACCGGAGGTTTCATACTCGCCGCCGGATTCTGGCCACCAGAGACCAGCTTCTGGAGTGAATGCTGGCGCAGCGCCAATTTCTACGAGATCGAATCCCGCCAGTCTGGCATTTCGTTGCCCAGACGCGCGAACGTAAAATGACGCAGGGTAGACGCCAGCCGCTGGGTTGGGCGCGCCAGTATCCGAGAGGGAGAAACCCAGGTTTAGTGCGGTGGGTTGAGAAATACATCCCGGGTCCTTATCAGCAGTGGCGATAAGAACTAAACGTTGGTTTTCAATTCTTGCAGTATCAGCCTGAGGCAAACAGGTATTGTTCCATAGGCCCGATACCTGGAAGCTGAGTCCGTTATCTTTGGTGTCTGTGGTCGCGGCGATTTTCAGTGATAACGCAGGCTGAGTATCCGCCACACCGCTTTGAGCGCTAACCGCAAATCCGGCTGCACTCAATACCAGCGCTGTTATCAGGCGGCTCAGAGCATTCATAACGCTATGTTAGAGCTTGCAGGGCCCGGTAACAATGCCTGTCGGGCGTTAATTCGGATGGCCGGAGTGAGCGGAGGGATCAGTGGATCGACTCCCTACAATAGTGTTCTATCAGACGCCACAGGAATGACCTTGGTTCAGACTGATAGTGCTTCGGCCAAGGCGTCACACACCGTATCAACCTGTTGCATTGTCATGGCATTGAAAAAGGGCAGCGCAAGCGCCCGCTTACCCACCGACTCCGCGACCGGGAATGGGCCCTGGTCAGCGACTAGAGGCGACAACGCGGGTTGTTGATGTAGCGGAGCGAAATATCGGCCCGCCTGGACGCCCCGCGATGCCAGTGCGTCAATGACCTTATCCCGACAGCGATCGGCATCCACCAGCACCACCCAGGCAAACCAGCAGATGTCTTTGTCGTTATCGGAAACCGGGGCAACGCCCGCCATAGATTCCAGCCTAGATCGATAGTGAGTGGCTAGAGCCAGGCGCTGGGCTGCTATTTCAGGGAACCTTTGTATTTGGCCAAGTCCCAGTGCTGCAGAAAGTTCGGGTAGACGGTAATTCAAACCGATGTCGTGCTGATCATGCCAGCTGCCATCCATGGTTCTGCCATGATTACGCAGCCGTCTAACGGTTGCGGCCAGGGCATCGTTGTCGGTCACCAGCATGCCGCCTTCCCCCGTAGTGATTTGCTTGTTGGGGTAAAAGCCGAAGCAGCCCATTTCGCCGAATGTACCTAGAGCCTTGCCCTGGACGCAGGTCCCCAATGCCTCACAGGCATCTTCGATGAGGACGAGATTTTCATCCTGGCAGATGCTGGCAAGGGACTGGATGTCGGCCGCCTGTCCGAATACATGAACCGGGATAACAGCAGCGGTTCGCTCATTTATACCGGCTGCCACCTTACGAGGGCAAAGGCCCAGATGAACAGGATTGATGTCGCAAAAGCGCAGCCGGCAGCCGGCTGCCAAGATCATGTTGGCGGTGGCCGGCACAGTGAACGGGCTGGTGATGATCTCCGCGTTACCGGGAAGATTCAGTGTCTTCAACGCCAAATGCAATGCGGCGCTGCCTGAGCTTACAGCGATGGCATGGCGGGCATTAAGGGTCTCGGCAAAAATGGCCTCAAAGCGCTCGACCATTGGTCCACGGCTAAGCATACCGCTGCTTAACACTTCGTTGACCAGCGCTCGCTCGCCCTCTTCGATCTGCGGCTGTGCCAGTGGTATGTCGGTATTCATAGAGATGAGCTTCCCTTTGCGAGGCCTATGGATCGATCAGACAGGGCAGGGTACCTTGCGCAAGAGTGTCGCTGAATCCGGCGCGCTAGCTAGGGCCTTGGCGATGGCCTTACCGGCATGGCCGTCGCCGTAGGGATTTTCCAAGCTCCGCAGTTGCTCGGTAAAACCGGCACTGAGTGCTCGATCCAATGCCGCAGATATTTCCCCGGCATCAGCGTCAACGTCAATGATATTGGCCGCCATCAGGCGCCCTTCCTGACGGCAACCAATATTCACGCAGGGCAATTTGAAGGAGGCTGATTCCATAATTCCTGACGAACTATTGCCAACGATGGCGGCGGCCATTGAAAGCAGAGAGAAGTACTCGGTGGGTTCAAGATTGGTGAACAGGCGAGCGCGGCTGCGCTGCTCACACCACTGCCTTGCCCGTTGAATAATCTGGCGGGACCCAGCATCGGCATTGGGAAAGCAAAACGCGACCGGGCCGTGATGTTGAGATGAAAACCCATCTAGAGCGGCAAAAAGTGCATCGGACTCGGTGTTGGTATTGTTGGCCAGCGTTAACGGATGCCAGGCAATGACCACCGGTTTGCCTTCCGGTAACCCAAGACGGGCAGTCAAGTCTTCTGGTTCAATCAGCTTGGTGTGATTCAGAGCATCTAGAGAGGGGGCGCCCACGGTGGTCACCCGCCATGGCTCTTCACCCATCGCCATCACGCGGCGGCTAGCCTGATCATGGGGTGTTAGATGTAAGTGAGCCATCTTGGTCAGGGCATTGCGCACCGCATCATCGATGGCGCCTACTGAGATTTCACCACCCTCAATATGGGCTATGGGTAACCGTAAGGCTAAGGCAACGCTGGCGGCAGCCAGCATTTCGTAACGATCGGCAATCAGTAGCACTAGGTCGGGGCGATTTCGGCTCAGCTCGTCCGCTAAAGACAGGGTAGCCAGCCCGATCGTCTTCGCCATACCCACATCCGTGTCAGAGCTCACTAAGCACTCAAGTTCAGCTCTGACGTTGAAACCCGCTTGGCTCGCTGCGTTGCCCGTGTGGCCGAACTCCGGCGATAGGTGAGCGCCGAAGAGTAGGATTTCCGGATCCAGGCCAGGTTCGTTCGCCATAGCGCGCATAGGCCATATCAAATGGGCGAAATCGGCTCGCGATGATGAAATTGCAGTGATTTTTCGCGAGGCCACAGCCGGGTTCCTTCCTCGGTTTACCTGACGGGCCGGTATCATGTCGCCATGGGACCCTCAGCGCAACTGGAAATTAGTCTGTTGAGTAGCGTGTCTAAAGCCCTGGGTGTGTGTTGTTTTCAAGCCACAAATGGCCAAGTCTTTGGCGGCCGTAATGGCGGTAAGTCGTTGCAGGATAAGGCCAGAAACGTGATGTAGTTCAATTGACAGGCTGTTGTGTTCTTGCCATAGTCTGTGTCTAAATCAGCGAAAATTTATGTGTTAGGGGAAAAACACACTAATTCCATGTTTCAAAGGGGCTCATCACAAACAGGCGGTCGACGTCGGGCAGTAAAAATGACAGCAGTTATGGCGGTCATTTTGCTGGCGCTAGGTTTGTCATCGGCAGCTCAGGCTTTGCCGGGGTTGATGGGCGCCCGTGCCCCGCTAACCACAGTTGCGCTGGGGCGAATGAACCTGAGGGATTGGCAGGAGTATGCCCGTTCGGCGCTGATGCCAGATTTCGCCCGTAACCTCGGCTTCACAGTCGATGTGGAAATTGGTCTGGTGAATCGCCATGCCGATCTTCTAAAGCCGACATTTTCCGATGCGCTGCCCACGCCACCGACTGCGTTGACCTTCCAATTTGCCTCTCGCCAAGGTTTGTCGCTGGCCCAGATTGCCCGTGGTGGTCCTCAACGACTGTTGGACCAACGGGTTGGCGGTTTCGAGTTCGAGCGTTCCATCCTTGCCTCAGGGTTTCGTCGCTCGCTGGGCAATGAGAGCAACGTGGATGTGGCGGTGGTGTTTGCTCAACAGGGTTATGCCACGCCGGGTTTTGGGGCAGTCACGGCCCAATCGGCCAATGACTTTTTGGCCAATACCCAAACATTCACGCAGTCCATTGATCCCCGCCAGGGTGAACAGGTTAGCGGCGCCGGTCTTCGTTTAGGGTTCGATAGTGAGCTGTCTGATAGCGTGGTGGTCGGAGCATCATTCCGCTCGCGTATCGATATGGATGCATTCCAGAATTATCGAGGGGTTTACGCTGAACCCGGAGATTTCGACATTCCAGCCAGCGCAAACTTCAGCGTGCTGGTGCGCGCCGGTCGCCGTTCAGCGCTGACCTTCGATGTGCAGCGAGTGCTATACAGCGACGTCAGCACGTTCACAACCGCGTTGTTGCCGGATCGGTTTCTATCCCTGTTGGGTGATAGTGCCAGTCCAGAGTTCGATTGGGACGATCTCACGGTTTACGAGTTGGGTTGGAACTGGCGAAGCAGCGACAAACTGGCCTGGAAGGTGAGTTACAGTACTTCCCAACAACCTGCACCCAGTTCACCGACTCTGGCCAGAGCCCTGAGCCGAGACGTTGCGGATCGCAGCATGAGGATTGGTGTAACCCACACTCCCAGCAAAAACACCGCGCTAAATCTCAATGCCAGCTACGCGCCGGCAGAATACTATCTGGGTAACCCCCAATTTTCCCGACCCACGGATCTTAGAGGCGACAGCGTTGAGGTTGAGCTTCTATGGAGCTGGAAGTTCTAACGATTTAGCGCCTTGCCGCGGCGTTAATACCCAATTTGTCCTTCTGATCGTCAGAACCGATAAACCGTGGTGCAAATGTGCCTTGTGAACTGCAGAAAATTGCGGTCTCATAGGTTGGAAACGCGGCGCCCTTCGACTGCGTAAAGCTAAAGGAATCTGATGCAGCTCCTCCGCGAATGGTTTGTGCGGCGTTTTTCCAACCCCCAGGTGTTCATCCTGATGGCGCTGGTGCTACTGGGAGTCATAGCGGTTTGGGCGTTCGGCGACATTCTCGCACCGTTATTTGCAGCCCTGGTGATCGCTTACCTGCTTGAGGGGTTGGTTGTTCGTCTGGAAGGGTTTGGTTTGCCAAGGTTGCTGGTGGTTTCGCTAGTCTTCTTGGTCTTTGTTGCCAGCCTAATGATCATGTTTTTCGGCATCGTGCCGCTGTTGACCCGTCAGGTCACCCAGTTGGTGCAACAGGTACCTGCCTTCATTAATCGATTGCAGACCACCATTGAAACCTTGCCAGAAAAGTACCCCGAGTTGATCAGTCCAGAGCAGATCAATAGTTTTATGGGGTCCTTAGGCGATCAGCTAGGCGAGGCAGGTCAGGGGCTTGTCACCCAAACTCTGGCATCCATCAGTGGCGTGATAACCCTGCTGGTCTTCTTGGTCTTGGTCCCTATTTTGGTCTTTTTTCTGATGAAGGATAAGCACCAACTGATCGGCTGGTTCCAGCAGTTTTTGCCCAAAGATCGACATCTAGCGATATCGGTCTGGCATGAGGTTGATGTGCAACTAGGCAACTACGTTCGCGGCAAGGCCCTTGAGATTTTTCTGGTAGGCGTGGTGAGCTTTGTGACCTTCAGATTTCTCGATCTGCAGTTTGCCGCGCTGTTGGCAACCCTAGTCGGCTTTTCTGTTCTTGTGCCTTATATCGGTGCGGCGGTGGTCACGCTTCCGGTGGCCATTGTGGCGTTTTATCAGTTTGGTTGGACCAGTCAGTTTGCTTGGATTTTAGGTGCCTACGGAATCATTCAAATGCTTGATGGCAATGCTCTGGTTCCATTGTTGTTCTCCGAGGTGGTGGACCTGCATCCTGTGGCGATTATTGTTTCGGTGTTGTTGTTCGGTGGAATTTGGGGCTTCTGGGGCGTGTTCTTTGCGATTCCTCTGGCCACCTTGAGCAGTGCGTTGCTGCGTGCGATCCGCACCGGGCAAATGGCGGCGAACGAGGCGTTGTCAGATAGCGACGAAGTCGTTCAGTCCGGTCCGGCTGAGTCCGGCGCACAGGCTTAGCAGAAGTTAGGGCTTAGGACCTGTCGTTATAGGGTTTCTGACGCGAAGTCAGCCAGTCTAGAGCGTTCGCCCCTCCGCAGCGTGATATGTCCACTATGTTGCCAGGGTTTGAATCGGTCTACGGCAAAGGTCAGTCCGGATGTGGTCTCCGTCAAGTAGGGGGTGTCGATTTGCTCCACATTGCCCAGGCAAATCATCTTGGTGCCGGGCCCGGCTCGGGTCAGTAAGGTTTTCATTTGTTTTGGGGTGAGGTTTTGCGCTTCATCGATGATGACGTAACGGTTCAGAAAGGTACGTCCGCGCATGAAATTCATGGAGCGGATCTTGATCCGACTGGCTAGCAGATCGTTAGTGGCAGCCCGTCCCCATTCGCCGGGTTCGCCACTGCCGGTGAGCACCTCTAAATTGTCAGTAAGCGCGCCCATCCACGGCGTCATTTTCTCTTCTTCGGTGCCGGGTAGGAAGCCAATGTCTTCACCCACAGGCACGGTTGCTCGAGTCATGATGATTTCTGAGTACCGTTTGTGCTCCAGAGTCTGAGTCAGCCCGGCCGCCAGTGATAGCAAGGTTTTCCCGGTGCCTGCGGTGCCTAGTAGCGTGACAAAGTCGATGTTGTCATCGAGCAACAAATTGAGGGCGAAGTTCTGTTCCCGGTTGCGTGCAGTAATGCCCCAGACGTTTTGGTTTTCGTTGCGATAATCGGTGGCGATACGCAGCTGAACGCGGTTATCGTCGGCCACCGATTCCACAACTGCTTCGGTGCTCGCCCCACCAGCGGTATAGAGGCATTGGTTGGGGTACCAGCCATGGTCGTCGTCAGTGCGAACTTGGTAATAAGTCTGCGCGCCCTCGGTCCAAGATTTGAGGTTTTCATCCATGCCCCATAGCTCGTTTTCGACCTCGCTGGTACCGCCGTAGAGTAGGGATAAGTCGTCCAGCGCCCGATCGTTCTGATAATCCTCTGCGGTCAATCCGGCAATCGAGGCCTTAATGCGTAAATTGATATCTTTGGACACCAGCACTGTGTCGCAGCCGCGCTGGGTCCGTTCTTGGAGTGCGGCAGACAGGATTTGGTTGTCGGGCAGCCGTCCATTGCTGGCGTGAGATTGCGCCTCTGGATTGTGATCAGCGCCCGGTTCTTCTCCGGAAGGCTTGCGGGTTTGAAAAAATAACTGGCCACGTTCGCCGCTCAGGTCGAGATTGAGGTCTTGGGGCTGGCGAAGTTCAATCCCAGCGCTAATGTCGCCGTCGTGGGATTCGATGAGTTCACTTAAAAACCGGCTGACCTGTCGCACATTTCGAGAAACCTCGGACATCCCTTTTTTCGCGGCATCCAGTTCCTCGAGCACCATCATTGGCAAGAAAACGTCGTGCTCTTGGAATCGAAACAATGCGGTGGGATCGTGCATCAGCACGTTGGTATCTAAAACGTAAAGGCGTTTATCCCGGCTCATTAGTGAGGGATCCTGTCAGAGTAAGCGGAGGGGACTGGCGTTGCGGCGAATCGATCGCCATAGCATCGGATCGCGGTCAGCTAAGCTCCTGGGCTGCTTCAAGTACTGCTTCTACGTGACCTGGGACTCGAACTTTGCGCCACTGAGCATGCAGTTTGCCTTTGGCATCGATCAGGAAGGTGCTTCGTTCAATCCCCATAACCTTTCGCCCGTACATGTTTTTTTCTTTAATGACGTCAAAGGCTTGGCAGAGTTTTTCGTCGCCGTCGGACAATAGGTCAAAGTTCAAGGCCTGCTTTTCGCGGAATTTGTCATGGGATTTCAGGCTATCTCTGGAAACGCCAAGAATGACGGTGTTAGCTTTCTTGAATTTGCCAGATAGATCCCTGAATTCCTGACTTTCCCGTGTGCACCCAGGGGTGTTGTCCTTAGGGTAAAAGTAGATCACCACGTTCTGACCACGCAGTTTCTTCAGTTGGATGATCTGATCGCCGGTGGCGTCAGCCTTAAAATCTGGTACGACTTTGCCCAGTTCAATCATGAAGGTAGGTTTGCCCAAATTGCTGTTTGATGGGATGAGTTTATCCGGATCATCACAGCAGGCAAGCAGCAATGTCATTTATGCCCCTTGTTCGGGGCTGAGTGGCTCAAGTACCATGCGTGTCTTCCAAAACATCGGACATTCATGGATTCACACTGTTTCAGTGGCAGCATTGTTGCGATCGTTTCGCCTCTGGACGCTAAGGGCCAGTTAGATTCGGCTGCATTGCGAAATCTCATCGCGCGCCAAATCAGTGCCGGAACC
This sequence comes from uncultured Gammaproteobacteria bacterium, assembly GCA_964559945.1. Classification (GTDB taxonomy): domain Bacteria; phylum Pseudomonadota; class Gammaproteobacteria; order Xanthomonadales; family SZUA-38; genus JANQOZ01. Next base: position 66,194 of record CAZLJY010000002.1, on the reverse strand, counting down.
AGCGGCATCGTGATTGCTGGTACCACTGGTGAGGGTGCGGCGCTGACGGTTTCCATGTTCGAAACTGCCCTTGGGGTTGCTCGAGAAACCTTGCGGGGGGCAGATGTTCGTTTAATAGCGGGCATTGGTTCACCCGCCACAGCTAAATGTCTGGAACAAATTGACAAAGCACAGGTCGGCGGCGCTGACGCTTTGCTGTGTGTTACCCCTTATTACCTGAAAACCACCCAGCAAGGCTTAGCCTCACATTTCCAGACATTGGCTGATAAAGCCCAGATCCCGGTTATTCTGTACAACGTACCTGCGCGAACGGCCTTGGATCTTGAGGCAAGCACCACCATTAGCCTTAGCCAACACGAAAATATCGTGGGAATCAAAGAAGCTCTGGCTGATATGTCTCGGGTAAAGACGCTGGTTGAGGGAACTTCCAGGGATTTTGTGGTCCTAAGCGGGGACGATGCCAGCGCCCGTGAAGCAATGTCTCATGGTGCTAGGGGCGTTATATCTGTGACCGCCAATGTGGTGCCTGCGGCGATGGCAGAACTGGTGAAGTTCTCTTTGGCTGGCCAAAATACCCAGGCGTCGGCGATTGACCAATTACTGGCGCCGCTGCACGAAGCGCTGATGAGAGAGCCGAATCCCATTCCGGTGAAAGCTGCACTAAACTACCTTGGGCTCATTGAGCCCCAGTTGGCATTGCCGTTGATGCCTGCTTGCGCCGACACAGAACAGGTCCTTAAGGACTTATTAGATAATTCACTCGCCCAATGGACGGGGACATGAAAACGATGAAAACCATGAAAAAACACGACTGGACGATCGCCGGTGTCTCGGCGCTACTGCTGCTTCTCTCCGGGTGCGGGGTATTTCCGAAGCAGTCATCCTACGAAAAGGTTGACCCTGGCCAAGCGCTGGAAATACCACCAGACCTTGATAGTCCTGAGAGTAGTGCGGCGTTGCGGGTTCCTGATGCCACCTATTCGGCAGTTGCAGGAAGCAGCGTTAGCCAAACGCAAGAAAATCCGTTGGCTGATCTGGAGGGCGTTAAGCTGCTAGAGATTGACGGTGAGCAGCTTTTGGCCTTGAGTGACACGACCACCAGCGTTTATCGGCGTCTGGGCTTAGCATTAGATCGGCTGGGCCTGGATGTAGACAGTCAGGATGAGGAGTCTGGCTCCTATAAGATAAATTATGTTGATCGAACCGCTAGGGACCAGCGCCCAGGCGTTTTGTCGCGTTGGTTTTTGCGTAAGAAGGGGCCGGCCGATCACAGCGGAAAGTACAATTTGGTGGTTCAGTCCCACAACGACGAGGTCACACTGATTAAGGTCACTGGCAAAGACCCGGGCCGAGTGGCCGATCGAGTGCTGGATGACGTGCTGGTGCCGTTGCGCGACCGCTTAGGCTGAGGTCCGCTAGTCGCGGCTCAAATAGGAGTCAGCGCTCCAGCAGGTGAATTTTTTCGCTGACTTCTTCCCACTTGGCGTAATCTTCGGGCGGGTCCTTGCGTTCGGTAATCACTGGCCATTGCAAGGACAGTTCAGCATTTAGTTCGGTGAATTTTTCCTGGTTTGCCGGTAGATCTTCCTCCGGGTAGATGGCATCTACCGGGCATTCAGGTTCGCACAAGGTGCAATCGATGCACTCTTCTGGGTCAATCACCAAAAAATTCGGACCTTCGTGGAAACAATCTACCGGACACACCTCCACGCAGGTGGTGTGTTTGCATTTGATACAGCTTTCGGTCACTACGAAGGTCATGGCGGCATTGGTTTTGAAAGAAGGTCGCTATTTTGGCATTTTGCGCAGGCAGGTAAAACCCTGTGAGTCGAACCGAAATTCAGTACTCACGGCGTCTGCGGCTTGCCGTGCGGCAAGAGGCGTTGATACGATGACGCGCCACCAAAGCCGCTGAAGCGCTTAAAAGATCTCCAAAAAAGCACACATAATTCCCGTAAATCAGCACGGTCTGAGCGCGGATGACTTCGATCAACGCGCCGTATCGGTTGTGCGACGCCTGCAACAGGACGGGTTCGCCGCATTCCTGGTGGGTGGCTGTATCCGAGACGCCCTCTGTGGCTTAACGCCGAAAGATTTTGACGTTGCTACCGATGCCACTCCTGAGGAAGCCAAAGGCGTTTTCAAGCGAAATTGTCGGTTGATTGGGCGGCGTTTTCGCCTGGCCCACGTGCATTTCGGTCGCGATGTCATTGAGGTCGCTACCTTTCGAGGCAATGGCAAGGTCCATGAAAGCGAAACTGGCAGGCTGATCACTGAAAATGTATACGGGCCGATGAATGAGGATGCAGCCCGTCGCGATTTCAGTGTAAATGCGATGTACTTCGACCCGTCTGACCAAACCATTCACGATTATCATCAGGGCTTTGAGGACGTTGCCCAAAAACGCCTCAGGTTGATCGGCGAACCGGCTGCTAGGTATCGAGAAGATCCAGTGCGCTTGCTTCGTGCCGTGCGTTTTTCGGCCAAACTGAATTTTGAGATGGAGCCGGCGACCTTGGCTCCGGTCAATGAGCTCGGTCATCTGTTGGACGATGTGCCTGCAGCGCGATTATTTGACGAATCGCTGAAGCTGTTTATGAAGGGGCATTCACAGGCAAGTTTCGACCGTTTGATGAAACACAATTTGCTGGGGCATTTGTTTCCCGATTTGGTGCCTGCTCTGGATGCGGCGCCCGATGAGGGCTTAATGGCCATGATGAATGCCAGTATGGCGAATACTGACGAGCGAATCGCCATAGGAAAACCCACCACGCCGGCGTTTTTATTTGCCGTGTTGTTGTGGCCTGGACTGCAACAACGGGCAGCGCGCAATCAGCAAAACGGCATGAAACCCTTGCCTGCCGCTGAGCTAGCCGCTGATCGGGTGATTTCTCGCCAGGTTGGGCAAATCGCCATTCCCCGCCGTTTCAGCGTGCCGATGCGGGAAATCTGGTCGTTACAGGGTCGCTTTAAGTCTCGTCGAGGTAAGCGTGCCCAGCGGCTTTACGCCCACCCCAGGTTTCGTGCCGCCTATGACTTCCTGTTACTGCGTGCCGTGGCTGACCCCTCATTAAACGAGTTGGCTGAGTATTGGACAAAGTTGCAGGAGTTACCGTCTGATGAGCGTCAGCAATGGCTCAGCTCGCCGCCCAATCGCCGCTCCGGCGGCAGCAGTTGATTCCAGCGATGACTGGGCGTCTGAAAACGATATAGGTGAAGCGACCGTTAAATCCTCAGCAGCGAATTTTTGTCGGCTTGGGTGGCAATTTTGATGGCACTCCGGCCGTGTTGCTCCGTGCCATCGGCGAATTAAATCGCAGCCTAGGCGTTGAGCCAACGGCTTTGTCATCTTGGTATAACTCAGAACCCTGGGGTGGGCAAACGACCACTGCTTTTGTTAACGCCGTTGTAGAATATCGATCCACCCTTGATGCCCATCAGTTGTTGGACGTGCTTAGCTCAGTGGAGCACAGCTTAGGACGGCGCCGAGCGTTGGAAGTTCGCTGGGGAGATCGTATCGTCGACTTGGATTTATTGGCCGTAGGAGATCGGCAGATCAATCGACCCGGCCTTCACGTTCCGCACCCCAGGTTGACCGAACGTCGCTTTGTGTTGCAACCCTGGGCAGAAATTGCGCCGAATTTTGTTTTGCCAAATGTTCAAACTAGCGTCGCCGAACTCTTGAAACGATGTCCTGATCAAAGTCTGGTGAGGCGATCTCAGGAGGCTCTGTGAAAGAATTTAAGACGCTGACCGCTTTGAGAAAGCAACGGGCTCAGTGGGCAGGTGGCCCTGTTGCCTTGGTGCCTACCATGGGTAATTTGCACGAGGGGCATCTGTCGTTGATCGATCTGGCAAAAACTGTTGCTGATCGAACTGTGGCAAGTATTTTCGTTAATCCAACCCAATTTGGGCCTGGGGAAGATTTTGCTGCTTATCCACGAACCTTGGTCGATGACCTTGCTCAGCTCAAGGCTAGAGGGTGTGACGGGGTGTTTCTGCCAGACCACACTGAACTTTACCCTTACGGACTAGAAGCCTATACGACGGTCGATGTGCCGTTGGTGGGGGAAGGCCTTTGTGATGCCAGCAGGCCTGGGCATTTCCGAGGGGTCACGTCGGTGGTGTCCCGATTGTTCAATGCGGTGCAGCCAGATCACGCAGTCTTTGGCCAAAAAGACTATCAACAACTGCAGACCTTGCGCCGGATGTGCGCGGAAATGGCCTATGACATTCAAATCCACGCGGCGCCTATTGCCAGGGAGCCCTCTGGGCTGGCAATGAGTTCTCGCAACGGCTACCTGACGGGGGAACAGAAAAACCGGGCCAGTGAGCTTTATCAGACGTTGCAATCTCTAGCGACGAGGTTACGCGATGACCCCGCTGACTGGGTGGGTCTCAGGTCGGCGGCGGTCAAGAGGCTGGAAGGTGCGGGATTTCAGCCTGAATACTTAGAGCTGAGAGATGCAAACACGTTATCTATCCCTGATGGTTTTGGTGTCAACGACAGGGTCATTTTGGTCGCCGCGACCTTGGAAACGACGCGGCTAATCGATAATATTCAGTTATAAGGGCAATGTGCACCTCCGATTTTGTTAGTGATAGCCTCAAATCCGGCGTAAAGTCGCAAAAATTGTTGCAAAAAAGAGACAGGTTGGGGAAAAGCGACAAAACGTTGCTTATGTGCTGGCTTTTTGCTGATTGTAGTGGTAGTCTTAAACCGTCCTTGAGAGATTGAGCTTCCTCTCTTCATCCCACGAAGCTTCTCAAGGCGCAGGGCGCAAATGTTTTAAGGTATTCGTCACTCCGATTCTGCCCCCTCTTCGAAAGTTGAGGGGGCGCGTTTTTTTTCAGCCTCAGAAATGTTTTTCCTCCACGCCTGATCATCAATTCAGCCCATTAAATCTATTGATCCCAACTTCAGCTGTTCCATTGCCGTTGAATCATCAACTGGGTGGAGCAATTAGGTCGTTGCACCATGAATAACAAAGAAAACTCGGTTACCCAGGCTCTAAAGGATTTACAGCAGCATGCTGAGAGACTGCAAAACCAATCCCTGAAAACACGATTCGTTAACGATCCTAAGCGCGCCTGCTCGATGACTCGCCAGGCGGCTGGCCTAAGGGTGGATTTTTCCCGTCACAACCTAGATGCCCTGGCCTGGCAATCACTGAATGATTGGGCCAGGAGCTGCGATTTACCTCAGGCTGTGCGCCGTATGCACGACGGTGAGGTGATTAACCCCACCGAAGGCCGGCCGGCACTACATAGTGCACTGCGCCTAAGTTCCTGTGCTGCCGCTGCTGGCGTGACCCAGCAGGTTGCTGAAGCTCGGCGCCAGTTGCTGGCCATTGCAAAGCGCCTGCGCAGTGGGCAATGGAAAGGCTCAACGGGACAGGTGATCACCGATTTTGTGAATATCGGCATCGGTGGCTCCGATCTTGGGCCTCGGGCGGTGGTCGAAGCGCTGATTCGGTCCGACCAGATGCCGGTCAAGGTTCATTTCCTTGCCAATATTGATGGGGTGGCCATCAACGACCTGCTGGCCACGTTAAATCCGGCGAGTACCGTTTTTTGTGTTACTTCCAAGAGTTTTGGTACCCGAGAGACTCTGACCAATGCCACCACCGCTCGGCGTTGGTTGCTGGAGGCTTTGGGTGAAGACGCTGATATGTCAGCTCACCTTATCGCTGCCAGCGCGAATGTGGATAAGGCTAAGGCCTTTGGGGTTGATCCAAACAACGTGTTGCCGCTGTGGGACTGGGTTGGCGGCCGATATTCCCTCTGGTCGGCTGTGGGATTGCCGATTGCGGTGGCGCTGGGCGGCGACGGTTACGATGCCCTGTTGGCGGGCGCAGGAGAAATGGACGCGCATTTTTTCAATGAAGCGTTGGAAGATAATTTACCAATTCAGTTGGGATTGCTAGGCGCCTGGCATAGAAATTTTGCTGGCCACAATAGTTATGCAGTGGTCCCTTACGCAAACCGTTTGAGTTTGTTGCCAGCCTGGTTGCAGCAGCTGGACATGGAAAGTAGCGGCAAACGGGTGACGATTAACGGCCAGTCCCTTCAGTCCCACTCTGGTGCGTTGGTCTGGGGTGGGGTGGGAACCGACGGTCAACACGCCTACTTCCAATGGTTACATCAGGGCACAAGCCCAACCCCGGTGGAGTTCATTGGGGTGCGAGATCCGCAACATGGTTACCCGGAGCATCACCAGCAATTGATGGCCAATTTGCTGGGGCAGGCTAGTGCATTGCTGCATGGTAGGAGTGAGGACCAGACCCGCAAGGAGCTACTGGACGCCGGTCGCTCTCAGGCCCAAGCCGATGCTCTGGCTCCCCACATGACCTTCCCCGGTGACCGACCGAGCACCATCATCATGTTGGAACGCCTCGATCCACGATCTTTGGGCGCGCTGCTAGCCCTCTATGAGCATCGGGTTTACGTTCAATCAGTACTATGGAATATCAATGCGTTCGACCAATGGGGTGTGGAGTTGGGTAAAACGTTGGCCTTGGCAGTGGAGCCTCACCTGCAGGCCAATGAAGAAGGCCTGAGCGCTGTGGATCCAAGCCTGGCTGATTGGGTGCAGTGGCTGAAACGCTAGCCGGCAAATTTTTGGTGTTGGGCTAATGCCCAGTCAACATGTTCTCGAACCAGCGGCGATGGGTCCTGAGCTCGAGCATTCAACGCCTGGATCACCTCAGCGCTGCTGCTTGCGTTGCCAAGCGCTACGGCGATGTTGCGTAGCCATCGCTCGTAACCAATGCGCCGAATCGGGCTGCCTTTGGTGCGATGGTCAAATTCTTCAGCAGTCCAGCGGAACAAGCTCACCAGGCTGACGTCATCCAGGCTATGGCGTGGTTGAAAGTCCGTTTCCTGGGTGTCTTCGGCGAACTTGTTCCATGGGCAGACTAACTGGCAGTCATCGCAACCATAAATTCGATTGCCCATGGGTTTGCGGAAAACTTCTGGGATTGACCCCTTTAGCTCAATCGTGAGGTAAGAGATGCAGCGCCGCGCATCCACCTCAAAGGGGCCAACAATGGCGTCCGTTGGGCAGGCATCAATGCACCGCCGGCAGCTCCCACAATGTTCCTTAGCGGGTGGGTCAATTGGCAATGGCAGGTCGGTGTAAAGTTCGCCGAGAAAAAACCAGGAGCCGGCCTGGTCGTTCAGCAAATTGCTGTGTTTTCCAATCCAACCTAAGCCTGCTTTCTGGGCCAGTGCTTTTTCCAGTACCGGTGCTGAATCGACGAATGCGCGGTAGCCAAAGTCACCCACTTCAGTACTGATTTGGTCCGCCAGCTTTTGTAGTCGTCGGCGAATCACTTTGTGGTAATCGCGGCCCAGTGCATAACGGGAAATGGCTGCGGCATCGGGGTTGTCTAGCACGCTTTGCAGGGGTTTGGATGGGGTTCGATAGTCCATCCGAACTGAGATCACCCGCAGTGTTCCGGGTAATAGGTCGGCGGGCCGGCTGCGCAGGGTGCCATGGCGCTGCATATACTCCATGGTGCCGTGGCGCTTAAGCTTCAGCCAGCGCAGAAGGTAGGTCTCATGGGTGGCCAGGTCAGTATCGCAAATGCCAATCTGCTGGAAGCCTAGCTGCTTTCCCCAATCTTTAATCTGCTCAGCGAGCTGAGACATGTCACCCGCCGCGCGGGTGATGGTTCGATTTTTTGGGTCTGCGGTTTTTTCCACCACTGGTTTATTCTTACCTGCCTATCCGGGGTAAAACGTACGACAATGGGTCGGTGCTTGGAGGCAATCTCAACGCACAAGACTCGCATACCGAAGCATAGAGGATAACGGTAATGGACCTTCCAGTGGCGCTTTATACCGCCAAACAGTTGCGCGAACTGGACCGCCTGGCGATTCAAAGCAGTGATTCGGACGGCTATGCGCTGATGTGCTTAGCCGGCAAGCGTTGCTGGGCGTTGATTCAGCGAACCTTCCCCGGGGCGACTTTGGATATCGTTTGTGGCGCAGGCAACAACGCTGGTGATGGCTATGTGTTGGCAAGACTGGCCATGGGTCAAGGTGTGGGCGTGAACGTCTATGCCATCAGTGATCCTGACAGTCTTTCCGGTGAGGCCAGTCAGGCCTATGAGGATTTTATTTCGACTGGCGGAATGATTTACGAGACGCTGCCGAAGCAGCTGTCAGCGGACGTTGTAGTGGACGCCCTGCTAGGTATTGGTGGTAATCGAGAAGTGACTGGCGGTTACTTGCAGGCCGTAAACACGATCAATGCCAGCGCCAGCCCAGTTGTGGCGGTGGATATACCCAGCGGGCTCTGCGCCGATACCGGGGCGGTATTAGGCAGCGCTGTGAAGGCCCAGGTCACGATGACCTTTATCGGTTTAAAGCGCGGGCAATTTACCGCTGCAGGCCCCCAGCAGTGTGGGCGGATAGAATTCGACAGTTTGGGGGTGGTGCAATCGGTGTACGAAGCTGTGCCGCTTTCGGCCCAGCGTATCACTCAATCGTTGATTTCCCGCTGCTTGGCGCCGCGCAACCTGGCAGCGCACAAAGGCGATTTTGGCCGGGTGCTGATTGTTGGCGGGAATCAGGGTATGCCCGGTGCGGTCAGGTTGGCAGGTGAGGCGGCTTTGCGCAGTGGTGCAGGGATTGTTCAAATTGCCACTCATCCCAGTCATGGTGTCCCTGATCGCCGCCCTGAGTTAATGGTGGCTGGGATCAACAGTGCAGCTGAGCTTATGCCATTGTTAGAGCAGGCAAGTGTGGTTGCAGTGGGTCCAGGGTTGGGAACCAATGGTTGGGCGCAGGAGCTTTGGCAAGCTTGTCTGAGCTTTGCCGGCCCAACGGTCGTTGATGCCGATGGGCTTAATTTGCTGGCAGCAGCGCCGGCCCGGCGATCAAACTGGATACTCACCCCTCATCCCGGTGAATTGGGCCGGCTGCTGGATTTAACCTCAGCCCAGGTTCAGGCCGATAGGTTCTCCGCATCGGAGCAATTGCAGGCCCGCTTTGGTGGTGTTGCGGTGACAAAGGGCCCGGGTACTTTGGTCAACGATGGAAAAAATTTATCAGTTTGTACCCTGGGTAATCCGGGGATGGCGACCGCTGGTATGGGTGATGTGTTGACGGGCGTTGTCGCGGCAATGCTCGGCCAGGGGCTGAGTTTGCCAGATGCATCCAGAGTTGGCGTCACGGTGCATTCTGCTGCCGGCGATCTGGCTGCGGGCAGTGAGCCACGGGGTATGCTGGCGATGGATGTTGTTGATCAATTGCGTCGAGTCGTGAATTTATGAAGATTGATCTGCTGGATGAGGCGGCAACGGAAGCGTTGGCTGCAAGACTGGCACGGTTCGTTGCGGGCCAGACCCCATCCACCGCTCCGTATCTGGTTTATCTAAAGGGCGACTTGGGCGCTGGGAAAACCACATTGGTGCGCGCCTGGTTGCGGGCTTTGGGTGTCAGTGGTCCAGTCAAGAGCCCAACTTATACTTTGGTGGAGCCTTATTCGCTGGCCACAGGCCCCTGCTATCACTTGGACCTTTACCGCGTGGCAGACCCGCTTGAGCTTGAATTTTTGGGTTTGGAGGACTGGATGGCCGAAAACGCCCTGATCTTGGTGGAGTGGCCAGAAAAAGGATTGGGGGTGTTGCCAGCAGCGCAATTGACCATCCAGTTAACCCGTCAAGGCGGCTCTGCCCGGCAGGCGGAGCTGACCGCCGCTAACCGACAGGATTTAGCCGACGGTCTGTAATGGTGTTGGCGAACAATTCCTCGCTTAACCGTTGGATTTCTTTACTGTTTTGTGGCGGAGCCGGGGGTAGGGTACTTTTGTTCTAATTCGAGGTTGTGGTAGTGATTTTTCTTTTTTACGTAGCATAAACAGTGCTTTATCAGTAAAAAGATATAAAATGGTTGAAAAGTGGCAAAAAATCCGGTAAATCCTTTGCTGTGATGTGGAAAATTCCGTCAAATCCTGCCGGCCTGCCAAGGACCGAACCCAAATCTGTGGCCCCACGGCTATTTGGGGTCCTGATGGCGTTGGCCATCAGCCCGTTTGCCCAGGCTACCGAGTTGCTGGACTTCCGAGTCTGGACCAGCCCCGATAAGACCCGTGCTGTGCTGGACCTATCAGGGGCGGTGGAATACCAGTTATTTACCTTAGAAGGGCCTGATCGGGTAGTTTTAGATTTACGTTCGGTGTCTGCGGCCAAGGCATTTGCCCCGGTCAGCAATGACGGAGATCTGGTTCAAAAGGTGCGCACGGGTCCTCGGGACAACGGCAGCTTGCGAGTGGTGCTTGATCTTGCTGGATCGGCCAAAGCCCAGAGCTTTCTGTTGCCCCCCGCGGCCCAGTACGGGCATCGGCTAGTAGTGGATCTTTACCCCTCTGCAACTAAACAGAAGGTCAGCGCGGAGCCGGCCAAGCCAGTGAAAAAGCTTGATCGCGGCTCAAATAGGGATGTTGTCATTGCGATTGATGCGGGCCATGGGGGTGAAGATCCTGGCGCCATCGGCTTGCATGGGACCTATGAAAAGGACGTCGCGCTGGCGATCGCCAAAGTGGTGAAGGCAGATCTGGACAAGTTGCCAGGTTTCAAAGGGGTGTTGGTGCGAACCGGGGATTACTATATCCCTCACCTAAAACGACCTGCCAAAGCCCGTGATGCACGGGCCGATTTGTTTGTTTCAATTCACGCAGATGCGTTCGAAAACCGCAACGTCAAAGGTTCTTCGGTGTTTATCTTGTCCAATCGGCGGGCCAGCAGCGAGGCGGCAAAATTTCTTGCCAATCGGGCAAATCAATCAGATTTGGTCGGTGGGGTCAGTCTCAGCGATAAAGACGAAACCCTAGCGGCGGTTCTGCTGGACCTGTCTCAAGGCGCCAGTACAGGGGTGAGTAAGTCCGTGGGCACTAAGGTCATTAACGCGTTGGGCAATGTGGGGCCGACCCACAAAGGCCACGTAGAGGGTGGCTCATTTGCCGTGCTAACTGCGCCAGATATTCCCTCAATTTTGGTTGAGACGGGCTACATCAGTAACCCGGAAGAGGAAAAACGTCTGCGTTCAAAACGCTGGCAAAAGAAAATTGCAGCCGCGATCGCGGCGGGTATTGAAGACTATTTCTATGCTTATCCACCCACCGATACTTGGCTGGCCAATAACCGATCCGAAGGCTCCCATGTAGTGGCTAGAGGAGAAACCCTCAGCGGCATCGCTCAGCGCCACAGCGTCAGTCTGCGTCGCCTGCGTTCAGCCAACGATTTGCGCGGCGATATGGTTAAAGTTGGCGAAGTGTTAAAAATTCCTGCCAGCTAGCGGGCATCCATTAATCGCGATCTAATCGCCCAACCGGTTTTTTTGTGTGCTACGTGGAATCCTGCAGGCAGCTGTAGGACAATTCCGTCATGGGCATTCGCCAGTTACCTTCCCAACTGATCAACCAGATCGCTGCCGGCGAGGTGGTGGAGCGTCCGGCGTCCGTGATTAAAGAGTTGGCAGAGAACAGCTTGGATGCGGGCGCTACTCGGATCGAAATCAGCGTTGAGCGAGGCGGCAGCAAACGTCTGAAAATTACCGATAACGGTTCGGGTATCGTCAAAGACGAGCTGGAACTGGCATTGACCCGCCACGCCACCAGCAAAATTCGTTCGCTGGAAGATCTTGAAGGGGTTAGCAGTTTAGGGTTTCGCGGTGAAGCCCTGCCCAGTATCGGTTCGGTGTCACGCTTGACGCTAACCTCTCGGACCCACACCGATAGCAACGCTTGGCAGCTGCGCTGTGAGGGTGGTCAAGTGTTGTCCAGCGAACCCGCGGCTCACCCTCAAGGTACAACCATTCAGGTTGATGACCTTTTCTACAACACCCCAGCCCGCCGTAAATTTCTCAAGACTGAGAACACGGAATTTCGTCATATTGATGATCTGGTTCGTCGTCTGGCGCTGGTTAGGCCCCAGGTAGAGTTTCGCCTGTCACACAATGGCAAAGCGGTTCGCCACTACCCACCGGCGACCAACGAAGCAGAGTCATTGCGCAGAATGACGACGGCGCTGGGTCGTGGGTTTGCCGATGAGTCGGTTCAAGTACATCAAGAAGGGGCCGGGTTGAGTTTGTCCGGCCGGGTGGGTTTACCCACATTTTCCCGTTCTCAGGCAGACGCCCAGCACTTTTTTGTGAATGGGCGGATGGTCAAGGACCGGCTAGTTGCCCATGCCGTGCGCCAGGCCTATGCCGACGTGCTTTACCACGGCCGCCATGCGGTTTTTGTGTTGGAGCTGACCCTTGATCCTGGGCGAGTGGATGTGAATGTGCACCCCGCTAAACACGAAGTGCGATTCCGAGATTCGGGACTCATCCACAGTTTTATTTTTCAAACCTTACACCGAGCTTTAGGCCAGGTAAGGCCAGAGGCCCAAAACGTGAGTCCCGCGGGCTCCGGGCTGGCTGGGGGCTCTCCTAGGCAAGCCGGCGCCATACCAACCCAGAGTTTTGCCACCTTGTCAGTGCGTGAGCCAACTGCGGACTGGTCGGGTCTGTATGCATCCGGCAACACCCAATTGCCCGCCGGGTCAGATCAAGCTGGCGCAGCAGCTCTGCAGGAACCGGAGTCTGAGGCATGTGGGCCGCCGCTGGGGTTTGCCGTGGCCCAGCTTCACGGTGTCTACATCTTGGCCCAAAATCACGCGGGATTGGTGCTGGTGGATATGCACGCTGCCCACGAAAGAATCACCTATGAGCGACTGAAAACCTCCGTCGACAATGACGGCATACGCAGCCAACCGTTGCTGGTTCCGGTGGTGGTCAAGGTGAGCGAAGCTGAGGCGGAGCTGGCCGCTCAATCCCCAGAGGTGTTCGCCGATTTGGGCTTTGAGGTTGATCGTAGCGGCCCCGAAGAGTTGAAAATTCGACAAGTTCCCACGTTACTCAGTCGCGCTGACCCCGAAGCGCTGGTGCGCGATGTCCTCGCTGACCTATCAGGGGTAGGGCACAGCAGTCGGCTGCGCGAGGCCCATAACGAGGTCCTGTCGACGATGGCCTGCCATGGCTCGGTGCGAGCAAATCGGCGTCTTGAAATCAGCGAAATGAATGCGCTGCTGCGAGATATGGAGCGCACCGAGCGAAGCGGCCAATGCAACCATGGCCGCCCAACCTGGACGCAATTGGACATGGCTGCCTTGGATCGCTTGTTTTTGCGTGGACGGTAACACCCCAAAGGCCATATGCATTATGGGTCCCACGGGTGCTGGCAAGACGGCGCTGGCTGAGACTCTTTATCGGCAAGGCGGTTTTGAGCTGGTGAGTGTTGACTCAGCCCAAGTCTACCGGCGGATGAACCTGGGCACAGCAAAACCCACCGCTGAGCAGTTGATCCAAGTTCCCCATCACCTAATCGACATTCGTGAGCCGTGGGAAACTTACAGCGCTGCTGAGTTTTCTCGCGATGCTGGGCTTGTGATGGCGGCCATACGAAGCCGAGACTGCATTCCGGTTTTGGTTGGCGGTACGCTGCTCTACTACCGCGCCTTGCTTGAAGGCTTGTCAGACTTGCCGGAGGCATCGGCTGAGATTCGTGAGCAAATCGCTAAGGAGGGAGAGGATTTGGGCTGGCAACAGATGCATACCCGCTTGGCGCAGGTAGACCCAGCGGCGGCCGAGCGGATTCATCCCAATGATCCGCAACGGATACAGCGAGCATTGGAGGTCTTCAGGGCCACCGGCAGCCCCATTTCTAGTCTGCAAAAGAACCGTCAAGGGGCGGCAGCAGGCGCATTCCTAAAGATTGCGGTGTCTCCACAGGAAAGACATTTGTTGCATGACAGTATCAACCGGCGATTTGAGCAGATGTTAGACGCAGGCTTGTTGGAGGAGGTGCGTCAGTTAATGGATTTGCCTCAGCTCAGCCCAGATATGCCGTCGATGCGGGCGGTGGGTTACCGGCAGTCAATCGCCCATTTGAACGGTGAATATGACCTTAGTCAGTTGATTTTGCGGGGTCAGGCGGCCACTCGACAGCTGGCCAAACGCCAACTGACCGGTCTGCGCCAACTGGAGAACGTTCAGTGGCTTGACCCAACCATTGTTGGCTGGGAATCCACGGGGCTTGATTGGACTGCACGATTTCTACACAAGACGCTGTGATAAAATCGCCCGATACTAATAACAAATCGTAGGAGTGCCCCGATGTCTAAAGGCCATTCACTGCAAGAGCCGTTTTTGAACGCGCTCCGGCGGGAACGTGTACCGGTGTCCATTTATTTGGTCAACGGAATCAAGCTGCAAGGACAAGTTGAGTCCTTTGACCAATTTGTGGTGGTGTTAAAAAACGCCGTCAGCCAGATGATTTATAAGCATGCAATCTCCACCGTAGTGCCTTCCCGCAACGTTAAGGTCACTGACGAAGATCAATGATTTCATGGGTTTGTGCACCCATTGAGGACTGTCGGAGCCCGTTCTGACACCCTCCTAGGCCAGATGGCGCTTGCCTAACGCTGCTGGACCCCCCACATTAGTCAGATACTTTTAATAGACGGCAAATTGCCTCTTGATCGAATTTTTACCCAATAATCCCGATGAGCCCCGACAAGGTGGCAATCAGGTTCTGCTTCTGCATCCCCGCTTCCAGGCGCTGGAAAGTCGGGAAGATATGGCTGAATTTCGCGAACTTGCTACCTCTGCCGGTTTAGAGGTTTGTGCAGAGGTTGAAGCGCCGCGCGGTTCTCCGGACGCCGCGACACTGGTGGGCAAGGGCAAGGTTCAGGAAATTGCCGACCTGATGCAGGAGCATTGTTGGGATACTGTGCTGGTCAATCACGCCCTGTCGCCGATCCAGGAACGCAACCTGGAGAAAATCATTAATCGCCGGGTACATGATCGCAACACCTTGATTTTGGACATCTTTGCACAGCGTGCGCGCTCCCATGAAGGCAAATTGCAGGTCGAGCTTGCCCAGTTGAAGCACTTGTCCACCCGTCTGGTTCGGGGCTGGACACACTTAGAGCGTCAAAAGGGCGGTATTGGCCTGCGTGGACCCGGTGAAACCCAGCTGGAAACCGATCGACGGCTTTTAGGGGCTAGGGTCAGAACGCTGAATAAACGTTTGGCTAAACTCACACGCCAACGCCGCCAGAGCCGTCGGGCGCGATCCCGCATTGACGTTCCTCTGGTGTCGCTTGTGGGTTATACCAACGCGGGAAAGTCCACTCTGTTTAACCGTTTGACCGACGGCGAGGTTTACGCGGCGGATCAACTGTTTGCGACCCTGGATCCGACCCTTCGTCGCCTGGAAAGCGCCAAGGGCCTGGATATCGTGTTAGCGGACACGGTAGGTTTCATCCGCCATTTGCCCCATGAGTTGGTGGCAGCATTCAAATCCACCCTGGAAGAAACCCGCGACGCTGATGTGTTGTTGCACGTGGTTGATGCCTCCGATCCGCTGCGCGACGAGAGGGTTGAGGCTGTTAGCCGGGTGCTGGAAGAAATTGGCGCCGGCGAGGTGCCGCAAATTATCGTTAACAACAAAATTGATGTCTTGGGCCTGCCCGCCCAACGCCAGCAGCCTGATGGCGCTGAACGGGTGTGGGTATCGGCGCAAACCGGTGAGGGACTTGATCTGTTAATGACCGCGGTGCGGGAACATCTTTCTGGGCGCCTTAAGCATTTCGAGTTAACTCTGGGCCCGGGTGATGGCCGGCTGCGTGCGCGGCTCTACAGCCTGGGCTGCATAGACAATGAATTACCCCTTGATGATGGCGGCTGGCAGCTCAATTGCTCCATGGCCGCCCGCGAGCGGGAAATGCTGGAGCGGGAGTGGCCTGGCCAGTTCCCGTCCTCTTCGTGCCCCGCCCCATCAGCTGAGGTCGCCCCGGTGGCAACTTCCTCGGTTGCTGTGGCGGGTCGACAACTTTAAAATGGTGGGCTTGTCGCTCATCGCGTCTCAATAGGAACTCCTCATGGCCTGGAATGAACCTGGCAACGGCAAAGACCCTTGGAAATCTAATGGCGGCGGTGGTGATCAGCCACCGGATCTGGATGAGGTTTTCAAGAACTTGCAAAACCGCATCAGCGGAATATTTGGCGGCGGTGGTCGAGGCAATTCCCGCAAGGGCGGTGGCGGCAATGCCGGGCTGTTTTTCCTCGCCATCGCGGCAATTGGCGTCTGGATGGTGGTGGACTCGGTGTATACCATTGATGAGCCCGAGCGCGGCGTGGTGCTGCGTTTTGGCAAACACGTCAAAACCATGCAACCAGGGCTGAACTTCACCCTTCCGCGTCCCATTGACCGTGTCTACCGAGTCAATGTGGAGCAAATTCGCTCGGACATTGCTGAAGGCTACATGTTGACCTTGGATGAGAACATCGTCGATATGAAAATGGCGACCCAGTTTCGGGTTAAGGATGCCGAGGCGTTCTTGTTTAACGTCCAAGATCCCGAGGCAACCATGGGGCAGGCCGCTGAATCGGCTATGCGTCAGGTCGTCGGCGACAACATCATGGACTTTGTTCTGCTTGAAGGGCGGGCTGAAATTTCCCAACAGATTCGTGAGATCCAGCAATCCATTATGGATCGTTACGAAACGGGCGTCGAAATTACTGCGGTCAACCTAGAAGAGGTTCGCCCTCCACAGGAGGTCAAAGACGCCTTTGACGATGCCATTAAGGCTCGAGAAGACAAAGAAAAATCCCAAAACGAGGCCCAGGCCTACGCCAACTCAGTGGTTCCAGAGGCTCGCGGTAGCGCAGCTCGCTACATCGAAGAAGCCGAAGCGTACAAATCGGCGGTCACCTCTCGTGCTGAAGGTGAGGCACAGCGCTTCAGTTTGCTGTTGGCGGAGTACCAGCAGGCACCGGAAGTCACCCGCCAACGTCTCTACTTGGAGACCATGGAAGCGGTATTAGGCAACACCTCAAAAGTCATTGTGGACGTTAAGGACGGCAACAACGTCATGTATCTACCGTTGGATGAGATTATTCGTAATACCGTGCCAGCAACCCAGCGGGCGAATCGGCAGGAGTATCTAACCGACCCCAGTTCGCCCAATGACTCTTACGACCCCCGCAGTGCGCCGCGTCGCGGCAGGGATGGAGGCTAATATGAAAGGGATTGGAATCATCATTGCGGGTCTGGCAGCCGTTATCGTTTATCTGTCAGCGTTCACAGTTTCTGAAGTGGAATACGCTGCCAAGTTCCGACTGGGCGAGGTGGTGCGCACAGACTTTGAACCTGGCCTGCACTGGCAGTTGCCCATCGTCAACAACGTGCGCAAGTTTGATCGGCGCATACTGACCTTGGATGCTAACCCTGAGCGCTTCATCACTTCTGAGAAAAAAGACGTGATTGTGGATTCCTTCGTTAAGTGGCGTATCTCGGATGTGCGAGATTTCTATACCGCCACAGGCGGCGGTGACCTAATTCGCGCCCGTCAACGATTGAGCCAGATCATTGCTGATGGCCTGCGGGCTGAGTTTGCTAAGCGTACGCTACAGGAAGTTATTTCCACCGAACGGGAGGAAATCATGCAATCGCTGGTGGTTCGTGCCAGCGGTGTGGCCAGTTCTCTGGGAATTGAGATTGTGGATGTGCGGGTTAAACGTATCGACCTGCCCGACCAAGTCAGTAGCTCGGTGTTTAGTCGAATGCGAGCAGAACGAAAAGAGGTCGCTAACGAGCTGCGCTCTGAGGGCAACGAGGAAGCGACCAAAATTGCTGCTGGCGCAGAACGTCAACGCACGGTGTTGCTGGCCGAATCCCAACGTGATGCGGAGCGGATTCGTGGTGAGGGTGATGCCCAGGCGGCAGACCTCTACGCTAGCGCCTATGATCGAGATCGGGAGTTCTACTCGTTTTATCGATCTCTACAGGCCTACCGTTCAACTTTCGGTAACGGCGGCGATGTGATGATGTTGGATGCCAGTTCCGAGTTCTTTGACTACTTTGGTCAACGGGCCGACGGCGACCGGTAACCCAATCAGATCAGCAAAAGAAAGCGGGGCTAGCCCCGCTTTCTTTTTCTAATGGTCGACAGTTGATATCACCAAAAATTTAGCTCGCGCGAGGGAAAAGCGTCTTTGTCGGATGACTCCTTTGGATATGCTTAACGTCGATCAGAGGGCCTGATTTAGCGGCGTGCTCGACGTCCGCGTGTAAATTTTCTTGGTGAGTGTTTGGGAATTCGGGGAATCGGCACGGCAACGGTCGGTATCAGCCATTTGAAGGAATGGCTCCCTTTGGTCCGCTTTACTTCCTTCAAATGGCTGATACCGACCGTTGCCTCGTTGGGTGTTTTGAACGGGCTCCCAATGGCGCTAGATGGTGTGGTTGAAATCTTGGGGTTTCGATGTCTGATTTGATGGCGGCGTTTTGTTTGGTGCTGATTTTGGAAGGCTTATTGCCATTTGCCAGTCCCGAATCTTGGCGCGAAGCCATGCGGCAGATGGCGTCCATGGATGACCGAACGCTGCGGATGTTGGGCGGCGGATGTATGCTGGTAGGGTTAGTTTTGCTGAATTTCGTGAAATAAGGGTGAGATCGCACAATGGGCGGTAAGAGTGTATTGGTACTGGGCACCCAGTGGGGTGATGAGGGCAAAGGCAAGATTGTCGATGTGCTCACCGAGAATGTGGCAGCGGTTGTCCGATTTCAAGGCGGCCATAATGCTGGGCATACCTTGGTTATTGATGGCGAAACCACCGTTCTTCATCTCATCCCCTCGGGCATTCTCCACCCTACCGTCCAATGCCTCATTGGCAATGGTGTGGTGGTGGCTCCCGACGCTTTGTTGAAGGAGATATCGACTCTCGAAGCCAAGGGTATTGAGGTGCGGTCTCGACTGCTGCTGAGCGCGGCCTGTCCGGTGATCATGCCCTATCACGTTGCGCTGGATGCGGCCCGGGAAAAAGCCCGGGGCAAACAGGCCATTGGCACCACAGGGCGGGGCATTGGGCCGGCCTATGAAGATAAGGTCGCCAGGCGCGGTTTGCGGGTGGCGGATTTGTTTCACGCTGAGCGCGCCAGTGACATGCTCCGAAGTGTGATGGATTATCACAACTTTGTTCTGGACCGCTATTTGCGCTCCGATCGGGTAGATGTTGAGGCCACCATTGATCAGGCCTTAGCCTGGGGTGAATCCTTGAAACCCTTCACTGGAGATGTGGTTGCCGCGGTTGCCGCCCATCGCGCCGGAGACGGTGACCTGCTGTTTGAAGGAGCCCAGGGAGCCATGCTGGACATAGACCATGGCACCTACCCCTACGTAACCTCGTCAAATACCACCTCCGGCGGGGTCTGCACGGGGGTGGGGATTGGCCCTGGGGAAATTGATTATGTTCTCGGTATTACCAAGGCTTATGCGACTCGGGTCGGCGGCGGTCCGTTCCCTACCGAACTGAATGACAAGATTGGCGGACGCATCGCCAAGCGAGGCAATGAATTTGGTGCAACCACTGGCAGGCCGCGGCGCTGCGGTTGGATGGACGCCATAGCCCTTCGCCGCGCGGTAATGGTCAATGGGGTCAGTGGACTGTGTGTGACGAAGCTAGATGTGTTGGATGGTTTTGAGACGATTCGAATGGCGGTGGCTTATCGCCTGGAAGGCAAAACCCTTGACGTACCCCCCACCGACGTCGCCGATCTCGCGCACTGCGAACCGATCTTTGAGGATTTCCCTGGTTGGACCCAGAGCACCCGTGGGGTGACCGATTGGGACGCGCTGCCTCAGGAGGCAAGAACTTATCTGGAACGATTAAGTGAGGTGATTGGTAGCCCTGTTCACATCGTTTCCACCGGGCCGGACCGACGTGAAAATATTGTTTTGCATCGTCCCTTCGCCTAATGCCAGTTACGCCTAAAAAAATGCTGGAAAAGCACCCGGAATTGGTTCATTCCGAGGACCGAAAAGTCGACTCCCACGTGCAGCGGGAGGTCGAAGAGTGGTACTTGAACACCATTATGCTGGAGGGTGAGTTAGTTCCCTTCAAATATAAGCGGCGAAAGAAATACAAAAATTTGACCGGCAGTTTGGTCAATCTTACCTATTATCCAGATACCGAGACCGTCGCTGGGATGGATATGGACATTATGAAAGTGGTTAGGGTTCGTCGTTCCTAGCCCGGGTCAATTGACCACCCCACACTCGATGGTTCAGCTGCGGTAATATTCAACCGTGGATATTTCACAGGACAAATGGGATCAGCTGCTGGTGACCGGCGGCGGCTTGTTGGCTGACGATCAGGTCGATGATGAGAACTGGTCGGGCCAAGTGCTTGGCGCTTTCGAGCTCACCGAGCGCATCGCCATTGGCGGTATGGCAAGCGTCTATAGTGGGCGACGGACCAACCAATTTGAGCAGCAGGTTGCGGTAAAAGTGATGAGCGCGGCGTTGAAGGGTGACACCCATCAACAGCGTTTCGTTCGAGAGCGTCAGATTCTGGCCAAGCTTGATCATCCCGCAATTGCCAGAATTATTGATGGTGGTGTTGTTGGGGAACGACCGTACTTGGTTATGGAATTGGTCAGCGGACGGCCAATTGACGAATATTGTGAGCTCCACCAGCCAGACCTTTCTGCTCGCCTGCGGATGCTGGCTAAGGTTGTTGCCGCGGTTGAGCATGCCCACAGTCAGGGGGTAATTCACCAGGACTTAAAGCCAGGCAACGTCTTGGTGACCGATAGCGCCGAACCCAAGCTACTGGATTTTGGCATTTCAGATTTTGCTGAGGCTGATGAGGGTCAGGAGCATCTGATGACGCCGGCTTACGCCGCGCCGGAACAATTCGGTGGCGGCGAGATTAGCGAGGCAACGGACGTATTTCAGATGGGGTTGCTGATTGCCAAAGTGGTGACCGGTCGGCACCCGTTGTTGAAAGATGCCAGTGCACGCTTGGATGTGATTGGTCAGCAAATGAAAAATCCAAGTGTTGATGCATCAGTGGCCATTGATGTAGCGGCCCAGCAGCGCGGCGATTTTCTGCACATTCTTCGGCGATGTCTGGAAGCGGCGCCGACTGATCGTTACCCCACTATGGAGGCACTAGGGAAGGACCTGATGGCATTGGCCAATGACCAGCCTTTACCAACCCGCGCCGAAGACAAGGCTTATCGTTTTCGCAAGGCAGCCGGTAACCGTCGTTTTGAGTTGTCAGCGGCGGCAGCCGTTGTGGTGGGAGCATTGTTGGTCGGCACCATGGTCTGGCGTCAAATCCAACAACAGAAAGCCGAGGTGGCAGCCAGTGGCGAATCGGCGGTGGCCCTAAGTGAGGTGGTTACCGATATTTTGGCGACCATGGATCCGCTGGAAAACGGCAGTAGTGCACCCATCGATGACGTCATCTCAAGCTCTAACTTCGAGAAGATGGTGGGAGCTACGCGTCACAATCCGCAGGTCCAACGAGAGATGATTGTCGGTAGCGGCCGAGCCCTGTTGGATGCAGGTCGATTTGCAGAAGTTGTTGCGTTGGTTGAACCCCTGGTGGCAGACATGGCGGATGAAGTGCCCAAGCCGCCGAGATATAGCGAGTTTCTCAGTCTGCTTGGGTATGCCCGCTATCGCGATGGCGATGTTTCCCAGGGTTTGGTTGAGTTGCGCAAGGCATTACAAATGCAGGTGTTGGCAAAGACCCCACAGGCACCGGAGGTCAGGGCTCTAACCTTGCAGCGACTAGCAATGGCAGAGCGACGAGCGGCCAACATTCAAGATGCGCGCCGGCATATGGAGCAGGCGCTGGCGTTGCTAACCGAGAAGCCGTCCTTTGCCCGCCAACGAGCCCAGGCGCTAAGCCAGCAGGGTTTGATACTGACCGATTTGGGAGAACTTGAGACAGCGCTTTTGGCCTTTGAGCAATCCATGCAGAGCCTGGATGGCTTATCCGGCGACCATGCAGTGCGTCGGGCAATGACCTTAAGCAATATGGCAGACACCTTGCGGTTAAAAGGGGATTTGAATCAGGCTCAATCCCACGCCCGAAGTGCGGTGGACCTGCTGGCAGGCTCCAGCGACAACCCCCAATTGTTGGCGACTGCCAGCACCACCCTTGGCAATGTCTTGATGACCCAGGCCCAGTTCGCTGAAGCTGCGGATCACTATCAGCTAGCATTAGCCGCATATCGCAAAGAGTTTGGCGACCTGCACCCTAGGGTCGCTTTGGTCGCCCACAACCTGGGGACCGCGCTTCGCTCAGCAGGGGACTGCGGTAAAGCCATTGAATACTACGACTTAGCAGTGGACATCGCGTCCAAACGGTATTCGCCGCAGCATCCCGAATTGCTAGAGAGTCGTCGGCAAAGAGCCTTGTGCCAACCATGACCCAGCGACCAACCGCGGAAATCACCCAGCTGTTGTTCGACAGTCGCGGTGGCGATGCCCAGGCCATGGAATCGTTATTGGGAATGGTCTACGCCGATCTGCGCAGACTCGCCGGTCGACAATTACACGGTGAGCGAGCCGAGCAAACCTTGAGTGCGACCGCGCTGGTCCATGAGGCCTATCTTCGACTAATGAACTCAGTGGAGGGGCAGTTCAACGACCGGCAGCACTTTTTTCGTCTGATCGCTCGCGCCATGCGACGCATATGTATAGACCGGGCCCGGGAGCGGTTGGCACTGAAACGCCAGGGTCCTGAGCATCGAACTACCTGGGACGATGACAAGGTTAATGGTCAAGAACAGGCCGGAATGCTATTGGAACTGGAAGATGCCCTGGATGCTCTAAGGGAAGAAGATGAGCATCTAGTTCAGTTGGTTGAGTGTAGGTTTTTTGCCGGTCTCACTGAGGAGGAAACTGCCCAAGCTCTGGGTTGCTCCAGGCGAACCGTGCAACGGGACTGGGCGCTGGCCAAGCGGCGGCTCAAGGATATTCTTAGTCCTTAGAAACAATGGGTATTGTCGCGGTTCAGTTTTTTATCGGACCAATAGGGCGGCGGATAAGCCTGTTCAAAGTGCACCGAAGGCCACTTTGTTGCCCGTCAACAGCCAAGAGTCTCTTGTTTTTGGTCAGCTCGTGACTCGGTTGGATTGATATAGCGCCTGCGTAACAATATCTTTGGTTTTCGACAATCAACAACGTTTTTTTGATCAACGGAGCCCAGCTTCGGACCGCTCAATCGAAAAACCCTGAACATTACCCATTTTTCCTTGCGGAAATAAGGCACTATGGTGGCTGGAGTGGAATTGTAAACAAGTGTGCCTATTCTCTGTTTGCGGTCAATCCACGGGTGTTAGCCTGCGGAAAACAGGCCGGTATTAGGGTTTCGACATCAGATGCCGATCAACTGGCTTAAGCGTTCGCTAGTAGGTCTAGCAAAGTTGGGGTTAAGAACTTAGCGGCAACGGCTAAGGGTCAAGGAGAAGTGGGATGGTTCGAATAGCGCTGTTGGTCATGATGGCACTATGGGGTTCAAGCGTTTGGGGACAGACAATTACGCTTACCGGCAGTCCGCCGGCAGACCCGTTTGTTAACGAAGAATTCTGTTTCAACCAAACGATCAGCAACACCGGGACTGATACGGGTTTTGGCCCCTATCTGCAGCTGAGTTTGCCACCGGGGATTGTGTTTAATTCTGCTGTGGTAACCCCGCTAGACGCCACTGCCACAACGGTTGCCTTTGACGCCAGTGGCAACGCCATCGACCCAGTGATCAATCAACCCATCACCGGCCCAGCCGACGGCACCTTTGTTGCCATCGTGCCACCGATTGGCTCGCTCACCCCTGGCGGGCCAGTGATTTCATTGACCATTTGTCTACAAAGTGACGATCCCACCCCACCATCGGACGCTGTTGTGGGTATGGGTTATGACATTGTGTCTACCCCGGTTTTTCGATTTGGCGACTCCGCCACCGGCGGCACGCCGATTTTCGGCACTACGCTTACCGATACCAGCACCTTAACGGTGGCGCGTTTTACCAGCAAAATTAATGACTATGCGGAATTCGAGCCGCCTCCTGGGTACCCGTTTAATTTCATCCTAACCGTTGATATTGCAGACGGTCAGGACATCACCAGTGCGGATTTTGACGATGCGCTTCCTGCGCCTTTAGTGATCGCTGATCTCATTGGCGGTATCCCACAGGTGGCTGGAAGCGCCGGTCTTAGCAATGCCGACTGCACCATCACACAGCCCGCTATTGGCAGCGGCGGCACCGTCACGGTGGATTGTGCGGGGCCAATTACCGGTACGGGCAACAATGACGATATCACTGTAACAATCCCTGTGGTGGTTCCCGATGTGCTGGATGAGACTATGTGTATGGATCTCAACATTCCTCCCAACACAGCCAGTTTTCTCGCCCAATTTGAAGGCAGCGATATTTTTGTTCCTGCCGCCACCCAAACCGACGATACGCTGGTGGCCCGACATTTTTCGGTTCAGAAGGGCGCGCCGGGTGGGTTCGTTGTGCCCGGCGACACGGTGAGTTACACCATCGACTACCAAGTCTCCGATTTTGCGGAACTCACTGATCTGGTGTTGGTTGATACGGTGCCTGATGGCTTGACCTTGGACCGCTCAACCTTAGTGTTAAATGGCACTCCACTTGTGGAGAACACCGATTTTACGGTCACTACCCAAACCGGTCCGAACGGCACCGAGGAAGTCATCACTTTAGATTTTGATGATCTTACCGTGGGTGTGCTGCCGCTCACTGGCGACAATCAGCTTGGCTTAGGTACGACAGGACAACTCACCTACGACACCACCGTCAATCAAACTTATGTGAGTCGGTTTGGCTCAACCCCTGCAACGCCGGTACCACTCAGAATTAACGATAGCTTACCCAACACGGTGAGCACGACCTATGCCGTGCAGGGTTTGGCGGGCGGACCGGCACTACCGGGCTGTACCGAAGGCTCCGGCGCGACGGTTAACGTGGCTGGTTTTGACTTGACCAAAACGGTGATCAGTAGCCCAGCCAATGGTGTCTCTTACCAGGTTGGAGAGGACGTGGTGTATCGATTGACCATGACCTTGGAGGCAGCCGATATTGTTAACCTGCAGTGGATAGACTTTTGGCCGATTCCCATTTTTGATGCCGAACAATACGGCACAGCCCCCACGGTTAGTCAGCCAGCCGGGTCTATTGCTGCAACGACCATCAACTATGGTCCAGCGCACAATCTCGAAAGCGGCGGACTGGACGTCGGTCTGACCAGCATTGTGGCAGATTCAGGCGGTGGCACAGTACCGTCGCCCGATTCACCCAACTCTTGGGTCTTTACCTGGGATGAAGTGTCGGAAGCGGTGGCGCCCGTTGTGCTTCAGTTGGATATCGCTATGACGGTGCAGCCTGCTGCGTTTACCGATTTGCTGAGCTTGAGCAATATCTTGAATGTCAACGGCGATGGCAATCAGTCTCCGTCAGCCTCTGACACCGGCGCGTTATTTATTGTTGGTGCGCCAGAATTGACTTTGGATAAGCAAATCGTCAGCAGCACCAACGCAACCTCCGATGCAACAATCAGCGATGGGGATATCAGCGATGCCGATGCTGCGGATGTGCTGACGTACCTGATTACCCTGGAAAACGTTGGCACCGGTAGCGCCTTTGATGTAATCGCTACCGATGATGCTGCTGGCGGCAGCTTGCTATCGTGCGCTATTAACGATGATGCCGGTCAGCCTCGTGTATTCCTGGACAATGGCGGCACAGCGGGTGCCATCGATGGCACGGATACGCGTTACACCAGTTTTTCTGGGGATTTGTTCGGCGCGGGAATCACCTTTGACGATGACGGTACTAACGGGGCCTCGGTGGGCGGCGCAGCCTTGGCTCCGGGAACCGATCTCAATGGCAACAACCGGATTTTGATCGAGATTTCCTGCACGCTGCCTGACAGCGTGGAGCCGGGTAGCACCATCACCAACGAAAGCGGCGTCACTTGGGCGCCCGGTGACGGCTCAACGGATCGTTTCCCCGAAGTGGTTGATGAGGCCAACGCCACCATTACTGAAGTCTTGGTGAACAAGGAATTGGTCAACGTAAGCCCAACGGAAGCAGCCTTGGGTTTGGACGCTGACGGCACAGAAAATGAGGTAACTATTGGTTCGATCGTGCGCTATCGCACCACTGTTACGTTGCCAGAAGGAACCTCTACCGATATCACATTGGTGGACATTTTAGATACCTCGCTGGCCTTTGTTGACTGTACCTCAGTGAACACCGGCACTGCGACGGTGACCCCGGCGAATGGCGTGGCGTTGGACGCTGGCTGTACCAATGATGGCAACACCGACTCAGCCACCGACAACCCCTTTATTACCAACAGCGGCGTTAACGCTCGAGATGTGGCCCGCCAAGCCGTTTTTGACTTCGGCACCGTTGTGGTTCCCAGCAGCAATGGTGCGGGAAGTACCGATATTGTTATTGAGTACGAAGTTGTGCTGTTGGATTCCACCAACGCCAACAGCGGCAGCAACCGAAACAACAATGCCCAATGGCGCCAGGACAACACCACCTTGGCTAACGACAATGCGGATAACGTGGGGATTCGCGAGCCCGTGGTCACCATCGGCAAAGCCTTTAGTCCTGCCATCGGTGATTCGGGTGATGTTACCCAGGTGACCATTACGGTGGCCGTCACTGGAGGTGCAAACCGTCCCGATGCCTTTGATGTTGAGTTAAGCGATGCGCTGCCCCCATTCCTAACGGTCATGTCGCCGCCGACACTGCAAGCTTGCGCGGATAACCCCGATGCTGGACCTGCCGAGGCGGGTGGGGTTATTACGGCCAGTTGGGATACGTTTACCAAAGGCAGCAGTTGTCAGATCGTCTTTGACGTTCAAGTTGATGCTGCCACCCCCATCGGCACTAATATTGTGAATACCGCCAGTACCGAATGGACGTCGCTACCGGGTGACAACACGAATCTGTCACCATTTATCGACGAATTTGACTCCGAGCGATCGGGTGCAGCGGGAGTTGGGGACGGGCAGGGTGCTTCAGACGACTATGACGCCCAGGGTTCTGCCAGCTTTATGGTGGCCCCAGTGATGGCAATCAAAACGGTCACCAATCGCACCCAAACCACGGACAATGGGAATTTTGACCCGGCCATTGTGGACGTGACCATTGGCGAGGTGATCACTTACGAGCTGACCGTCAACATCCCAGATGGATCTGCCGCCAACGTGATGATTAGCGACGAACTTCCCATTGCGCCGACGGTGCTGGAATACCTATCGGTATCTGCCATCACCATCGGCAGCGAAATTACCGTGGACAACGACCCACCGCTGCAAACCGTCAATGACACCAACGGCGACACCCTCAATAACCAGCTAATTTTAGATTTTGGCAATTTGACTAATGCCAACGATTCGCCGGCAACGGTTGCTGCAGACAACCAAATCACTTTCCTGGTTCAAGCTCGGGTCGCCGATATAGCGGCCAACGGCGTCACGGGATTGCCCGTTCGCAATAACATGATTGTGTCGTCCGATACCTTCAGCGACGTGGTTGCCTC
The DNA here is from genome assembly GCA_964559945.1 of uncultured Gammaproteobacteria bacterium. GTDB lineage: Bacteria > Pseudomonadota > Gammaproteobacteria > Xanthomonadales > SZUA-38 > JANQOZ01. The sequence continues at coordinate 38,758 of CAZLJY010000002.1, read as the reverse complement.
GGCGGATGTGGAAATCGCTGAACCTGACTTGATGGTGGCAAAGAGTGGTTCGGTCACCTCTGGCGATGCCGGCGATACCATTACCTACACCTTGGACATTGGCCACACCGGAATCTCCAATGCCGCTGCCATCGATGTGTTGTTGGCTGACCAATTGCCCGCAGAGTTGACCTACGTGACGGGCACCTTGGCTGCCGCCGGCGCGCCTTCTGGCGCAACCTGCACCGGCGCACCGGATCTGCTGGACGAGTCTGATCCCAATGGTGTGGGATTGCGCATTGGTTTTGACAGCCTACCCGTGGCCGATGTCTGCCGTTTCACCTATCAGGCCCAAATTAATGTGGCCGCGACCTTGGGTGACACGATCATGAACGTCGCCGATCTTGACTACTTCAGTACTGATGCCTCTGAGGCAGATGAACAACGACGTAGCTACGGAGATATGGCTGAGTTTATGGTGGATATCTCTGGCCCGGGTCTGGACAAACTGTTTGTCTCCTCCGGCGATATCAATACGCCGGATGTCGATGGGGTGTTAGGGCCGGAGCCTGATCTGACCATCGGTGAAGAGGTGACCTATCGCTTGGTTCTTGATCTTCCCAACGGCACATTAGAAAACGCTGTCATCAGCGACCAACTGCCGTTCCCGGGCAGCACGCCGTCAGCGACCTTCGAACTGGTTTCAGCCACCCTGTCTCGTATTGGCGCTGACATCACCATCGGCAGCGGCTTAGCGTTGGGTGCTTCACCCGATGCGATATCTGACACTGCGCCGCTGGACGGTACCGACGACTTCTTCCTGTGGGATCTCGGCAACGTGGTTAACGTTGCCACCGACGCAACGCTGCCGGCAGATGACCAAATTGAATTCACTATCGTTGCCCGGGTGCGCAATGTTGCCGGCAACCCCGGTACCGACAATGCGCGTAATCAGGCTAGTCTGGACTTTGATATCGGCGGCACACCCCAGATGCCGTTAATGGATTCGGTGGATGTAGACATTGTTCAGCCGTTGCTGCAAATCAACAAGACGCCCGATACCTTAGTTGAGGTCAGCGGCAGCGATACGCTGACCTTTACCCTGGTCATTTCCCATACTGGTGCTTCCAGCGCGGTGGCCTATGATCTGGATATCACTGACCAACTACCCGACCCACTGGGTTCCGGTGCACCAACTAACTTCACATCCAGCGCCGCTTGCCAGGGTTTTGTGGCTGACGGTACCGGCGACCCTGCCGTATTGTTCACCATTACCCAGCTGGACTTAGGGGACGTTTGCACCATCACCTATGACGTCACCGTTGATCCAACGGTGATTTCCGGCGATAGCTACGTCAACAACGCGTCACTGCAGTTCGATTCGACCCCCGGTGGTGCCGGTGATGAAAACGGTGACGGTAACGATGCCGACACCGGTCAATTCACTGTCGACGAGCCGAGCATTGAGAAGACCGTATTCTCAACCAGCAACCCGGATACCGGACAAAGTTTTGGCGATCCATTCCTGTTTGACGCAACCATTGGTGAGGAGGTGTGCTACCACACCACAGTCACCTTCCCCCAAGGCGTCACCCAGCAAGTGATTGTGAGTGACACACTGCCCTCGGGCAGCGCTAACGGCAACGAGGGGGTTCTTGAACTCACCAGTGCCACGGTATTTGGTTCAGGAATGCTGGGCGTGACCAATGGGTTCACCGCGGTGATTTCCGACGACCTCGCGCCTGTGGGCAACGACACGGCCACCTTTAATTTGGGTGATGTCACCAATCCCACCACCGACAACGCGGTAACGGTTGATGATCAGTTGGTGCTGCAGGTGTGCGGTGTGGTGGTCAATGTTGGCCCTTCAGTACCGGCCGACGATGACACCAACGAATCCGGTGACCTACTCATCAATACCTCAACTCTGGAGTTTGAAGGACCCACTGGCACGGTGACGGACTCGGCTACCGCAGACATTGATGTGGTTGAGCCTAACCTGGCAGTGGATAAAACCCTCGCCGAGGTCAACGGACTGATCGCCACGCTTCAGTTCGATATCACCAACACGGGCACCGCCCCTGCCTACGATTTGGTTCTGGATGATGTGCTTAGCGAAACCAACTGGGATCTGGCAACCGCCATTATCGATACGGTGCCTGCTGGCTTCATTGGGCAGATTTTGGTCAATACACCAGCAGCGGGCCAAACCACTCTGCGATTTTCCTCTGACCCTGCAGGCAGCTTGCCTGATACGTCGTTGGAAGTGGGTGAGACTTTGTCCTTTACCGCCCGAGTCATGTTTGCCGATCCGCTGCCAGCGCTGCCGGTGGTGAACGTTGCCAATCTCAGTGGCACTACCATGCCCGGCGCACCGGATGAGGATCGAACCGATACCGCCACTGATTCAGAAAATATCAATTTGCCCGAACTCAGTGCCAGCAAAACCGGCGTGCTATTTGATGACGTCGACAGCTCGGGCGATGTAACCCCTGGCGATGTGCTGAGCTATAGCATTGTCATTACCAACACTGGCGGTGCGTCCGCTACCAACGTGGTATTTACCGATACCCCTGATGTGAATTCCACCTTGGTTGCCGGAACGGTAACCACAACTCAAGGCACAATTACCGACGGCAATACCGGCACCCCTCCTGTAGAGGTCGCGTTGGGTGCATTGGCCGCTGGCGGCGGCACTGCCACCATTACTTACCGCACCACAGTCAATGACCCACTTCCTGCCGGTATCAACACGCTGACGAACCAGGGTGTTGTGTCCAGTGCGCAAGTCCCCGATGTGGTCACCGACGATCCGGGCCCGGTAGGCGATGATGACCCCACCGTGATTCCGGTTAATTCCAACCCCATTTTGGAAGCTAGCAAAACCGATGCGGTATTGGTGGACGCTGATGCAAGTAGTTCACCCTCACCGGGCGACACGCTGCGCTATACGGTAGTGATCACCAATAGCGGCAACGGCGCTGCTAGTGGAGTGACGTTTACTGATACCCCCGATGCCAACACGACGCTCGTGGCAGGTTCGGTTACCACTACCCAGGGAACTGTCACTGGAGGAAACGCGGGCGCGCCACCCATTAACATTGATATAGGCACCATGATGGGTGGCGGGGCCACTGTCACGATCACCTTCGATGTGATAGTCGACAACCCGCTATCCGATGGCGTCACTCAAGTGTCAAACCAGGGTGTGGTTGGCTCCAATGAGTTGGCCGACGAACCCACCGACGATCCAGATACAGCGCCGGATGATGATCCGACGGTGACTCCGCTCATTGCCGAACCGGTTATCGAAGCGAGCAAGAGCGATGCCCTGTTGATTGATGCGGACGGCAACAGTGTGGCGTCTCCGGGTGACACCCTTCGCTATACCATCAATGTGGTCAACAGTGGTAATCAGGACGCGTCTGGTGTCATGTTTGTAGATACTCCGGATGCCAACACCACCTTGGTTAGCGGGTCTGTCACAACCACCCAGGGCACCATTACCGGTGGTAACGCCGGCGTCCCTCCGGTCACCGTCGATATCGGAATTCTGGCTGGTCAGGGCGGTAGTGTGGACATTGTGTTTGATGTCACTATCAACAACCCTCTGCCATTGGGTGTGACCCAAGTGGTTAACCAGGGGCGGGTTGATTCCAACGAGCTGCCGTCCGAGCCAACGGATGATCCAAGCACCGGTCCGGACGACGACGCGAATATCACCCCGCTGGTAGGTACGCCTATCATCAGCGCCACTAAGACCGATTCGTTGTTCCTTGATAACGATGGCAACAGCATACCGTCGCCGGGCGATGAGCTGCTGTATACCGTGGTCCTTACCAACAGCGGCAACCAGGCTGCCAGCGGTGTGACCTTTACCGATACACCAGATGCCAATACCACGCTGGTGGCTGGAACGGTCACTACCAGTCGGGGAACGATTACCGGTGGTAACGCCGGCACGCCACCGATCACGGTTAACGTTGGCACCCTTTTAGGTGGCGGCGATAGCGTCACGATCAGCTTCAACGTCACTATCAATAATCCATTGCCGGCAGGCGTTACCACAGTGGCTAACCAAGGATTGGTGGGTAGTGATCAAACCCCGGTTGTGCCCACTGACGACCCGGATGACGCAGATCCCAACGATCCTACCGACACACCGGTAACAGCGGTGCCAATTTTGGAGGCAGACAAGGCTGATGTATTACTGGTGGACGCCGATGGCGATACCGTCCCGTCCCCAGGTGACACTCTGCGCTACACCGTCAACATTACGAACACCGGCAACATTGCGGCGACGGGTGTGACCTTCAACGATATGCCAGACAGCAACAGCGCATTGATCGTTGGCTCAGTACAGGTTGCGCCATTGGGTACTGTGGTGACCGGTAATACCGCCGGTGATACGACCATCAGCGTGAATCTGGACACCATCCCTGGTGGTGGTGCTAGTCGCACTATCACGTTTGATGTGTTGATCGATGACCCCTTGGCGGCGGGTGTCACCCAGCTTAGTAACCAGGGTGTTGTGGGTAGCAACGAATTACCCGATGAGCCCACCAACGACCCAGATACGCCAATGGACGATGACCCGACGGACACGCCGCTCACCGCAACCCCTGTGCTGTCGGCGATCAAAACCGATGCCCTGTTGGTCGATGCCGATGGCGACGGCTTTGCTTCTCCCGGTGATACCCTGCTGTACACCATCACTATCACTAACACGGGTAATCAGGGCGCTACAGCCACCTTTGTCAACGACAACTTAGACCCCAATGTGGCCCTTAATGTGGGCAGTGTGATGACCAGTCGCGGCAGCGTTGTGTTGGGTAATACCCCAGGCGACGTAAACGTGGAAGTGGATACCGGAGTGATTCCGGGTAATGGCGAGACTGCGGTGGTGACCTTCGAGGTTGTGGTAGACAATCCGCTACCGGCCGGTACCACCATGGTAGCCAACCAGGCCACCGTGAGCTCCGCTGAATTACCGCCCATTGATACGGACGATCCAGACACCTTACCGGGCGGGGATCCTACTGGTACACCGGTGACGACTGATCCGCTGCTGGAGGCGTTCAAGTCCGATGCCTTGCTGACAGACAACGACCTTGACAGTGTGCCCTCACCGGGTGATGTACTGCGCTATACGGTGTTGATCGACAACGTTGGTAATGTTGGATTAACTGGCCTGGCCTTCAATGATACGCCCGGAGCGAATACCCAACTGGTGCCAGGCTCTGTGGTGACGACCCTGGGTACGGTATTGATGGGTAATGGCGCCGGCGACACCGACGTCAGTGTTGATATCGGTTCCTTAGGTGGTGGTGCTCAGGTCACCATTACGTTTGATGTGACGATCAACAATCCTCTGCCGGCAGGTGTGATCCAGGTGGTCAACCAGGGTTTTGTCAGCAGCGATCAGCTGCCAGATGAGCCAACGGATGATCCAGATGGCGGGTCTGAGGATGAACCCACCCCAACGCCGGTAACCGCGACGCCGATCTTGGAGTTGGATAAATCGGTCACGCTACTGACAGATGCCGATGGCAATGGTGTACCGTCGCCGGGCGACACCCTCAGCTATACGCTGACTGCTATCAACATCGGCAATGCGGCAGCCACAGGAGTGGTGATCACCGATACTCCCGATGCCAATGGCACCTTTATCGCCGGCTCGGTGATATCTACCGCAGGTTTAGTCACCATCGGCAACACCGCGGGCGATACCGCGATCTCGGTAGACGTTGGCACATTGCCAGGGGGCGGTGCGTCCGTCACTGTCGGTTACCAGGTGGATATTCCCAATCCGCTGCCCGCTGGCGTCAGCCAGTTGGTGAACCAAGCCTTTGTCAGTGGCGATGGCCTACCAGCGGAGCCTTCCAACGATTTGGATGGTCCGCCAGATGACGATCCCACCGTGGTACCGCTAACCTCGGCCACCAACCTGGAAGCCTTTAAAGCCGACAGTTTGTTGGTGGATGCCGACGGCGACACGATTGCATCGCCAGGTGACACGCTGCGATACACCGTGACGGTGCTCAATGGCGGCAACGGCGGCGCGTCCGGGGTTCAGTTCACAGACATCCCCGATGCCAATACCACGCTAGTAGCCGGCTCGGTGGCAACAACCATGGGAACAGTCACCCTTGGCAACACCGCGGGTGATACCCAGGTGGCGGTAGCTATAGGCGGCATCCCTGGCGGGGGAGGTAGTGTGACCATTACCTTTGATGTCACGATCAACAACCCATTGCCAGCGGGCGTAACGTTACTGTCCAACCAGGGCGCTGTTGACTCTGATCAGCAGCCCACCGAGCCGACGGATGACCCGGACAGCCCTGATGAAGATGATCCAACGCCAACACCGGTGACCTCAGCGCCAATCATTGAAGCGAGCAAAGCTGTTGCTCTGCAGAACGATGCCGATAACAACGGGGCTGTCAGTCCCGGCGATACGCTGCTCTACACAATTGTTATTGACAATATCGGTAACGGTGGTGCTACCGGCGTTCAGTACACGGACATACCGGACATTAACTCCACCTTAGTCAACGGCAGTGTGGCAAGCTCCGCGGGCACCGTGGTTACCGGTAACGGTGCGGGTGATAGCACTATCACCATCGATATTGGTGGGCTGAGCGGCGCAAGTTCAGTATCCATCAGTTACCAGACCACCGTGAACTCGCCGCTGCCGGCGGGTGTGACTGAACTGGTTAACCAAGGCTTGGTAGGTAGTAACGAACTGCCGACAGTGCCCACGGATGATCCCGATGATGCTCCGAACGGAGATCCGACCGAGGTGCCGATTGTTGCTGCGCCGGATCTGGAGGTACTCAAAACTGACATCCTAAGAGTTGATGCCGATGGCAGTGGTTCGCCTTCTCCCGGCGACACCCTGACTTATATTGTTACTGTCAACAACGACGGCAACCAGGCGGCCATAAGCACCTTTGCCAACGATAACCTGGATCCTAACGTCACCTTAGTGGTTGGCTCAGTGGTGACCTCTCAGGGAACGGTGACTCAGGGCAATACCCCTGGGGATATTGATGTGGCTGTAGATTTCGGCGATATCGCTGGTGGTAATACGGTCTCGCTGTCGTTTGACGTGACCATTAACAGTCCACTTCCTGCCGATGTCACCTCGGTATCCAACCAAGCGGTGGTATTCAGTGATAACGCGCCGGTTGCACCCTCTGATGATCCGGACACCCCGGACGATGACGACACCACCGACACGCCAGTGACTTCTAATCCGGTTATTGAGGCCAGTAAAACCGATACCTTAAGTGTTGATGCGGACAACAATAGCGTTGGCTCACCGGGTGACACGCTGACCTACATTGTGACCATTTCAAACAGTGGTAACGCTGGGGCGTCCGGAATTGTGTTCACCGATACGCCTGACGTTAACACCACATTGGTGCCTGGCAGCGTGCAGACTAGTCAGGGAATCGTGACTCGCGGCAATGGCGGCGCGGATACTGACGTCGAGATTAATGTGGGTACCCTCGCTGGTGGCGCCAGCGTGACGGTCAGTTTTGACGTGACGATTAATAGCCCAGTGATCAACAACGCCTCTCAGGTGTTCAACCAAGGGCTGGTCACCGGCCCGACCATCCCTGATGAGCCCACGGACGATCCGGACTCACCCACCGATGACGACCCGACCGGCACGCCGATTGATGCGGACCCCATCCTTGAGTTAAGCAAGGCGGCGATCAACATCTTTGATGACAACGCTGATGGCCTGAACAACAGTGGTGATCGAATAGACTACTTGTTGACCATTCGAAACGTGGGTAACGGCACGGCGAACAATGTCACCTTAAGTGACACACCGGATATCAATACGCTGTTAATTAATGGCAGTGTGATAACCAGTGCAGGCACTGTCATCACCGGCAACGGTGCAGGGCAAACCAGTATTGCGGTAAACCTTGGCTCTATGGCTGCCAACACCACACAAACTGTGGCCTTCCAAGTGCGGATAAACGACCCATTGCCAGGGGACGTGAGTTCCATCATTAACCAAGCAGTGGTGGACTCGGACGAGACCGACCCAGTGAGTTCCGATGATCCAGGCTCTGTTGTTGGCGGCGACCCAACCGTCGTCCCCCTTGGAGGCGCCGGCTTAGGTGAGATTGGACTGGCTAAAAATCTGGCCAACGTTGAGTTGCCGCAGCCTGGTTACACTGCGGTGTTGCCAGACAACAGCGCGCTGGTTAGCTACCAGCTGAGGGTGTTTAACACCGGCCAAGTAGACTTGGATCAGATTCAGGTGGTTGATGACCTGGTATCGACATTCCCAGCACCGGCGACCTTTGAGGTGACAAACCTTTTCTCGGCAGAGCTCACGGTTAACGATAACTATGACGGCGATTCGGACGTCAATTTATTGGCTGGAACGGACTCTCTGGCTGTGGGTGAAAGTGGCCTCATCCGGCTGTCCGTTTTGGTCTTTGCCCGCGACTCCGCGCCGCCCTATGCCAATACCGCCACTGCCACGGCTATCGGCGCCTCCCGTGCTGTCAGCGATATCTCCCAAAACGGCATAGACGCCGACCCTGAGGGTGATGGTCCGGGTAACAATAGTGATCCCACGGTGATCACTACCACCTTGCGTCCGTTGACCATTCCTACCACCAATACTTGGGCATTGTTGATAATGATGATGTTACTGATGTTGGTTGCTAGAGGTCGCCTGATCCGTCGAGACTGTTGAACCTAAATATTGGCGCCGGCTTCAGCGATCGCTGGGGTCGGCTCCATCAATCCATCGCAGTACTTTCTATGCATGATCATTCAGTGGGATAAATTTCCTATGACGTGAATTGTTTTGCTGTGGAATACTTCCCGCTTGTTTCTCCGAGCCAAGGAAGTCCTGGTGAGTACTAACGTCAGAAAGTTCTACGCCTGGATGCGCAGCGACTTTATCGAAATCAACACCGAACTGGAAAACCTCTATTTTGCTCAGCAGGACAGAGCAGACGTCGGTGCGGTCGGGCAGTCATTACGCACTACTTTGTTAGAAGAGGGTAGAGCACTTATCGCCGAGCTGCATCGGGAAGGCAACACCGATGAAGGTTTTGAGGCGGCCTTTGCCCTATTAGGTGATGTGGGCTTGTACATGGGAGCCTGTCGTCGTCATGAACTGACAGAGCCTTCACGGGAACAAACCTCGCCGTTAGTAGAGGCCTCCGGATTGGCTATGCACATTGGCGCCTCACTGGGTGTTGCTCCGCGCTTCGCAACCAGTCATTTATCGACTCATAACCTGGCGGAAAACGGGCGATACCGGTGTTTCACCTCGCTCCACGACGAAGCTCTATTTCTTGACTACAACACCCGCGGAATTTTCGCCTTCAAACGCGCGGCGGATGCATTGGTTAACACGGTACCTTTGGGTATAACCCATCCCGTTACTGCCGACCTCCTGGTCGCAGCAAAAAACGCTTTGGAAGAGGTCGCGCAAAACAACCAGCATCTTTTTGACCAGCTTGATACCGACCGCTTTTTTTATTCAGTGAGGCCCTACTATAAGCCTTACCGGGTTGGGCGAACCGAATATCGAGGTGCAAACGCAGGAGACTTTGCTGGCATCAATGAAATCGATCTGTTGTTAGGGCTATGCCAGGCTGAGGACACCTCGTATTCCCAATTGCTAGTGGATAAATTTATGTATATGTCGCCGGTCGATCAGAGCCGATTGCGAGACTGCATGCGTCGGCAAAGTCTAATGGATCAAATTCTTGATTGTCTGCACTCCGGCGACGGTGGGCCCTATTTCGACCGCAACGTTGAACTGTTTGTAAAGGTTTGCGATGCCCATGGCGTGACAGCAACCCAGCATCATGATCAATTGGTGAAACGTTATATTCAACAGCCATCCAATGCCCTGGCGACCGAACACCTTAAAAATATCACTGCCAGTGGGCCTCCTCTTGAAGTGTTATTAGCAGCGCTGGAAAAACTAAAAGATTTGCGCACTGCCGCTGCGCGAGATGACATTCTCAGTCGCTATAAGGATATGCAAACCATCCGCAATCACCTGGGAGTCCAGCCATGCTAAGCATTCCGGACGCTTGGGCAGCTGCGCCAGGATACCTGTTGAACCACTCTGCGGGTATTCCGCCAACCTCCCTCAAGGCCCATTTAGAAGACACGCTATTGGCGCCTTGGACGGCCGGAGACGACCAGCTGTGGCCACATTGGTTAGCAGCCATTGATACGTTTAGGCAAGGCCTGGCTCAGGTATTGCAGCACCAGCCAGACATGATTTGTCCCCAGCCCAACGTTTCCGCTGCCGTCAGTCAGGTCTTGGGTGCACTGCCCGTGCGAAAAGGTCGAAACAAACTGCTGATTTCTGAGCGAGCCTTCCCATCACTAGGGTTTGTCTTTTCCAATGCCCGGAATTTGGGCTTCGAACCCGTGATGGTTCCCCGCAGCGAAAATACCTTGAACCCGGCAACCTGGGATCGGTTTATGGACCACCAGGTGCATGCCGTGCTGCTAACCCATGTGCATTCCAATACCAGTGAATGTCACGATATTGCGCCTTTGGCGACGATAGCCCGTGAACGGGGCATCGTGAGTATTGTCGATGTGGCCCAGTCTATTGGCATCCGACCAATAGACGCCAATGAGTGGAATGTCGACTTCATCGCGGGTTCTTGTCTGAAATGGTTGTGTGGTGGTTCCGGCGCCGGTTTTTTGTGGGTCAATCCTGAGCAAGTGGAGCAATGTCAGCCACGGGATGTAGGTTGGTTTTCCCACGCCAATCCCTTTGAATTTGATATTCATCATTTTAAATACGCGCCCGATGCTCTTCGCTTCTGGGGGGCGACTCCCAGCGTTGCACCGTGTTTGACAGCCGCTCATTCGATTGAGTGTTTGCTTAATGTCGGACTAAGGTCAATCCAGGGCCACAACCAAGAACTTAGCGAAAAGTTATGCAGCGCTGTGGCGCCGGAGTTCCAAGTGTCCCCGATCGATCCGATACAGCGGGGCGGTTCAGTGGTACTAAACTTTGGTGAGCGGCAATCAGATTTTGAGAAAAATCTGGGCAACGCGGAAATTTACTTTGATGCACGCAATGAGGGCGTCCGTCTGTCTCCCCATCTTTACAATACTGTGCAAGATATTGAAAAGATTCTCCAATGCCTTCCCCAGTAGAGAAGGCGAATATCAGCCGCTGCCGGTAGAGGTTTCCCTAGCCCAATGGCCACGGTCGATTTGCCCGTATGACAGCTGACAAAGATCCGCAATAGGATGGATGCCTAAGGTCTGCGCTGCCACGGCGCGGGATCTATGTCAGCTTGTATCTAAAGGTTCGCGCCGCAATTTTATTGATTGCGGCGCGGTACCCCTAGGTCATTCGTTTTCTATCTGAATTGCCGGGTCACCTAGCAGGGTGAAGCCCAGAACAACGTCTTCGCGGTTCTCGTGATTAGCTGCTAGTTCTTGTTTGCCATTCACGATCGATTGGCCGACGGATTGTCCAGCGCTGACCATCTCGGCGAAACTCAAGTTGCTTAGTAGTTGTTCGGACGACAGCCGGGTTAGGGATACTGGGCCGAGGATCGCGGCAGCCCCGTGTTCGCCGCCAATCAAGAAGCGATGAGCCAGCGTGTCGGCAAACGGTGATACGTAGTAAGCATTCCAGCAACCCCACTGATTGACCACGGTGGGCAAGCCGACATTGCTGAGTGTATCCACGTCGTTTGAAGTGAGCAGTCGATCGGTTCGTCCCCATTCGGTGAATCCGGAGTGGCCGAAGTAGTTAGTTAGCGCAACACCACTGTTGATGGCGCCCAGAATATCCTGGGTGGCTTGGGCCGGAGATACGTTGTCCAAATAGCTTTGGGTTACTGACCAGTTGCTGAGCAAACTATCGATCACGTCGTCGCTGATGGCGCCGAAGGGTGTTAACGGTTCCGCTTCGTCGGCGGCAAACACTGCCTGACGAGAATACGTTTTGGACGCGTACTGTACGGTCTTGTTGATCATGAAGTTTAACTCTTGAACAGTGCGCACTGGGAATCGGCCAAGGGCCACGTCAGGCACTTGGTCGTCGTCGATATCGGCGTACAAAGCATCTAGGGGTGCATAGCGAACCACTGCATGGACCTGGCCGTACAGCGATGGGATAAAGCTCAGTGATCCCATCTCAAGGTAATTGTGGTAATCGTAGGAATCACCACCCACCAGCAACACGAAGCGGGTATCCAGTGCCGGAACAGCATCAGCGATAAAACTGTCGATGGCGTTAGCATCAATCTGGGCCGCTGAATATTGGGCGTAAATGTCGTTCACGTTGATTACCCGAACGGTTAAGCCCCGATCGCGGTGGAATTGAGCCAGCGGTTCGATGGCATCTACAAACACCGGGTGAGCAATCATTAGGTAGTCCGCAGGATCACTGAGAAGCTCGTTGTTCAACCGGGTCGGGCTGACGGAGACTTCTACCAGTGAATCCAGTTGGCTAATGACAAACCCATTAGCTCCGGGCACCCCTGGCACGTCCAGGGTGATGTCAGAGCCGTTAGCGGAAGTCCGAGCGTTTTGCATCCAGACCGGACCTGCGTCGGTTTCGGCGTAAACCACCGCATCGTTACTGGTCAGACCGGAGACCGAGAATGACGCTCCTGGCAAGACCTCAAAAGAACTGGCGAACAGAGTGTCGGGATGGAGACTCAGTGGCGATGCGTTATTGCTTACGCCCACGTTGCCGGTTCCGCCATCGATTCTTGGTGCCCGCTGGTAGCTCATTGATATGGCTTCAACGTTAACCAGGTCAAACTGAGCGCCAGTATCTGCTGGCAATCGAACGGTGACGGTGTTGATGCCGTCAACCAGCTCCGTCTGGGGTACCTGAACGTTGATTTGGCCCTGGCTCAAACCGTCTAGAAATAGCTCGCTGACCTGTTGGCCGTTAACCAGAACCTGAATATGGTGATCCGGGCTCTCGGGGAGGTCGGTAACGCCCCACAGATCAACGGTTAAATTGGCACTGCCACCAGAGTAACCGTCCAATGAGAGGTCATAACTGGCCTCAACTTCATCGGTGAAGGCGAGGATACCTTCCATAAACCAGGGGTCGCCGGTGGGGGAGGCAAAGCTGTACTCGTTATTTTCCGCTAATGTCACCAGCGCAGTTTCGGTGATTTGAGGATCCAGGTTCTGCGGCAACTCGCTGTTAACCTGCACCCGCTGAGCGGCAACCGGATTGACAGTCAATTGGTAGACATTGTCAGAGCCATAAAGGCTATCGCGAGTTTCGGCCAGGAATTCGACAAAGTCGCCTGATCCGAACAGTCCATCAGTGCTGACCCGAGCCGCTACATGCTCGTTATTCACACTCAGTGCCAATTCGGAGCCGCTGACAGCGGTTAGGTCTAATCCAGCACTGGTGAGTTGGTCTGCGCTAACTCTAGCGATCCCAGACTCGGTGATGGTGAGATCTACCGATGAGGTGTTGCTATCGCCCTTGCGAGCAGTCTTGGCCAAAAGCGTCTGGGAATTTTGTTCGCGAATCGCTTGCCAGTTGATGGGCTGCGGAGGCTGGCTATTGCCGTAGTCCCGATTCAATTCGAACGGCCCGTGCAGGGTTTCTACCCCGCGGGTGTCAATATCGCTGAGCCACAATTTGGTCGCCGAACTTCCAGTCAGGAAGGTCTCGTAAGATTGCCATTGGGTCGAATCAACCACCTTGGAGGCCATCATAGGAGCGGCCCGCTTGATGGCGCCATTGGCGCTGCGATGGTGGATGGCAAAACCGATATTGCCAGTCTCTGTTGCCGTGGCGAACTGGACACGAAGCCCACCTTTTTCCGGTGTCGCGCGGAAATAGGACAGGGTCACTGGCGTTGTTGTGAGGCCACCATTGAAAAAGCCGAAGTCAACTTCTGTGATGGTGTCGCCGCTATTGCCGGTAACCGGTTCCACTCCGCGTGATACCGTCTGGGTGGTCTGGAAGTAGCCAGCAAGGCGCGAGCCGATCACGTCAGTGCTGACCAAGTAGTCCCCAGGGGGCAGATTATCGAACAGGTAGTCGCCGTCGGCGTCGGTGGTCGCCATGCCGAAAACCGGATCATTGGGGCCCAGCAAACCGTCGCCGTCCAGATCTCTAAACAGCAGAACGGTAACGCCGCCAACATCAGGTTCACCGGGTTGGTCAAAGCCATCGTTGCTGATGTCTTCAAACACCGTGCCTGCCAGGCTGAAGGGCGCCGGAGCATTGACGCCAAAGTCGGCGAAGTTGGGATTCAGGTTGCCCGAGTCAACGGATAGTGGCAGCGGTATAGCCTGAGCGTTGTTGTTGCTACCTGCGGTGCCAGAAGTGGCATTGGTGCCCTCCAGGACGCCGCCTGATTGGAAGTTCTGAGGCGCTGGGCGCACCAGGTAGTCTTCCGGCGTAACCCCACCGAATTCGTACTCACCGTTAACGTCGGTGCGAGTGCTGCGCACCAGGTTATCGACGCCTGGCGTAATCACGCCGTCGTTGTCGGTGTCCAACCATAGCTCCACTAGCACTGACTCGATGCCTGATTCATTGGGTTGGCGAACGCCATCGCCATTGACGTCGTGGAACACCAGATCGCCCACCGAGCCTAAGCTGGAGGCTGGGAAGAAGCCAAAGTCGGCGTCATCAAAATCCTGTCCGGCAGCTAAAGTTACTGTGCCTGGGTTGACGGTCGTGGGGTTGAGCCCTGTCAATACGCCTGCGGTATCGGTCAATGAGACACGATAATCGCCGGGATTCAGTCCGGTGAAATCGTAGTCCCCGTTGCCGTCGGTCACAGTAGAGGCTAGTACCACATCATCTGCGGTACCGAAGATGCCGTCTGGACCGGGGCCCAGTAAGTCAATAGTGAGCCCGCCAAGTCCACTCTCATCGGCATCTTGTACACCATCGCCGTCGTTGTCGATGAAGACTCGGTCGCCCAATGACGCCAATGGCGTTTGGGGCTGAAAACCCCAGTCCAGCAGCACGTAGGCCGTATCCGCGTCAGCGACCAGCTGGTAGGTTTCCTGAGCGTTGGTTGGCGTGGTATTGAAGCCTGCGGGCAGGCTGCCAGTGTTCACCGTGACTGCGTAGGTGTCTGGGGGCAGACCGTCGAAGGCGTAGGTTCCATCGCCATCGGTGACGGTGCTAAGGGTAAGGTCGTCTGCGGTGCCTAACTGGCCATCCGCCCCGGCACCAACCAGGTCAACGGTAACCCCAGGAAGGCCAGCTTCACCAGGATCAAATTCACCATTGCCGTTAGCGTCGATCCAAACCTGATCGCCGATATAGGCGGTGCCAGGGGTTGGACGGTAACCGAATTCCAAGGTGTCGTTGTTATCGCCGGCGCCCAGAGCAACCACAGCACTGGGGTCCGTAAGGCCAGGGCTCAAAGTTAAGCCTGGTGGAATCGTGCTGTCGTCAACATCTACGTAGTAGCGACCCGCTGGCAGGTTCTTGAAATCAAATCCGCCCAATTGATCGGTAACCGTGTTGGCAATCAACACGTCATCACCGCCGCCGATGACGCCGTCTGGGCCGGCGTCAAAAAGGTTCAGGGTGACGCCGGGTATACCGTTTTCTCCCGCTTCGTTGATGCCATTGCCATTGGCATCCAGCCACACCAAGTCTCCCAGGCTGGCATCGCCAAAGGCTCGGGCATAGCCAAAGTCTAGATCGTTGATATCGCTGTTGGCGACTGTCAGATCCAGCTGATCTAAGCCACTGGTCAATCCAAAGTCAGTGAGAACCTGGCTGCGATCGGTGACAGCAAGGCGGTAGTCGCCTGGCGGTACGTCGACAAACTCATAGTCGCCATTGGCGTCGGTGAGAGCGGTAGCCACCACCAGGTCATCGGCGCTTCCCAGCACACCATCAGGACCTGCAGCAATCAGTTCGATGGTGACGCCCGCGAAGCCCGCTTCGGCTACGCCATCGTCTACGCCGTCTCGGTCCAGATCTTCAAAGACATTGCCGCTGAGATCTGGCAGGGCGGAATTCAGGAATCCGAAATCGGCGGTTAATACGCCGCCGTTACCACCGCTTAAGGTGACATCGATTTGCGCGCCGCCAGCGTTACCACCAGTTTGTGAGTCGCCGGTGGTCAAGGTAGCACCGGCCAACTCTGGCTGGGTAGTATCCAGAGAGACGAAGTACTGGGAGAACGCCAACCCGCGGAAGTCGTAGATACCGCCGGAGTCGGTTTGGTCTGAATTGACCAATGTATCGACAGTGGAATCGAACACACCATCGCCGTCGTCGACGAACAGGGATAGATCAACCCCCGGAATCAATACTTCGCCAGGATCCAAGATGCCGTTGCCGTTGGCGTCGGAAAACACTTCGTTGCCGACGAGTCCGGGCAGATTGAAGCCGAAGTTGCGACCACTGGCGTCGCTGTTGTTAATGGTGTTAGTCGCCGAGCGATTGACCGCGCCAGGGGTTGTGGCGCCAAAGCCAGTCAGCCGGCCCTGGGTGTCTGTAAGAGCCAGTTGATAGTCGCCGTTGGGCAAACCAGAGAATGTCACTGAACCGTCGGCTCCGCTGATGGTGGTGGCAACCACGTTGCCAGCGGCGTCAAGCAGACTCACGCTAACCCCGCTGATACCGCTTTCGTTACTGGTACGAAGGCCATTGCCGTCTGCATCAAACCACACGTCGTCGGTCAGACTGAAGGTAAACGGATCCAGATAACCGAAGTCAACATCGGTGATGACGTCCCCTGCACCTACTGATACCGGCGCAGACTCATTGCCACCGGTGGTGCTGCTGGCGTTGGCCAGGACGTTGCCCGTATCCGTAACGTTCACTACATAGGTGCCTGGGGCGACTCCAGTGAACAGATAGCGACCGTCTGGGCCAGTGGTGGTGGTGGCAATCACCGCACCGGTGAGGGCATCGCGCAACTCTACGGTTACGCCGCCAAAACCGGCCTCGCCAGGGTCCTGCAGGCCGTCCCCGTCGGTGTCAGAAAATACGCTGTCGCCGATGATGGCGTCGCCAGGAGTGGTGACATAACCGAAATCGGCATTGTTGAATTGTTCAGCGCCAGTGATGGTAAACGTACCGGCGGGGTTGTTGTTGCCGGGGCCGGCAACCAGCCCAGCAGGTAGGGTGCTTGTGTCGACTCTTACATCGTAGTCGCCAGCAGGCAAGTTGGGGAATAGATAGCGGCCCGTGAGGTCGGTCGTTGTGGTTGCAATGACTGATCCATCGGCGGGGTCAATGAGTTCTACCACAACATTGGCAAGACCCGCTTCACCTAAATCGAAGATGCCATCAGCATCTGCATCCAGCCAAACAGAATCGCCAATCTGCCCACCCAGCGGTCGCACCGGATCCAGCACTTCAGCCACCGCGGGGGTGCCTTGGTCTGAGTCAGCGGACGCCAAATTACGAATGGCCACGATATTGGAGTTCAGCGGATCATCCACTTGCACTTGAAAGGTAACCGTCATGGATTCATTCGGGTTGAGAATCAGGTTGTCGTTTGTTGTGACCAGATCCTGGGGTACCCCATCGTCCAAATCGTTAGCGCCGCCCGGAACATTGTCTAAGCTCACCGGCCCGGTCAGCGATGCAGAAACCACAACATTATCGACGCTGACGTTTTCATCGCCACCGCGAAAGCCCAGAGCTCTAAAACGAATTTGGGTGGTGGCGCCCACAAGGCCGGCAGGTATAGCAACGGTGCGGGTGCCATTGTTGTTGTCAGGCTCGCCACCGAGTGTATCCAGAGTGGTCCAATTGATGCCGTCATTGGACGCTTCCGCAAACAGGCAATCATCAGCGCCCAGAGCGCCATCACAGTCTTCGGTTGCGCCATCGAAGTCGAAGTCAAAGGTGAGGTTTGCGCTGCTGGCACCGCTCAGATCAGCCGCCCGTTGGAGGGTGTCAAAGTCCGTATCGTCGGCAGAATCGGGCTGATCAAACTGGAGTTCGCCGCCGCTTATGAATACCTCACCTGCGGCCGGGCCATCGCTGGCACCGTTATCCAGCTCGATCCAGCTTCCGGCCCAGGGTGTCGCCCCACTGGATCCAGAATAGGTGACTGGCGTGTCGTTAAAGTTGTCCCGATAGTCGATGACTTGTGCGCGCCGTCCTTGAACCTGGGTGGACTGTGGGACGTAGCTCGTGCCAGCAGGCAAGGGATCTACCACGGTTAGACCGGTGTGGGTGATGCTGTCGGTATTGGTGACGGTCAAGGTGTAAGTGATAATTTGCCCAGGGACCACCTCGCCGGTGGCATCCGATTGCTTGGTCAGCTCCAGCGCTTGGGTATCGATGTCGACGGACTCAGTGTCTGTGACGGTAAAGCTAAGATCGCCGGCAGTAAGGCCACGCACCTCAGCGATGTTGACCACTGGGCCGGGGAAATCGCTGGTGGTAATTGTGTAGGGGGCAGTCAGCACCACCTGCTCACCGGGCTCTAGCAATCGGTTGCCGCTAGGGTCGTTTTCACTGCCAAGGTTAAAGAGGTTGCCCGCGTCTTCTGGGCGAATTTCATCACAGTAAATGGCAGTTTTGTAGATTTGCCCCTGCCAATCTTGCGCGCTTGATGTTGGCGCCGCTGAGAACTGATTGCCGAGGCCAAAATCCCAACTGGTATCCCAGTTACTGAAGTTGTTGGTTGCGCCCACGTTAGCGGATGCTGACACCACACCATCTTGATATAGCGTTGCATCGCCAGTCGCCGAGACCACGACCAAAAGATGGGTCAGGTCGGTGCTGACAGAACTCGGGGCGGTATTGAGTACGATGTCATTAACTGGATCGGTATTGGACGGCGTGCGAATGAAGAAACCGTATTGATCGTTGTCTTGATAGAGGCTGAAATTGATATTGGCATCGTCTAAGGATGAATGAACAATTCGTGCTGGTCCACCTTGTAAAACACCAAGAGGCTGCACCCAGGCTTCCAGAGCAAATTGGCCTTCGGCCTGGCATTCACTAACAATTTTATTGTTGTCGGTGGCGTTAGATATCCGGTTGGAGGTGTTGATGTCGATCCGCTCAGGGTTCAGTTCATAGACCACCGGCGGCGCTTCCACGGTTAAATCTAGCGTAGACAAAAATCCCGAGGTATCGCGTACGATGTCCGGGTCTGGGCCTTGAGAGAAGTCATACAGCGCAACTGCATTGGGAAATTGCTCGGGAAATTGGAACGTACCAATTTTGTCGTCAACCAGATCAATGACCACTACCGGGTCTGGAGAGATATTGGTGATCGTGTAGGTGTAGTTGACCTCATCGCCCACTGCGGCAAGGGGGGTGTCGACGGTTTTGACCAGGCTAAGGGGCGTCGCGCTAAAGGTGGTTTCGTCATCTTCGGCAGTATAGGTGCCTACTTCCCAGCTATCGGTGTAGGTCGCAACGATGTTGTTGGTAAACGGAAACGTTGCCGCTGGGTCAATCGTTACCACTAGGCTTAAGGTTCCAACGTCTCCCGCCAATACAGTCTCAGTGATGTCATAAGTCACCACTCCACCGGACTCGCTACAAACCCCGCTGAAGGGTGCGTTGATGGCGCAAGATACATAGCTCACGTCCGACGGTAGCGTGTCCACTAACTGCAAATTGCGGGCTGCGCCGGGCAGTAGGTCGTCGTCAGAAATGTTCTCAAAGCGGATGTTGTAGGTCAGCGTATCGCCAGCATTGGCAACCACTGTTCCATCATCTTTCAACAATTCAATCACCGGAATAGGGGGGATTTGATTAAATTGAGGAACATTCTCCTGGGCATCTTGGGCCAGCTGATTGTTGTTAGACAAGCAGGTCACAATGCCCCACCAACCCACATCAGGGTTGGTAATGACGTCACCGCCTCGGGTGGTTTGAGTTCCCCCATTCCACACACCGTTACCTGACAGGGTGCCTGGAACGCCTCCAATCAGCCCGTTCGGGTCCAGGGGGGTCAGAGGCGGGTAATAACGGACTCTGGTGTTGTTGTCCATGTCAAAGTTGTTAAAGCAGACATTACTGTCTGGAGGAGTTGGCGGAGAACTAGGGCAGCTAGAGTTTTCCTCGACAAACTCAAATAAGGTGTTGCACTGCACACCGCCGGAGTTCTGTTGAAAGGCGTATTGATAAAGCCCCACCAGCAGTTCGTCATCGGTCCCAGGAACGCCGTCTAAATCATCCCAGTTGGGAGGAAATGCATTGTTAGGGTTGTTGTCATCGTCGAACCCTACCCGCAGTCGCCAAGCATTTTGATCATCTTGGGTTGAGCCAATGCGCAGCACATATTGGCCGCAGCTGATGGGAGCCGTTGCGCCAGCGTCATCACCCAGGGTGAATGCCCGAATCCACTGCTCGGGATCACTGCTGGGCGGGTAATCTATGGACAACAGCGAACCCGCGGCACCAGGCGCCGGGGTTGCTGGGCTAGCGACGGTTGTCCCAACCCCAAACAATTCAAAGGTAGTTGTGCCTAATCCACCGCTATTGGGTTCATCGGTAACCGGATTGTTGGTATTCATTTCCGGACTGAACAAGTCGATATGGATTTCTTGATCCACCGGCCAGCCACAGGGCACGAATATGCCTACGTAGTGAAAGCCACCGCCAACGCCGTTGTTGCTGGCGGTGTACCAGTCGCCAAGACCAATGGCGGCGTCCGATGAGTTGGTTTGAATGAAAAACGGGTCCCCTGGTGGCGGTATTTCCAGTGCGCCTGCGACGGTCCCTAGCAGCAAGCCGCCTGCCATAAGCAGTGCGGAGGTGCCTGTATTCCTTTTAATAGTCGTCATGGGTAATCCTTTAAGTGCCTACAGGCTTAGCTGGGCCGATAACAAGATTTCATTTCGGCTGTAGTCAAAAAAAGTGTTGTTAGAGTCTCGCTCTACATGGCGCAGACCAGCCCCGAGCAATAGCCAACGTCTGAAGGTGTAATCGACGCTAACACCATATTGCACAATGTCATCCTCACGCCCGCTTGGTCTTAAGCTCTCGTCGGCAAACGCAACATCCAGTGCGGTGCTAAGCCGGCCATGCCACTGGTGGCGCCAGCCCAGTGCAATTCTCTCGCGAACCAAGAAGCTCGCGTTACCGAAGGCTTCATCCGTCGAACGGTTGGTCACTAGGCTAAATGTGGAGCGTTCTACCGGTCGCCAGTTCACAGCTGCTTCCCAAAATGCCCCGGAGAAATCTGGCTGATCGGCGCTATCTGGTGAGCGACTCAATCGACCCAGTAAAATCCGCGCATCGGATTGGGGAGCGCCATCCCACAGCACACCTACGGCCAGCTGCCGTTGTTCTGCATCGCGATCGCTGAGGTCATAATTAATGTCGGTCTGACTGGCCTGTAAAATGGCGGTTGTTCTGGCGCCTACCCGCCAGCCGAATTCTCCGCCATAGCGGAAGCTGTCATAGTCGCCGGCAGCGGTGAAATCTCGGTTATTGTCATATCGTTTGTCGCCGGCGTCGGCAAACAACGCCAGCCGCCCTCGGGCGCCAGGTGCGCCATGGGTATAGCGCAATCCCAGTCCCGTATCCCGAAATTCATCAACATCTCGATCAAGGGTATTAATGAAATTCTCTCGCAGGCCCTCGCCGCGACGATCATGGGATTCGTGCCAGCGAGCGCTGAGCGTCAGATCAGATCGAATGGTAGGGGTATATCGCCAACTCAAATCCAAAAACTGATCGGTGAAATCGTCTCTTGCGGAGTCCGAGAAGCTCGCATCGGAAATCCGATATTGGGCGCGAAATTGATGGTTTTGGCCGTTCAAATCAGCGCGGATACCAGGCTCGAGCAAACGATACCGTGAACTAATCGGGTTTGACCGGCTTAACGCTAAGTTATCGTCATAACCCAGGGCTGCTCCGAAGGTCGGATACAGCTGAATACGGCCAATATTAATGGCCTGTTCTTGGGCCCCAGCTTGGAATAAGGCGAAAAGCCCTAACGTCATAATAAATAAGGAAAAATGTCGCATTTTTACGCTCGTTTTTTAGCCTGAAATCCGGTGGCGTTTCGCACCTTATACAATTATTTCTGTCAATGGCAGTGCCATCATCAAAGCCCGATGATCGTTAACGGTTTTGGGCGTGTTTATCGACGAGCGGTAGGTATGTATGGACCAGTGGGGGGCAAGTAGGTGAAAACGCGTCCGGGTCGAACACATCGTTGGCATCAGGGGGAGGCTAGAAACGATGTCTTATAGTACTGTTCAACCCGAACGCGGACATCTCGACAATCGTTGAGATGTGATAGCAGGCTAAAATGCCATCGCGTTACTGACAATTGTCTAACCACAGTTGTTTACAGGTTGCCCTATGCCTATAAGGTACTATAGGGCGCGTTTAGGCTTAGGGGGCCTTTGAAAACATGTTAATAGCGTACCTTGAGGATGATCAGCACCAGGGAGAACTGGTGAAAGCCTGGCTTGAGGACGCCGGATTTGAGGTGGACCTGTTTGCCACCTCAAAATCCTTCGTTAATGGGTTTCTGCATCGCGACTACCGGCTAGCAATCCTGGATTGGGAGCTGCCAGACGTCCAGGGGCTTGGGGTTCTTAAATGGATCCGCGACAGTCAGCAATCCCAGTTGCCTGTGTTGTTTCTAACCGGCCGTGACGCCAATGCCGACCTGGTAGAGGCTCTGGACAGCGGCGCCGATGACTATCTCACAAAACCGTTCGACCGCACTGTGCTTATGGCGCGGACCAATGCATTGGTCCGACGCACCGGCAGCAAAGGGCCTGCGTGGTTGGTGCGCGAAGGGGAGCATGAGTTCGACCGGCGCAGTGAGAAGGTTACGGTTGGTGGGGAAAATGTTGCTCTCACTCGTAGAGAATTTCAAATGGCTATCACGCTGGTAGAAAACCTTAATGTGGTGGTGACTCGGGAACGCATCATGTTTGAGGTCTGGGGTCTGAGCACCGCAGTGGAAACCCGAACGGTGGATACCCATGCCAGTAGGCTTAGGAAAAAATTGGGATGGACGAAAGATCAAGGTTGGGAGTTGCGTAGCATCTATCAGCAGGGTTATCGACTCCAGCGTGTGTAAAATAGTGATGGCATCAAGGACTTAGGACACAAGCAGGCATGGCGAAAAAACAACAAGAGGTTATTCCAGCCGCCGACAACGTCGAGCAGATTCGGGACATTCTGTTTGGCGGTCATATCAAGGATTACGAGCAGCGGTTTGCGCTTTTGGAGCGAAAGCTTGAACAGGCGCAGAATAAAATCAATGCCTCCTTTAACAAGCGCTTAGACACTCTCAACGATCATCTAGAAGGGGTCAGAAAACAGCTAAAAGCTGAGGAGGCTCAAAGACGTGATGGGTATGAGTCCCTGGATGGATTAATCCAGAATCAGGCCGCTGAGTTAACCCGTCAACTGGATAGCCTGGAAGCCAGTTCCCAGCAACAGTCCACTGAGCTTGCCGGTGCGCTGGATGCACTAAAAACCACGTTGACCCAGCAGATCAACGCCAATCGTGATGCCATTGGACAGGCGTTGGATGAAGTCGATTCTCGGCTTACTCAAAACAGCGTCAGCCGCACAGAGTTGGCTAAACTCCTAACTGGACTTGCAGGTAAGCTCGAAACCCCGCCTGCTCGCGGAAAAAACCGGTAAGGACGCATGTCCAACGTTCATCGCCTGCGAGAACTTCTGGGCATCGAAGCCGACCAATCGGCGGCCAAAGAATACGCTGAGCGCGTTGGACAAAAACAGCAGCGTCTGCCAGACGTCGCTGAAGTGTTACCCGATGCCATCCGTCAGCTCACCGATGGCAATGACCTAGCCGATGCTATGCGCAAGCCCGTTGCTCGGGCATTAAAAGAGTCGGTGACGGAAAATCCGGACGACCTTGCGGGGATTTTGTTTCCGGTTATGGGTCCTGCAATTCGTCGATCAATTTCTGAAGCACTACGCGCGGCGTTGGAAGGGCTGAATAAGGGTCTCACTGGCGGTATCAGCGCCGACAATATCAAGTGGCGCATGGAATCCTGGCGAACGGGTGTGCCTTTTCGAGAAGTGGTGCTCCGCCATACCCTTAGCTACCGGGTCACTGAAGCGCTGTTAATTAATAACGAAAACGGCTTACTGATCTCCCACGTTGGCGATGAAACCGCTGCCGATGCAATGGACCGGGACGCGGTTGCCGCCATGTTGACGGCAGTGCAGGATTTCGTTGCCGATTCTACTGGCGACAGTGACGGTGAGCTGTCCAGCGCCGAACTCGGCGGCCAGGTACTTTGGGTGCTAACAGGACCAAGAGCGCGTTTAGCCTTGGTGTTAGACGGTGAGCCTCCATTAAGTCTTCGCATCACCCTGCGCGATCACCTGGCCAGCATGCATCAACAGCATGGCACTTTTCTAAACAACTTTGACGGTACTGACTCCACACCACCGGAGTTGCTCAACAAAATGCAGGCGGTAATCCAACAAAGCGATGTTGCTGCCACTGAGGAAAAATCTGAGCCTAGTGCGGTGGTAAAAGGCGTGCTGGTTTTCCTCCTGCTGGCATTGCTAGCGGCTATTGTTTGGTGGGGTTGGCGAAGTTACGAGTATTCTCAGCGTTGGCAGGCGCTGGAAGCGGCAATTCGCGCCACCCCTGGTGTGGTGTGGGTTAACGCCGAACAAGATGCATCGCCAGCAACCATTGAGGTACTGCAGGACCCATTTTCTGACAATTTGCAGTCCCTTGTTAGCGATGTGGGCTTTGAAGCCGATGAAGTCTTGTTTAGGTCTACGCCCTTTGTCTCGGCGCTACCAAGAATGGAGCTGCGTCGATTGAAGGCGGCCTTGGCGCCGGTGCCAGAGGGGGTCTCTTTTTTCTTGCAGGGAGATCGCGTAGTCATTTCAGGTGAAACAGACAGCGACTGGTACCAGAAGCTTGCCGCACATCTTGAATTTTCTGGGCTCAACGTCCAAGTGGATACCAACCGCTTGATTCGGCCCTCTGCAACGCTAACACCTATCGACGAGTAATCCCGTGAAGAGCTTTAAGATCTGTGTACTAGGCGATTTTTCGGTGGGTAAAACCAGTTTGGTCCGGCGCTTCGTTGATCAGGCGTTTTCCGAACGGTATCTGACCACCGTGGGTGTCAAGATCGACACCAAAGTGGTGACGTTACCGGAGGGCACTGACGCCAAGCTGATCCTATGGGATATAGCCGGCGCGGACGAAATGGACGCGCTTCGCACCAATTATGTTCGCGGCGCATCAGGCATCGTGCTGGTTTGTGATTTAACTCGCGCTGAGACGTTAACAACTGCAAAGAAACTTCAGCGAGAAGTTGCCAGTCGCTTCGGAGCGGTGCCATTGTGCCTGCTCGCTAATAAGCTTGATCTGAAACGCGAGCGCGAAGTTGATGACATGAATTTGAAGCAGTTAACCGACAATGGCTGGAACGTATTTACCACCAGCGCTAAAACCGGTCAGAACGTGGACCAAGCGCTGATCCGTTTGGCGCGCGAGCTGGTGGGATTGCCGGCGGACGAATGAATCTTGCCACTAGTGCCCAGTTGCCTCCGGACATCCGCGAGCGGGTGTTCGACGTGCTTACCCATGCTCATGCCCCTCAGTGGATTGAAACCGATTTCGAATTTATGGTGCGTCGCTGTTTTGGTTCGCCGCTGTTAAACCAGATCAAACCGGGGTTACACCTTACCGATCAGCTGCCTTGTCTGATTGGCGCGCAGGAAATCGCACCCATTGCTTTTCCCGTGGTCAACTTAGATGGCGGCGCTATCGTTGACGTGCATCTGTTTGAATCTTGCGATGGATTTGAGGTGTTATTGGTCGACGTCAACGAGCAGCACGCGGAAACCCGCGAGACCCAGCAGCAGGCCCATGAAATTGCTTTGCTAAATCGGCGCTTGGAAAAATTGACCGTCGCTCTGGATTTGGCCAGGACTGAAGCCGAATCCGCTAGTGAAGCAAAAAGCCGCTTTATCGCGGGTATGTCCCACGAATTTCGTACGCCTCTGACCTCTGTGATGGGTTTCGCTGACTTGATGAGTTCCGGCGTAGCCACAGACGAAGAAGGTTTGTCGGGGATTCGGGAATCCGCCGTTTATTTGTTGTCGTTGGTAGACAATCTTTTGGAACATGGGTCATCGGATAGCGGGCCCATCGCGGTGAATTTGGAGCAGGTTGCACCGGATGGATTTTTTGCTGGCGTGATTGCGCAGGTCAAACCTCTGGCAGACAAACAGCAATTGTCCCTGACGCTCTCTGGTCCCACTGACACGGTGGGTGATGTCGTCATTGATCCCATCCGCTGTCGTCAGATTCTGATTAATTTATTGACCAATGCTATTCGCCATACGTCCTCAGGCGGTGTTGATTTACGCTGGCAACAGGCCGATCAGTGGTTGGTCATTGATGTGGTTGATACTGGCTGCGGCATATCAGCGTCTGACATTGAACGAATATTCAAGCCGTTTGAGCGTGGTGAGGATATGGCAGGACGACCTGGCGCTGGGTTGGGGTTGGCCATCAGTCGACAACTAGCAGATGCCATGGGTGGAATTCTCGATGTGACCAGTCAGGCCGGTCAGGGTTCGACCTTTACCCTAAGGCTTCCCCTAGCCAAGCTGGACGACGAGCCGAAAGTAAACAATCACAAAAAACAGTGTAGTCATTTTATCGCCAAGGTATTGGTAGTCGATGATGATCCAAATATTGGCGCAGTGCTGCGCCTGTCCCTGACCGACGCGGGCCATCAGGTTACCCTTTGTCGAAGCCAATCCGAAACCGAGCAACAATTGGATGGTGGCCTGGTTCCCAATGTTGCGCTGATCGATTTGGATCTCTATGGCAGCGATGGTTTACAAGTGGTTGAAGAGCTTAGACGTCGTTTACCCAATCTTAGTGTTTTTGCTATGTCTGCCGCTGCCGATGCCCAGACTCTCGAGCGAACCCGCGCTGCTGGCTGCATAGGGTTCATCAGCAAACCTTTTGAACTTCAGGAATTGGCGGGGCTGGTAGAAAAGGCCGCTACCGCGTTGCAGGAATCGCCATGACAGACAGTCGCCGCAACTTAAAACCGGCCACCGAAGCACATATCGCACGCCTTAAACGCCAGTTTGTTGATAGCTTCGCTAAACGGCTGATCGATATTGAGGATTGGACACAGAAATGTCTCGCTGAGCCTCCAGATCGTCAGGCCATGCAACAGCTACGCACCGAGGTTCATCAATTGCGGGGCAGCTCAGGTTTGTATGATCTCACCGAGTTATATCGTGAATTTGACTCACTACAGGCAGAGCTTGATGAGGTTCTGGCGGAGACTGGGCCTGTGCGACTGTCGAGTGTAACCCGCCGGCGATTGGAGCGAGTAACCAAGTTGATGCGTTTCCCCAATCGTTTTTTATAGCGGAAAGCTCCCACTTTTCCGCTATAGCAGTATCTTTCAGCTAAATTGTAAACAAGCGTTGCATTCGTTAAAGTCGCCAGTGACCTCACTTCTATAATTCGCATCGAGGTCGCGGCTTACCTAATTGGCCCCGGATCTAAGCGGGTGGGTCGCTGACCTCTTTTGGCATCAACGGAGAAGCACTATGAAAATGATTAAATGGTCAGCACTAGCTATGACCGCAGCCCTGGCAACAGGTTGCACAGGGGTAACCGAAAAATCTTCAACTGCAAGCGCGCCGCGAAATTCTAGCGAATTGCAACAGGCTGAGCGGGAAATCGCTAACCTGAAAACCCAGTTGAATCGAAAAGACAAAGAGCTGATGAAGGCTCGGGAAATGTCAGCATCATCATCAGCAGCACCCGCTAAGGCGATGGCAGGAGCAGGCGAAAGCAGCTTGTTCCCACCTAACCCGAAAGTCGGTGAATGTTATGCTCGGATTTTGACCCCAGCCACATACAAGACCACTTCAGAACGTGTATTGAAGAAAGAAAAATCACAGCGTATCGAAGTGAGCCCGGCTCGGTTTGAAAATGCTCAGGAGCGAGTGTTGGTGAAAGAAGCCAGTTCGCGACTGGAAGTGGTTCCTGCGGTCTACGGAACTGTGGAAGAGCGCGTTTTGGTTCGACCTGCATCTTCTCGACTCGAGGAAGTACCTGCCACCTATAAGACGGTGACCGAGCGTGTACTGGAAAAGCCAGCTCACACCTTGTGGAAGCGTGGCCCAGCATCAGGCCATTCCGGTAACGTGTTGGCTGAGCAATCCTCTGAAACCGGTGAGATCATGTGTCTGGTTGAGGTGCCTGCCACCTACAAGACCGTTTCTCGCACCGTATTGGATCGCCCAGCGTCAACCCGGGAAGTCAAAATTCCGGCTGAGTACAAGACGGTTACCCGTCGTGTGGTTAAGACCCCAGCGAGCACTCGCACGGTCACCATTCCTGCTGAGTACGCCATGGTCGATGTGACCAAGATGGTTCGCCCAGCACAGGAAACCCGCATCGATATTCCTGCTGAGTACGCCAACGTTACCAAGACAGAAAAAGTGACGGACAGCTACTTGGAGTGGGAAAGCGTTCTATGTGAAGTCAACATGACCAAGTCTAACGTTACCGCGCTGCAGCGTGCGTTGGCGACGGCAGGCCATTACAAAGGCCCAATCGATGGCATCATGGGTTCACAAACCTTGACTGCGGCTAAGGCTTACGCCAACGCCAAACGACTTCCCGCTGGCAGCAATTACATTGCCATGGACGTTGTAAAAGCACTCAAAATCAATATCTAACAATGGATTGTTAGTTGGGACAATCAATGCGCGGCAGGTGTCGTAGCATTGGAATCCGGGAATTTAGGCGGCTGAGGAAACTCAGCCGCCTTTTATTTTGCCCAGAGAAAACACAAGGTTTAGGTGTGGGCAGTTGATGGTTGTGGGTTAGAAACGTTCTGCTAAATGATGGCGCTCAAGATCAGCCCATCGAGAGCTCGCGGAGGTCGTTGTACTAAGAACTTAAGCTAAACCCATAGACGGATTGACAATCGACACGGGGGCCGATAAAGTCCCGCCTCCGTCGGCTCACCCGAGCCGCAGCCTGCCCAGGTGGCGGAATTGGTAGACGCGCTGGCTTCAGGTGCCAGTGGGGGCAACCCCGTGGAGGTTCAAGTCCTCTCCTGGGCACCATCTCACAGTAGTTTAGGGTGGTTGGACGGAGTATAAATCTCATCCACAAACTCCCGTTCTTAATGAATTTCGTAACATCTCGCGCCCTACGTTGCTGCAAACCTTGCGGAGGAGATGGCTGGTTTCTGCGCTGTGTGATCTGAATATTTTGGGCGTTTGCCGAATATTTCTGGCAAAATAGGGTTTATCTCGTTGTTGATAAATATCCCTAAAATAATGGTTGCAGTATATTTTCTATTCCTGATGGCGGCGGAGTTGGTATCAACCGAAGCCATGACTGGCTCAGTAACCGTGAGAGAGTATCGAGCTCACGCTGACCGCGGTCATACCGCCTATCGTGCGAAAAAGTGGGATAAGGCATTCGATCACCTAAGCCAGGCGGCGCGCTGGGGCCATACACGTTCGCAATTTCTGCTGGGCATGTTGATTCTAGAGGGGCATGCCAGAGAAGGTGAGTCCCATTGGGGTTATGCGTGGTTGCTGGTTTCCAATCACAGCAAAAATCCTAACTGGAAGGCGGAGGTTGATAAATTAACGGCAGCGGCGCCAGATGCGTGGCGTGAGACTGGGCAAGCGCTGGCGAAAAGGCTTGATGACTTATATGGCGCGGACGCCTATGGCATTGAGTGTAAGCAGTCAAAAGGAACGGGAACCCACTTGCGGTATCAAACCTGCTCACGGCCCAACCGAAAAAATAGGCCAACATTTCCTACCTACGAATCGATGCCCCTTTAGTTTCGCTGTCGCCGCCAACATTGGGCGCCCAGAAAGCCAAGATTCCCAGTTAGCATATCAGTCCTTGGATTCCCTTTAGCGCAGCTGTGTAACGACATGGCTGCTTGCTTCAAGAGTCCGGTGAACCGGGCACTTATTGGCAATGGTCATTATCCGTTGACGTTGTTCATCGCTGATATTGCCGGTAATGGTCAGGTGGCGTTCAAACACATCGGTCATCTGACCAGACACCTCCTGTTTGCTATGGCTGACCACAGCGGCTAGCTGGTCCACCGACCAGCCTTTGCGATCCACATACATTCTCATGGTGATCGTTGTACACGATCCTAACGCTGCGCAGAGATACTCAAAGGGCGTTGGGCCAAGATCAGCGCCGCCCAGTTCTTCAGGCTCATCAGCAATCATGCGATGGCGCCCATTGCTGATGTTATTGGTGTATTTGTGATTCGTCTGTTCAGTAACGGTGACCGGCTGAGACATGATTACTCCCTGAAACTGATGTGGCTACATTGATGGTGCTGGTCAAACATGACGTGGACATCCGCGATGTTTGGAAGAACCTCAAGGTTGTGTTGGGTGAGCCGCTGGTAGTGCTGCACAAAGCGCCTTATCTGAGCGGAATCCATTAACCCTGGTGAATCATCGGGCGAGCGTTGTCGTAGTTTCTGTTCTTGCTTTTGGCGCCATTGGGTAACGCATTGAAAATTAGGTGCAGAAAGAACCACGAGTCGATCTAAATGCGCAAAAAGATCGCTGTAGCGGTACTTGAGCTGGCGATTAACGAAGGAGCGCCAAAGTCCTTCAGGGTCATCTTTTAGTTCCAACTCATTGACCGGCTGAAGCAATTGGGCAGGTGATTGTGGTTGACTGGCAACACACCAACCTTCAACGATAATGACATCAACCGGACCCACCACCAGCGGCCATAGGCTTTCTGCTTGCGGCTCGTCGGTGGCTTTATCAAAGCGTGGAATGGCTAAAGTCTGCTCAGGCTCAAGCGTCTTTAAGTCCACCAGGGTGCGCAGGGCGTCAGCCACATTGTGAGTGCCCGGTACCCCACGAGTCTTTAGCAGTGGATGAATGTCTTGGGCCAGCTCGGTGCGTTCCTGGGAACTCAAATAAAAATCATCGATGGACATAACCGCAGTGTTGCGGTCTTGTTCGGTCAAGCTGGCGGCGAGGAAATCAGCAAGGGTCGACTTGCCGGTTCCCTGGGCACCATTGATGCCAATCACCAATGGCGACTGCCCCGTGAGTTCTGCAATTATCCAGCGGGTAATGGGTAGATAGCATGCCTGCACGACGTTTTGAAATTCTTCGTCCAGGCCATGGTGGAGGAGGAACTGTTCTTGCAGTTCCGGGGAAATCTCAGTGCTCGGGTTTTTCACTCAGCATCATTCAAAAGAATCGATGAATATCGTCGCTGATGCCACGGTTGAAAAACGAACATCAACCCGTTTTACGTTGCCCTGATTATCCGCCACCTCAGCAAGCACATGGGCTTCAGATACAGGATTGGCGAAGGCATCGCCCAAGGGGATTTCGAATATGTCTGGAGACACTTCCACCGCCAGGTCGGCCAGCTCACTGCGGGGTGGTCGACCCTGTATGGGGAATGATGCAACCACTGATAAGGACGCAGAATTTATGCCAGTGTAAGCATCGGCCATGCCGAAACGAATTACCGAAGGAGGAATGGGATTGTAGTTTGGCCGCGGTGAGCTGACGGTTAAGGTTGGGCGCAAATCATCCAGAAACCAACCTAGCCCTGGATTCCCTCGAGTGCCAGCCACATCAATGGGTGCGCCTAGGTCAATCCAGCGAGCGAAGGTCATTCGTTGCGCTTGGGTTAGCGAAGGCATGCCGCCCGCCGGGTGGGCAGAGCTTGGGACGAAGTCCAGGTCAGCGTTATTTGGATCAGCTCCCGAGGGAAGCGTTGAAGCATCGCCTGGGGATGATTCTGTCGGATGGTCATCGTTAGTCCATCCATCTAGTCGGGCGCCATAGATTTTCCATGTCAGCAGACTGCGGCGGCTTTGGAACATGCGAATATATCGACTGGCATTAGTTTGGCGCCATTGAGAATTGCTGATCACCGAGGGGTAGCCAAACTGAGCGGTGGCATCGTCAGCAAGACGGCGGTAGTCC
The DNA here is from genome assembly GCA_964559945.1 of uncultured Gammaproteobacteria bacterium. Classification (GTDB taxonomy): domain Bacteria; phylum Pseudomonadota; class Gammaproteobacteria; order Xanthomonadales; family SZUA-38; genus JANQOZ01. Next base: position 6,837 of record CAZLJY010000002.1, on the reverse strand, counting down.
CCGGGCAGGTTGTCGTCCATGGACAAATCGTTCAAGTTTAGGTTGCCGGCATTTTGGCTGGTGTTATGGCAGGAAACGCAGTGTTGCTGCAACATTGGACGGATGTCGGCATAGAACTCAACATTGACCGCAGGTTGATCCAAATCGGTCAGCGTTGGATTGCCCTCATCATCGCGACCCACCATTGGCGTCACCTGACTCAGATCATAGACCTCATAATTTGATCGGCTAGCAGCGGTTCCTTCAAAGGCCAGCGGCGTTTGACTATGAGCATGACAGCCACCGCAATCGGTACGAACTTCCCCCGGGCGAACCTGATGCCAGGTTTGGGTCATGTTTAACGAAATGCCATTGCGGTCTATTGTCTGAAAGGTAAATGGGGTATCAGCGGGAATTTTAAACAGCACGCTGGTGTCGGGGTTGCCTTCGGCATCGTTTACCCCTGCCGCTTTGCGCAGAGGGATCTCACCGAGTATTCGCAGCCGCTCGTTGGCGTGGGAATGAAAGTCGGTACCGTCCAGTTCGCTGGCGTTAGGCCCGTATAATCGTGCCGTGTTGCCTTCCATTGCGAGCACACGCAGGGCCCAAATTTCCGAATCTTCATAAAGGCCCGCATCAGCGCCCTGGTAAGTCCAATTGCTACTGGCTTCATTTTGGGCGGTGTTAAAAGCATCCAAGCCATCAAACGCATTATTGCCTCGGCCCGGAAAACTCTCCCGTTTGTAGAAGCTGCTGCTGCCCACGAGGCCGTGGGGAGTGCCCTCCGGCAACAAGGGGTGCTCGCTGCCGTTGTTGGGTAACCACTCGATGGTGGCGGGTTCGGCAACTCCGTGCACCGCGCTATAGGGCACCACCGCCCGCGGCCAGGCTTCGTTGTACGCCGGGTCATTTTTGATAATCCGCAGATTGTCTGGACTCCAGGCCGGAACGGAGTTTTCGATGACATAAAGACCTGCATCGTATCGAGGAACCTGAGTCGGTCGATTCAAATCGTTGGCCGGACCCGGGGTCCAAACTACGAGCAGGTCGTTGTTGGTTGTGGCTGAGGGGTGGGTGAACTTACCGACCCGGGTAACACCGTCGTCACCCAGTGGCGCGGCATTGTCTTCCATGTGGGTCATGGGTGTGATGGCGTGGTAACCGTAGGGCGTAAAGCCGATTTGAAAGGTCGTTGCGCCAAAACTTCGGGTCTCGTCTATCGGTGGGTTCTCCGCCGGGAAGGCACTGCCAAATGCGGGTACGCCGGCGGGAGGGCGAACCGGGAAACCGTAAAGTGCACCAAAACCGTTGTTGTTGAGGTTGTAGTACGCCTCAACCACAATGTTCTCGTTACTGGTCTGGGTCATGAAGTGATACGCCTCAGGCGCACTTAAGCTACTGACCACCGGTTCCCAGTTTCGTCCGTCCGGATAGATAGACCAGATGCCCCAGATTCGCGGGTCACGAACACCCTGAGCCTCGTAACTTGAGAAAATCAGCCGACCGTCTTTCAAGATGGTGGGATGCAGGGCGCTGCCAATATTCATGGGCGCAATTTGTTCTACGTTCTCGCCGTCCACATCCATCACAAACAGTTGTAAGGTTGGATTGGTAAAGCCCTTGGTGGGGATCTGGCCATTGCGGTTCGAAGTGAACGCCAGTCGATTGCCGGGCAAGGGCATTGGACCGAGATTCAAAATGCCATAACCCAGCCGGTTGAAGGTGTTTGGCGGGTCAACTGGGTTGGATTCATCCCAGGTTCCAGCGCCCAGGTTTGGGGTGAACTTACCGAAAGTGAGGCGCTCAATCTGCCGGCTTTGCAGATTCATGCGGTAAATGTCAGCCCCTTCAAAGGGTAAATCGCCCCGTTGGACGTTCAAAGACTGGGGCCTAAGGTCAGGAAACAGACTGTAGTAAACCCATTGGGCATCAAACGACACAACGGGGTCGGTGACACTGCAGTTTTCGCAGTCAACCAGCACCTCTTCGCTGCCATCGGGGTGCAGCAGCATCAGATCGGCGCCAGCATCCAGTCTTCCTGGATGAAAGACTTCCGGCCAAATGGTGTTGACCTGATCGCCGAAACGCGGCTGTCTGACGTAGACGATGTCGTAGTTGCGAGCAAAGGCCTGCTGGTTAACAGCAGCATTAGAAGGGCTGAGAACGGCCAAAAATACGGCCGCCAGCAAGCAAATTCGGGTGATCATCAACAAAGTATAGGACGGCGCCCCCTGGGAAGGGTGATGGCCGTCACACTTTATCCGACCCTAAGCCCAAAGTTTACGGGTCGGTAGCGAGGTTTTTGATGGATCGAAAGGTTTTTCCTTTCACACGCCCCGCTAAGCGACTGACATCCAGACCAATAGCGTACATGGCCGGTATCAATAGCAAGGTCACGAAAAAGGCCATAAACACCCCGGATGCTAGAGCAAGCACGATGGGTTGCAGGAAAGCGGCCTGTATTGATCGTTCTAACATCATAGGAATCAAGCCAATAATGGTCGTGACTGTCGTGAGCAAAATGGGCCTGAAGCGCGATACGCCAGCCTCGACAATGGCCTCTCGTCGACTCATGCCTTGATCTCTGAGGCGGTTACATTGATCCATTAATACCAGGTTGTCATTGACCACCACTCCAGCGGCGGCCGCCACCCCAAAGTAGCTGAAGATTGCCATGGTCATGTCCAGCATGTAGTGCCCCATAACGGCGCCGATAAAGGCATAGGGCATGGCAACCATGATCAGTGCGGGTTGGGAGTAGCTTCTGAAGGCCACCGCAAGAATGGCATACATCGCAAACAAGGCAATGGTGTAGAGCCCTAGGAGTTGGAGCTTAAAGCGCGCTTCGCCTTCAGCTTGGCCAATGGAGCCGCGCTCAATGCCAGGATAGCGCTGTTCCCAATCGGGAAAGAAATTCTCGTTAAGGTCGTCCATGATATCGCCACGGACATCGTCTTTTAGGTCAGCACTAACCCGTGCGGCCCGGTTGCCGTTCCAGCGCTGAATACGTTTGATGCCTGGGGAATATTCCAGTTCAGCGACGGACAGTAGTGGTACTTCCCGGCCATCGGCGGTGCGAATACGAAAGTCTTTTAGGCTTTCAATGGAGCGCCGGGATTCGGTGGGGTATTGCACCATCACCCTAACGTCCTGGCCGTTTCGAGGAACCCGCTGCACCTCTTCACCGTAGTAAGCTTGTCTCACTTGCTGATTGACCTGAGCCAAGGTCAGCCCCAGTTTGGTTGTTCCAGGCTTAAGAGAGATGCGAATTTCTTCAGACGCCCCCTCCAGATTGTTCCGTATGTCATATAGCGCCTCAAAGGAACGTAAGTGGCTTTCCAGGTCATCGGTTGCGGCTCGCAAAACATCCAGGTCGGGATGGCGAATTGACATCTCAAAGGCGGGATCGTTGTTGCCCTGGGTGTATTGCACCGACACTTCTTTGGCGTCAGGAACATCCCCCATCAGTTCCCGCAGACGAATAGAGGCGTCTTTGGCAGTCATATCCCGAACTTCCGGCGGCGCTAACTTTACGATAGCAATGACACTGTCGCGCCGTGAGCGCGTGTACCAGTTTTCGATCAGTTCGCCTTCGCCACTGGTGCGCTGGCTCACTTCATCGACTAAGGCCTTTTCTGCGATTTGCAGTTGGTTAAGAATTTCCAATGCCCGGCTGTAAGGTGCGCCCTCGGGCAGCACGACGTTGACAGTGATTTCGTCAGACTCAAACTCCGGCATCAGACTTTTTTTCACCAGTCCTGCGCTGAAAAACCCCAAGCCCAAGATAAGAATTGAGGCAAAAACGCTAGCGGTTAAGTAACGATTGCGAACACACCACTGGCCTATGCGTCGATAGTGGTGGGTGGCAAAATAGACAATGCCGTTGGCAACGGCCTTTTGAATGTTTCCGAACCTTCCGAGGGATTTTCGAGGCTTAAATTTCGATAAGTGGGCCGGGAGTATTAACAGCGATTCAATCAGCGAAAAGACCAGAGCCAGTACCACCACCCAGGTGATGTGTCGAGTGAATTCGCTGGTAGTTCCATCGATGAATAACCATGGCAGGAACGCCATAATGGTCGTTATTACACCAAATATTACGGGTTTAGACACTAACTGGGCGCCATGATACGCCGCCTTAATTTGCGGCTTCACTTTCCCGGATTGAGTGTGAATCGACTCCCCGACAATGATCGCGTCGTCCACCACGATGCCCAGCACCAGCAAAAAAGCGAACGTTGACAGCATGTTGAGTGACACGTCCACTGACGGCAGTAATACGAAGGTGCCCGCATAGGCGGTCGCGATACCCACTGATACCCAGAAGGCAACGATGGGCCTTAGCGTCAAAAGCAATACCAACATCACCAACAGCAAGCCCTGCAGCGCGGCACTGGATATGGTGGTCATGCGACCCTTGAAGGCTTCCGCTTGGTCGGTCCATAAGGTCAATTCCACCTCGCTAGGCAGCGTCTGAGCCCGTTCACCAATCCATTGCTTGATGCTGTCTGAAGCTTTTACGATGTCCATGATCTCGGTGGTCATGACCTGGATTAGCACCGCGGGTTTGCCATTTAGGGTGGCCAATATCTCGTTGTCTTCGAAGCCGTCGATAACCGTTGCCACATCACCCACGCGAATGGTCCCGCCGCGGGCATTTTGGCGAACAATAATGTTCTCAAAATCGGTCTCGGTGTCCGCTTGATTGCGTACCTTTAGCTGGTAAGTGCCCACGTCCGTGCGCACCGAACCAGATGATTGGTTTAAGGAGTTGGCGCGGATGGCGTCCGCCACGTCGGCAAAGGTGAGCCCGTATCGGCGCAGGGCGCCTTCGGTGACCTGAATGGAAACCTCTTCGCGTCGTGTACCAAACAATTCAACCACGGATATGGCGGGCAGGGCAGCCACTTCCCGTCGTAGGGTTTCTGCTAGGCGTTTGAGTTCTCGCTCCGGAACTTCGCCACTGACTGCCACGCGAATGAATTCATTGCGATTGAGCCATTGCTGGACGCGGGGCGGTTCAATATCTCGTGGAAAGGAAGAGATGGAGTCGACACGGATTTTTATGTCGTTCATGAACTGCGCAAAGTCGACACTTTGTTCAGCTAGGATATAAACGCCGCCATAACCCTCTGCGGAGCTGGAGCGCACCCATTCGATATTGTCCATGTCACGCACGGATTCTTCGATCCGGCTAACAATTTGTTCTTCCACCTCTTGTGGCGCTGCGCCCGGCCAGTTGACTTCGATTTCCAGTCCAGGGAAGCGGACTTGTGGCTCCATTTCCCGCTCTAATTGACCAAAACCAATCACTCCGGCCATCAAAATACCGATCATCAGCAAATTGGCGGCTACGGGGTTTTTCGCCCACCACTCAATGAGTTTATGCATGAGAATGAAGTTCCCTAGAGGTCGGTCTTTAGTTGAGGGCCAGTTCGTTGATCGGTTGTACCAGCATGCCATCAACCGCCGAGGCAATGGTTGATGTCACCACTCGTTCGCCAATGTTTAAGCCGCTTCTGATTAACACTTGCTGGTTATCACTGAATAGAACATCCACCGTGCGAATTTCCAGCTTGTCTTCGGCGTTAACTACATAGACCTTGTTTGCGTTACGCAGCGCACTTCGCGGAATTACCGGTGCGGTGGTTGTCTCCCTTCGGCGAATCTGCGCTGTAACAAATAAGCCAACCGCCAATGGGTTTCCGTTGTCTGCTGCTGCGCTGTAGGGATCAACGACTTCAACCACTGCGTTGATTAAGCGCGTCTCTGGATCAACAGCGGCATGCACTCGACTAATCTGCCCCGTCCAGGAACGAGCCTTGCCACCCACCTCGGCCTGCAGGGTCACCGGCGGTGCATTATCGGCACTGGCGACAAAACCCATGGGTAGATCTAGTTCAGCGAGCTGGGAATCGGTTAGTGGGAGCGTTATTTCAACAATGTCCGTGGCGAAAATTTTACCTAGCGGCGTGCTAGCGCTGACAAAGGCGCCAAGACCTACGCGTCGTTCCATGACCCGGCCGCTGAACGGCGCCACCACTTTGGTTCGCTTAAGATTCAGTTGCGCTTCGGCCAGATCGGCATTGGCGGAGCGCAACTTGGCTTCCGCCTCCAGCACCTGAGGTCTATTGACTTGAAGTGGGTTGGGCTCAGTGTTTCGACCTGTAGATTCCCATTGTCGGCGCTTAATATCCGCGGTCGCTTTCTGGGTCATCACGGCAACGTTGGCTTCCGCAACACGGGCCTCAGCGCGAGTTACCGCCAAGCGATAATCCTGATCATCCAGTTGGATCAGTAGGTCGCCCTTATCAAACGCGCCGCCATCGGCAAAATTGGGTGAGATGGCTGCGATATTGCCCGAAGCCCGAGCGCTGAGTTCGATTTCAGTGCGAGCTTTGACCTCTCCCTGGCTTTGGATCGACAGCTGAACCGTGTCTTCCCTCACATGGTCAACAAACAGTGAGACCAATCGCTGGGTATCCTCGGTTTTTTCCGGCTCAGGCTTGCTGGCGATCATGGCCTGAACGCCCACCACGCCTAGGGCTAAAACCGCAATCGGCGCTGAGATTTTAATTATTTTTTTCACAGAACATCCACCTATGTCTTGTCCGGTTATAGAAGGAAACGAGTGCCCGCGGGCATAGTTACAAGTGAGCCGCGAGTATTTGTCTGCCTGTCTTTCAGATTGCCGCTATACCAACACATAGGCGCGCACTCGGCATGGGCCATGGGGCAGTTCTGCCTATTGGGAGTTGCGACATTGCTTGCGCGAGAGAGTAGCCAAACGCCATAATTTCACACCCATTGAGAGGTTGATGATGGTCCTAGTTGGCGTCGACAAACAAACTCCTAGAT
>CAZLJY010000001.1:0-91269 GCA_964559945.1 uncultured Gammaproteobacteria bacterium | reverse complement strand
TGGCAAGAGTAATCAGGCCAGATGACATTTTTGTTACAGGTAGATGAAGGATTAAAGTTGCTAAAAAAACGGTGTTGATTCAGATAGTTACTGACTCAACCATCCGAAGATTACGGATAAAATGAGATAAATGATGACGTTTGTGACGCAATCAACGCCACCGACTACGCAGCCTGGGTTGGGCTCAAAAATCGGCCAACTAGGGTTTTAGCGGTTAATTTTGGTTGGCGGCTTCTGCCAGCAACGAAGTTGGCGAGTCGTGTCGACAAATTCGCGTTCCGGTCAGTGGCATACAGGCATCACCAACCACCGCAGGCTTTTCACTGCGCGACAACGTGAAATCGAATCGTTGGGTCAACTGTTCACCAGCGGTGACCGTGGATGGATCGAACCGCCAGCCTTTGATGGCCCTTTTCGCTGATCGATCGAACACTCTACGAGGCCAGGAGTCCACCACCCGAACCTCTGAAACACGGCCGTAATAGTCAATGCTAAACGCCAATTCAACATATCCCTCTTGTCCAGATATTCGAGCACGAACCGGATAGTTGGGACTCATTTGGCGAATAGCCACGGGTCCGCTGGGTTTCGCCGGAATAATACTGGGCTGACTTGAGGTCGGCGTTTGAGACTCTAGTGTCGTAGCGGTGGCGGGTGACAGCGGCAAGGGATTGTCCTGGGCCTCCACCGCCAAAACCGGCGCACTAACGCCATTGTCCAAGATCAACCTAGGGACTCCAATCGCCGGTAATGCATCTTCTTGGACAGTGGTCGCCAAGGTCTGCGGCGACTCGGCTAAAGGTTTTTCTCTAGATACTATTGGCGCTGCTGTGGCAACGGCGCTGCCCTTGTTTGCTGAGCTTACCGAGCTTACTGCCACTGGGTCTATTGGGTCATTAATGGGATTGGATTTTTGATCCACAGTGATCTGGGTTGCCAGCTGGGTCGTTTGCTGAATCACAACCGGCGCGTCAGCAGCAATTTTGCTGGCAGAGAAATCTCCGATTTCGATTTTCGGATTGTCTGCGGGAACCACTCGGGCATCGGATAACGGAACATAAGCCGATTCACCCAAAGATCGTTCGGCAAGCAAATCCGCAGCCAATGAGTCGGCCAGTCGCGATCGGCGCTCCTCAAATACCCCCATTGGGTCGGCCAACTGAGCTGCAAGCACCAGACAACCGACGATCAACAACAAGACTCCGCTGTTGATGGAGGAAGTTTCTCTGCGCCGATGGGTGCAAACAATCCGTTCGATTCGTTGCAGCAGTTGGCCGCCGGTAGCAGCCAGCGACGGCTCAAGACCACTGCCTCTCATGGTTTCCAGATTGGCCAGCGCTTTGGCGTATTGCACGCGATTACCGCAGGCTTCAACCACTAGGTCGTCACAGCAAGTTTCCCGCTCATCGCGAACGCAGCGCGAAATCCAGCGCACCATTGGATGATAAAACAGCAACGTCTCGACCATAATCTGGGCAAGGTTGATCAGGTAGTCCAAGCGTCGAATATGGCCAAGCTCATGGGCGATAACGAGGTCTAGTTGACCCGGAGTCAATCCCATTAGAGTGGAGGTTGGCAGTAAGATGACTGGCTTGAGCCATCCTAGAACCGTGGGAACCTGCGCCACGGTGGTTTCGACAACCCGTACCGCTCCGGTCACGCCCATGGCGTTTTTCAGATGTTCAACCCGGGCTAATAGATCGTCGTTGATTTCCAGGGTGCCGATCGTGCTCAGTCGCAACATCCGCACCCAATGTATCCCCACTCGGGTGCTCATCACCAAAACGCCCAACGCCCAGATTCCAACAACCCAGGGCAGGACACGCTCTAACGATAATGCCAAGGCAACCGGTGTGAAACCCGCACCGGCGACGACTGCCTTAATCGTCGGGTCGGCCCAAAGGCTTACCGAGCCGCTAACGCCAAGGCTTGCTGCTGCTGAGCTTTCTAATAAAAAGATGAATGTTGCGATCGGCACCGCAGCCATTGCAGCCATGGAAGCTAGGCCTAACCAATAGCGGTGTTGAGGGCGGCCATCGCGCAAAAGCCATCGACCCACAGCGAATAATCCGCCAATGAGTGTGCCCTGCCACAGAAAATGCACCAAAGACCAGCCTAATGCTGATATCCATGGGCCAATGATTACAGGCTCCAATCCAAGTCCGATCAAAAAGTCGGTCATGTTTGCCCCCCTATTGCTGTCAGCGCCAGCGTTCAGGTCTTCTCGTCTCGCTACCCATTGGCAGCGCCGAAAAACCTGTTAGCTGTCGTCCTCTATTTGATCCAGCATCGCGCGAATTTGCGCCAGCTCACCCGCGGTCGCCCGCCGGGAATTGCCCAAAGCGTGCAACACCAGTTCCGACGGGGAACCGTCGAATACCCGCTGTACCAAGTCGGTGACAAACTGGGTCTGGGTGTAATCTTTGCTCATGGCTGGTTTATAGACATGTGCGCGTTGAGAATCGTCGCGCGCCACCAGGCCCTTGGCATGCATTACCTGCAAAAGCTTCAAGGCGGTGGTGTAACCCGTGTTCTCTTTTTGGTTCAAAATTTCATGCACATCTCGCACTGTACTTGGACCGCGCTGCCAGAGAATACTCAGGATAGCCAGCTCAGCTTCAGTAGGTCGTGGGATGCCAGACTTTTTCATGCGTCGCATTGGATCGTACTCCGAACCCGTACCAACAGTGCCTAAAGTATACCCCAGTTAACGATGTATGTCGTACGTTCCAGGTCGTAAAATGTGACGAAATTGCTCAAGATTTCGTCGGAAAAATTGGATTTTTCCGATTTGTCGCAACCGCTGTAGTGTGTCTAGGATTAAGATGGCTGAAAAAAGTCCCTAACTTCCGACAACTCTTGGGTATACCGAGCCGGCGGCAGACTATTGATGAAGACTTTACCGTACCCCTTACTGGTCAGCCTTGGGTCACCGATGACAATCACGCCGCGGTCATTTTCGTGCCTAAGCAGCCGCCCGACCCCCTGTTTTAGGGTCAACACTGCCGAGGGCAATTGAAACTTCCCAAAGGGTTGCTCTCCGTCTGCCCGCAAACGGTTCATGCGGGCCTGGACTACCGGGTCGTCAGGGGCAGCAAAAGGCAGTTTGTCCACAGCAACACAGCTCAGCGCATCCCCCGGAACGTCGACACCTGCCCAAAAGCTCGCTGCTCCTAGCAAGACCCCATTACCTGATTGCCGAAAATCCTCTAGCAATTGATGACGTGGGGCGTCTCCTTGAACAAAAATCGGTAGATCGAGGGCATGACTCAACAAGCTGCGAGCCTGCTGTAAGTTGCGATGACTGGTAAACAGCAAAAAAGCACGCCCGCCGGTAATCTGAAGCAGTGGCAACAAGGCAGCAACAAATGCGGCGACGAAACCCGGTGACGCGGGTTCCGGCAAAGCGGGCGGATGGTAAAGCAATGCTTTGCTAGCGAAGTCAAAGGGACTGTCAATGGATAGCGTTGCCGCATCTTGCAGTCCCAATTGACTCTGAAACAGGTCAAACTTGCCCCCCACTGATAGCGTCGCTGAGGTGTAGATCCAGCACGGAGCCGCCGCTTCTCGGATCGACCCCAGAGCCTGGGACAAATTTAGCGGTGTCCGCTGAAGCTGAAAACCATGTCGACTGGTTTCATACCAACACACGTGATCCCCATCTTCATCGTTCAGAAACGTCTGGGCTGCGCTTTGAACCCGCTGGCATCGGACCCAAACCGACTCTAGACCCGCGCTGGCCGGAGCCAGAGGCTTCAGGGTTTGGCTCAGTTCGCTAAGGGTCTGCACCACTACCACTAGCTCTTGTTCTACGCCCCCTCTGTGACGCGCCTGCTGCCAGGGTCCTCGGCTACCCAATTGACTCCCAGACGTTGTCAGCGCCAAGCGCAGTCGCCTTGCCCCAGCATCCAATTTCCCCAACACCTCTGTAACCGTAGGCAGCACCCCTGCCTCCCCACCGGCTTCGGTGCGACAATCGCGAGCCAGCTCACTGAGTTGACGATAAGTAAATCCGCGCCCAAAAAATCGGCTCGCCACATCTGGAACCTGATGGGCCTCATCAACAACAATCACGTCGCATTCAGGCAGCAACTCGCCAAACCCCTCCTGCTTCAGTGACAAATCGGCAAACAGTAAATGATGATTCACCACCACCAGGTCGGCTTCCTGGGCGCGGCGGCGGGCCTTCATCACGTAGCAATCGCCATACCGCGGGCAGTCACCGCCTAGGCAATTGTCGACGGTGGAGGAAACCTGGGGTCTGAGTTTGGAATTTTCCGGCAAAAAATGGGCGCCGCTAAGCTCCCCATCGCGGGTTTGCTCCGCCCAACGGCGAACTTTGGATAGCAGTGAATATAGGTCCTGCGTGTCTATCAGGCCACTATCAGCGGCATTATCCATCCGCTGCAGGCAGAGGTAATTGGATCGCCCTTTGAGCAACGCCACCCTGGGGTTAAGGTCCAACGCAGCCAGTAAATTCGGGATATCCCTCTGATACAACTGATCCTGCAAGGTACGGGTTCCGGTGGAGACAACCACCCTCTGGCCTGAAACCAGCGCGGGCAGCAAATACGCATAGGTTTTGCCGATGCCCGTGCCTGCTTCAGCAATTAAAACGGATGCCGATTCAATCGCCTCTGAAATTTCTGCAGCTAGCTGACGTTGGCCATCTCGCGGCCGAAATTTGGGCCACGCCAAATCCAACTCACCGTTAGGGCCAAGCAGTTCCTCAACGTTGTCAGCCAGACCCCTGCCCGACTGAGGCGAATCGGTAGACAAGCACTAGTACTCCGGCTGGCTCTGTACCGCACATTCTTCCGCCCGGGCACCGGCCTGGGTTGCCGCCGTCGATTGGCGTAAGCCTTCGTTGGCGCGCTGGATGGTCAGCCAGTTTCGAGCGCAAATCTGACCCATTTGAGGTCCCAACTCAAAGGATTGGCGGGCATGATCAATAGCCGCTGAGTATTGCCCCTGCTCAAGTTCGATCTCCGCCAGATATTGCCAGTGACTGGCATCGGACGGGGCCAAATCGATGGCTTGAGAGATCAGTATGCTGGCCTGCTCAAGCGCTCCCTGCGCTTCGGCCTCTCGGGCGCGTTCGATCAGCACGCCGTCTTCGCCACCGCCAAGGGGAAACACCTCCACCACGCCGGAGGTTTCCGCGGCCTGTTGACGCACCTGAGCCGCAACGGAGCGTTCTTCAATCGGTGCCGGCTGTTGGGCACAGCCAACAATGAGCACTAGCACCACTGCGTTGGCAGCAACGATGTTGATATAGGGTGAAGCAAAGAACGTTTTCACAGTAATCGCGCCAGGACTCCAAAGCAGGCCCCATTGTACACCGGCCATTACGGATGACAGCCAGCGCGCAATCGCCGATAATTCACGTTCAACTAGAAACGGATATCTATCATGAAATTTCGATCACTGTGTTGCGCTCTGATTGGCGCCGGATTGGCTGCCTCCTTAAGCATTGCTGGCGCCGATACCACCATTGTCTACGTAAACTCCAGCGATGGTGGTGTGGAGACAGGTAAAACCCAAATCGCTGACGGACGGGTCGCGGTGTCCTCTGCTGGCGGCGGCCATGTGATTTTCGATACCAATAACCAACAATTCATCACCCTAAATCCAGCGGACAAGAGTTACATGGTGATGGACCAAGCCCAAATTCAGAAAATTGTTGATATGCAACAGCAAGTGATGGCCCAAATGGAATCACAATTGGCTGCGCTGCCAGCATCTCAACGCGCACAAATGAAAAAAATGATGAGCTCCATGATGCCCAAGGTAGGCGGCGAAGCGAAGCCTAGGTCCTATGAGCGTAGTGGCGAAAGCAAACAAATCGCCGGCTACGACTGCGAGGTGATAGAGGTTTATTCCGGTGATCGCAAGGCGTCCCAGCAATGCGTCACGTCTGCTGATGAACTGGATTTTCCAGAACAAGACTACGCGACAATCCAAGCCATGATGAGTTTTGTCCAGGACCTATCCAAGAGCTTCGGCCAAATCTCCGACGAAATTCTAGATTTTGGTGAGCCCGGCAAAGGCGAATTTCCCGTAGAGTTTATCCATTATGGAAAAATGAGTGGCACCAGCACCGGGCAGCTGAAGTCCGTGACCTTCGACGATATCGATCCGTCTCTTTTCGAAATCCCCGCAGGTTATAAAAAAATGGAAATGCCTGATTTAGGCGATCTCGGACTGTAGATCGATCTAAAGAACTCGGTTGTGACCAAATCACGTTGCGCGGTCGCTTTCTGGAGCGCCGCGCTAAAACCCGCGTTGGTAGGGAACCTTGCCGACGAACTACCGCCGTGGGCAGATCTGATCTCCAATGATGGTCGGTTTTTTGCAAACCCACAGGCGGCGCTGACCTCAGCCTTCCAGAATAAAACGGATGTGATTCTGCTGGAAGCGGAGGTGACGCTACCTTTCGCAGCCTTAGATAGGCTCCGGCTTGCCGCCCAAGCCGCGCCACAAACAGCCGTTGTGTCCGCAGTACATCCGTCCTGGGTAGACGCTCAATGGCCGCCGCTGGAGTCAGACTCAGCGCTTTGGTGGTGCACGCCGCGACAGGTATTTTCCAGTCGGCAGGTGAATTCGTCCTGCAGCTATTGGCGTCAAAACGCGGCGATTGAATTGCTTAACAAGCCAGTCCTTTCAAACCACCCAGATCAACACACCTCGGTTTGCTCCCATCTGCTGGTCGGCCACACCAATGGGCATCAGGAAACGCACCCCACCAGACACCCCGATGCTTCTGCGGCGTCCACGCCCATGGAGGCTCTTGCCAGCCAGCTGTGGTCAATAACCGATCAAAGCTCACCCACCAAACTACCCCTAACCGGATTGGACAACCGACCGGTAGTGCTCCACGTTCTGCACGATTGGGGTGGCGGAACTTATCGCTGGGTCAATGATACCGCTAGCGCATGGTCTAAGGTTCACCACCTATTTCTGCTGAGTTATGCCAGCCCCGCTAGCCACAACAACTGCGAAGAGTTACGTCTGCATGCAGGCTCCCTGGATGGCCCTTGCCTACAACGTTGGGCGCTACCAGCTCCCATCGTCGCGAGTGCGTTGGAGCATCAGGATTACCAAACCGTTTTGCAATCTGTGCTTAACAACTATCAGGTCAGTGGTTTAGTTGTCTCTTCGCTGATTGGACACAGCCTACAGGCATTGGAAACTGGCCTACCTACCCTTTGCATGCTGCACGATTACTACCCTGCGTGGCCGGATTTGGGCCTGTCGTTTGAAGACATCAATGCAGATTTTTCTGCGGCTCAATTGCCCGCTGCCCTGGAGCGCAGCCCCTTTCCAGTCGCCTGTTTGGACGATTGGAACGCATTGCGCAGCCACTGGGTTCGCGCGTTAAATCAATCGTCCACTGTAGTGTTGGCGCCCAGCAATAGCGTTGCCAAAAATTTGGCCCGGCTCACCTCTGATCCATTGCCGAATATTCACACGGTGAGCCATGGGCTAGCTGAATTTAGACACCAAAGAAAAACAGGTGATTACTCACCGGGAAAACGCTTGCGGTTGCTAGTGCCAGGGCGCATCAGTCAACTCAAAGGCGCCTCGGTATTGCGGGATGCATTGCCGGAATTGACCCGTCATGCTGACGTCTATTTGCTGGGTGGAGGCAAGTGCGCCGAGGCCTTTTATGGCATAAACCACGTGCATATCGTGCTGCAGTACGAGCGTGAGGAGTTGCCCCAACTCCTAGATCAAATCAGACCCGATCTGGCGTTACTTTTGTCAACGGTTTCAGAAACCTTCAACTACACATTAAGCGAAATGTGGGCGCTGGAGGTACCGGTGCTGGCCACTAGAGTCGGCGCGTTGGCTGAACGTATTGAACATGGCAAAACCGGTTTGCTTATCGAAGCTAAGGGATCGGCTTTGGTGAACGCCGTCGCAGACTTGACCCCGGACCTGCTGGCTAAATTGCGCGAACACAGCAAACCCAGCATGACGCTAGAACAGGCAACATCAGCCTATGCCGACCTTCTGCCGTTACCTCAGAGCCAAGGCATGGGGTATCGGGTGGTGACGCCAAGCGCTGATCAACTCGCGAGGGTTTCCAGCACTCACCAGTTACTGCAAAACACCCAAGAAGTTCGCCACCTAGAGCAGTTAGTTAAACAGCAACAGTTGGAAATTGAGCGGCGCTCAAGCTGGGCGTCAAACGAAGCGCGAAGAGCAGAACAGTCGGTAAAATGGGCGCGTTCCCTGGAGTTGCAAAACCAGGAAACACAGGACGCGTTTGCTGATTTGCAAGGAGAGTTTTCTGATCTGCACCGAGAGTTTGATGATCGCACGGCGTGGGCATTGGCCCTCAATGAACAGACCCAGGAGCAAGCCCAGTTCATCGATACATTGGGGCAGGAGTTGGATGATACCTCCGGCAAACTGGATTTTGTGTTCTCGACCTTAAGTTGGAAAATGACCCGTCCACTGCGGGTAGTGGCCCGAGTACTGGGGCGCAGCCTGAAACATCTTGGCCTGCAACGCCGGCGAGCCAGCAGCTTGCAACACCGAGCCAGGAACAGTCTAAGAATTCGGGGAGTGAAGGGCACCATCCAGCGGGTTGGACAGGAGCTTAAACGGGGCGAACCGGATATCGCCCCCAAAATTTTGACCGGCATTGATACCCAGGCACCGTTTGAGGCGTTAACGTTTCCGGCATTAGACGATCCGCTGGTGTCGATCGTTATTCCAACATTCAATCACTTTAACCATACACAGGCCTGCCTCAAATCTCTTGCCGTCCACCAGACCAACATACCCTTTGAGGTCATTGTTGTGGACGACTGCTCCAGTGATGAAACGCGGGAAAAACTGGCTGAACATAGCGGCCTGGTGGTCATCCATAACGAGGAAAATAGCGGCTTTATTGATACCTGCAACGCGGGCGCTAGGAAGGCCAAGGGCGAGTTTTTGTTTTTTCTCAACAACGATACCGTGGTGACCGACAAATGCCTGGATCATCTGGTAGAAACCTTCAGCACCCACCCCCAGTGCGGTCTAGCTGGGGCAAAACTGGTTTATCCCGACGGCCGCTTGCAGGAAGCCGGCGGCATCGTCTTCAACGATGGGTCAGGTTGGAATTTCGGTCGGTTTGAAAACCCAGCGGCACCGGAAGTTAATTTTGTTCGTGAGGTCGATTACTGTTCCGGCGCCGCCATCTTGATTCGGCGGCAACTTTTCGACCACCTGGGCGGATTTGATCAGCGCTATAGGCCGGCGTATTACGAAGATACGGACCTGGCCTTTCAAGTTCGAGAGCAAGGCCAACAGGTGCTCTATCAACCCGCCGCCCAGGTTGTGCATTTTGAGGGTATTACCAGCGGCACAGACACCACCAGTGGGGTCAAAAAATACCAGGTGGTAAACCAGGATAAGTTTGTGCAACGCTGGTCTGAAGCGCTGGAAAAGCAGCCAGACCCGCAGGCCGCACTGGACCTAAATCGACGCCACCGCCGACCCCGTAGCGTGTTGATTATTGATGCATGTACGCCAACACCGGACCAAGACTCTGGTTCGGTGAGAATGGTCAACTTAATGCGGCTTTTGCTCAATCTCGGCTGGCACGTGCGTTTTATGGCCGAAAACCGATCATTTGATGATCAATACACAATCAGCCTCCAGCAGATCGGCGTTGAAGTGCTGTACCACCCTTTTGTGAGATCGGCCCGCAGCTACCTAAAGACTGTCGGCGGTCAGTTGAATGCCGTCATATTGAGCCGTCACTACATCGCCAGCAATCACATCGAAGCGGTGCGCAGCTACTGCCCCGATGCCCAGCTGATCTTTGACACGGTAGATTTGCATTATCTCCGCGAACAACGATTGGCTGAATTGGAAAACGATGCAGCGCTGGCCGACGCCGCCCGGAAAACGCGAACCCGCGAACTGGATGTGGCGCGCCGCTGCGACCTGACGCTGGTGGTTAGCGAATTTGAAAAGGCTTTTCTTGCCAACGATGCCGCCGACCTTAACGTATCCGTGCTGTCCAACATTCACCCAGTGCATGGGTGTCGCAAGCCCTTTGAGGAGAGGGCCGGGCTCCTTTTCGTGGGAGGTTTTCAACACCCACCGAACGTGGATGGAATTACCTGGTTTGTTCGCGAAGTGCTGCCATTGGTTAACAAACAACTGCCAGAATTAGACGTAACGATTATTGGCAGCAAGATCAACGATGCCGTGCGCAGTTTAGCCGGAAAGAACGTCAACGTGCTGGGATTCGTGGAGGACATCGAGCCGCACTTGGACGGTGCTCGACTGTCCCTGGCACCTTTGCGCTATGGCGCCGGCGTTAAAGGCAAAATCAATATGGCCATGAGTTACGGCCAACCCGTGGTCGCAACCGGCCCAGCTGTTGAAGGAATGCACGTTGAAGCAGGGCGCGATGTAATGGTCGGCGACACCCCGGAACAATTTGCTGAGGCGGTCATACAGGCATACAGCGATAAAGCACTCTGGCAAACACTATCAGCCAGCGGGCTGAAAAATGTTGAGCAGCACTTTTCCTTTGAGGCAGCCAAACAAGCACTGGGTAAAATCTTAGAAAATTGACGTGAAGCGTTTGCGCCTATCGAGATTACTCGTTGGCAATACTTAGTTGCAGCTGCAGCGCATCAAGATCCGGATGATTAGGCTCAATGTCACTGGCTCGGGTCAGCCAAATTCCCGCATCATCCAAGCGGCCCGCATCAATGGCTACTCTAGCAGCATCTCGCAACGCGGCTCCCAGGCCGGCTCTCAGGGCCGGCAGCTGATTGTTTGATGGATTAACTTGTTCCGCGTCCAGAAACGAGGCGACAGCGTCATTCAAGTCTCCACTACTCATCCGAGACTCGACACGCTCAGCCAGCTGAGTCGATACCTGACTGATGCCCAGCTGGGCTTCGGCATTATCGGGCTGAATGCGCTGAACGGCGCGAAAGGAATCAAACGCTGAGGACCCTGGAGGCTCCATCAATGAACCGTTTGATAATGCGCTAGCCGCTTGGTTGAGCAAGCTATCCACTTGGCTCAGTTGCTCAGCGCTGAGATTGTCCTTCAGTGCATTTTGCTCAGAATAAATTTCCAATCGGCGCTTCGCTCTCCCAAGCCCTCCAAGGCTGGGATCTAGATTCTCAATTGT
The DNA here is from genome assembly GCA_964559945.1 of uncultured Gammaproteobacteria bacterium. GTDB lineage: Bacteria > Pseudomonadota > Gammaproteobacteria > Xanthomonadales > SZUA-38 > JANQOZ01. The sequence goes on along the minus strand of CAZLJY010000001.1, from coordinate 80,114 downwards.
GCCGATCATGGCGGCCGCACTGTCAAGCCGGTCTTCCTCTAACGCAATCTCAGTCAACGCCAACAAGCGTTTGGCAACCTTACCCAGTCCATCTTTAGCCTGCTGATTGCCCGGGTCGGTCCTCAATACACCTTGAAAACGACTAATGGCGTTTTCTCCTGGTGGCTCGCTGAGCTGATCCTGGCGTAGAAACTGATTACCTTCGCCGAGCATTTGGGCAATACGATCATTTCGGACCTGTTGGGCCCGTTCGCGGTTTTGCACCGCGTCTCGAAGCTCAGTCAAACGTTGCCGGGAATCGTTGAGAATGCTCGCGTCCGTTGAAACCAGCACGAGTTGTTGCAAGGCACTTTCGGCCTCGGTGATGTTCTCGGCGGCTAAGGCTTGTTCCAGCTCATCGATGAAGCGCCTCTCAATATCCGCCCGGCCCGCCAAAGCCTCTGCCTGGTTTGGCTCGAGCTCTAGCACCTGCTCATACGCACTAAGCGCGCTGCCGTTAGCCGGCCTTACCAAACGTCCTGCATCTAAATGCTGCTCGGCTTGCCGCAGCAGAGCGTCGATGTTTTCCTGTTGTTCCCGTCGACGCGCCTGATCCCTATTGACGGTTTCTTGAACGACGGGCCGAGCCGCGGCCTGACTATCGGCTCGTTCGCTGGCATCCCCTTCCGACCCGCCAAGCCTGGCAACAAGCTCAGTAACCCGCGGCAATGAGGGGGAAATCTCCTGCGCTTTACTCAACAGCAATTGTGCCTGTGCGCTGTTGCCATCGGTTAAAGCCTGTTCGGCTTGATCGCACAGGTATATAGCGACAAGTTCTTGCCCCGCCATAGCACGTCTATTTCCTGGCTCTGCCGACAAAACCTGCGCATAGAGCACGTTGGCAAAATCACTAGACTCGCCATACCAACGCCCGAAGTCACCCGCCTGTTCCGCTTGAGCCAGCCACCGATTTACGTCTTGGTTGGGCAAAAGTTCTAGCAAGCGATCTTTTTGCCACCAGGCTGCTGCTCCGGCACCGACTAGCAACATCAGTGCAACCAGCCACCCACCACTGCGCTTTTTCTGCTGCCTTGTAGCACTGATTTTAGTCGGTTTGAATTGAGGCTGACTCACCGTGCGATCGAAACTGCTTAGGTCTTCCATGGACCCCAGCCTGGGCTCCTGGCGAACGCTACCGTCAGGCCTCGGCGTTGCAGCCAAGGGGGTTGCCGCAGCCCTGGTGTTGGATCCCCTCGCCGGTTCTTTCGGAGTGCTGGCGACGCGCGTTGCATCCACCGCAGGTGTGTTCATCGCCCGGGTTTCATCAAGAGCCTTCATGGAAGGTAGATCACTATTGGGCGGCGGATTGCTGACTCGAGTCACTCGATCAGAGCCAACCTCTCCGGTTACCGCTGGCACCTCACCGCTGAGCAATCGTTGTTCCAGAGCTTGCAAATCTACCAACGCCTCGCCGCCGGTCTGATAACGGTCGTCTGGATGTTTGGCCAGAAAGCGCTCGAGTACAGGCTGAATGTAATTCAATTTCTCCGATAACCGAGGAACCGGTTCGGTCACATGCTGGATCCCCACAGCCACCGAATCAGCCCCCTCAAAAGGCACTCTCCCCATGAGCATTTCGTAAAAGACGATACCCAATCCATACAAATCGGAACGGCCGTCAAGGTCTTTGCCTCGGGCTTGTTCCGGACTCATATACTGAGGGGTTCCAACGACCGCTCCGGTTTTTGTCATTTGCGTGGCTGAATTGACCGCCCGAGCAATGCCGAAATCCGTCAGCACCGCGCCGCCATCTTCCCGAAACAGAATGTTTTCTGGCTTTACGTCTCGGTGCACGAAACCTTTGCTGTGAGCGTAGTGCAAGGCGCCGGCAATTTCCCGCACCACTCGGACAGTGCTCACCAACTGGATATTGTCTCCACAGCGCACAGCCAAATCGCCACCGGAAAGATATTCCATGGCGATGTAATGTTGTTCGTCGAACACCCCAACATCGTGCACCGCAACAATGTGTGGGTGATAGAGATTGGCAGCGATTTTCGCCTCACGCATAAAGCGTTCGCTGAAGCTGGCGTCGACGAGTAGCACCCGAGACATCACTTTCAGCGCTACCCTGCGCTCCACAGACTCCTGCATGGCGGAATACACCACAGCCATACCACCACGGCCGAGCTCCTGCTCAACCACGTAGCCTGGAATTTTGACGGAACTACCGGAATCCATAGTCAGTGCTTTGCGGGCCCCCTGGCGCCGACGATTAGCCTGCAACAGCTAAAAAGAGACACCGATTTTACGGCAAAAACCGGTTCAAAGGGCCATTTTACCGTGAATCTTTGTCAATCACCCATAGCCTGGGCTACCGCGTCAGCAGCAGGGATAGAAGCCACAGCACCCGCCTGGGTCACCGCCAACGTGCCCGCCACCACCGCACGGGCTAAGTTTTCTGCGTTGCTAATACCCGCAGCAAGCCCCGCCACGAAATACCCTACAAACGTATCACCCGCAGCCGTTGTGTCCACCACATCGACCTTTGTGGCTTCAATGATCAGCCGCTCATCGCCATGAACCAACATTGCGCCAGCACCACCCAAGGTCATTACTAGCCGAATCTGTGGGTAGGTTTTATGAAGAAAATCCAGCGCCGCCTGCGGACTACTCTGGCCAGATAACTTATTGGCCTCAGTTTCGTTGACCACCAGCGTGTTGACCCTATGCAGCGGCGCCGCTATGGCAGTGTCAGACATTGGCGCCGGATTCAGGATCACTGGCAAGCTTTTCCCATGGGCCAGCTCGATGGCGTCGGCCATTAAGTTGCACTCGTTTTGCATCAATAAATGGGACCACTGATCCGAACTGTTCAGCACCGCCGCTAGCGATGAACGAGCAAAAGATAGATTGGCCCCTCCGTGAACCACAATGGCGTTTTCGCCATTGCAGTCCAGCTGAATAATGGCATGACCACTGGGCTCATCCACCAAGGCGATGTGCTCGGTATCCACCCCCCGTTGCGCCAGTTGTTGTTCGGCCCATCGACAATCTTTCCCTAACCGGCCGAAATGCTTTACCTCTCCACCAGCGGCAGCAATGGCGACGGATTGATTCGCCCCCTTACCGCCCAGGCCTATCGTTAAGCCCTCACTTGCGAGGGTTTGACCGGGCTTAACGATAGTCGGCAATCGATACACATGATCAACATTAATTGAGCCGAAATTTAAGATCGTCATAGACTTTCCTTGGTTACCGATTAGCGAATCATCAAACGGGTAAAACCACGGATCACTGTTTGGGGGTCCACACCGTTACCCATTAACCCACCCGCACCGCACTATAGACATTGGGTATGGTGACCAATCGAACCAGCAAGTCATTGAGATGCTCAAAATCGGTGACTCTGACCACCATTCGGATATCAACTTCACCCCGCGCTGAATCTAACTGGGAATTGAAATTCAGCATTTCACTGCGAAGAGTGGACGTAAGCTGCCCAATATCTCGCAGCAGATCTTTGCGGTCGTAGGCCAGCACCTGAACCTCAGCCTGGTACTTACCCTTTGGATCGCCGCCCCAGGCAACCTCCAGCATCCTGGCTGGATCCGAGCTCACTAACCGGTCCACATTCTTGCAATCCCGTCGATGTATGCTGACACCTCGGGCTTTCGTCACGAAACCAATAATCGGGTCACCAGGCAGCGGACTGCAGCAGCGCGCAATAACGGTTAACAGCTGCCCCACGCCTTCAATCACTAGGTCGTCATCGGGCCTTGGTTGCGCCTGGGGCGAACGCACCAACGGCAGCGTTTCCTCATCGCTGCGGCTAAGGTCATCCAGTGCTGCGGCCACCTGACCTACCGTCACCTCACCGATAGCCACCGCCACATAAAGGCCTTCCAGATCTTTAAAATTAAATCGCGACACCAAGGGCTCAAGGTCTTTTGCGGGAACCGCTAGGCGCTTGAGCTCCTTGTCCAGAATCTCTTTGCCTTCAACCAGATTGCGATCACGATCTTTGGCGCGAAACCATTGTCGAACCTTGGCTCTTGAGCGAGCACTGACCAGGTAACCTAACCGAGGCACCAACCAATCTCGACTAGGATCTTCTTGTTTGCTGGTGAGAATTTCGACCTGCTCGCCGTTTTTCAGTGGATAGGTCAAAGGCACAATACGCCCGTTGACCTTCGCACCACGGCAACGATTGCCCACTGAGGTGTGGACCTGATAAGCAAAGTCCAGCACCGTGCTGCCCTGTTGAAGATCCAACACCTTGCCTTTGGGGGTGAGCACATACACCCGGTCATCATTGCTCTCGTTGATGAACTCATCCAGCACCCCTGCCTCATCTCCCCCGTCCAGCAGTTGCCGCATCCAGTTGAGTTTGCGTTGGTAACCCGGGTCGTGATCGCCGCCCTCTTTGTATCGCCAGTGAGCAGCCACTCCTAGTTCTGCATGCTCATGCATGGCCTGGGTGCGAATCTGAATTTCGACGGTTTTGCCATCCGGTCCAAATACCGCCGTATGCAGAGACTGGTAATTGTTGCCTTTGGGATTAGCAATATAGTCGTCGAATTCGCCAGGCACTGGGCGCCATAGCGAATGCACGATACCCAGGGACGAATAACACTGAGCGAGATCATCCACCAGAACCCGAACTGCTCGCACATCGTACAGTTCGCTAAAGGCCAAACCTTTGCGCTGCATTTTTTTCCAGATACTAAAAATATGTTTGGGCCTGCCGACCACCTCTGCCTCGATGCCAGCCTCAGTCAATGCCGTATTAATCTGGTTGATAAAACGCCCGATATACCGCTCTCGGTCCATTCGCCGCTCAGCCAACAAACCAGCGATCCGCCGGTATAGCTCGGGTTCAAGAAAGCGGAAAACCAAATCTTCCAATTCCCACTTGAGCTGCCAAATTCCCAGCCGATTGGCCAATGGGGCATGAATGGCCTTGACCACCAGAGCAGCACTGCGGCGCAGGTCAGCAGGCGCATCGGTCAGCTGTCTCAGCCTGACCAGTCGCTGCACTAACACAACAAGGACCACCCTGACGTCTCTGACGATTGCCATCAGCAGCCGACGCAGCCCCTCATCAGCACCGGCGGTTGGATCAAATGCTGCCTCCAGACTGTCGATCTGCAATATCTGATCGGTGAGTTCCAGCTGCGGCTGACTGCCAGTTTCCTGATGGTTAAAATAATCGCAATAAACCGCCAGGCAATGGGGGTCGGCTTCCAACTCAGACATAATAAGCAAGGCCGGGAGCAGTTCGATCTGGGCCTGCGGGTCATCCAGAATTGGCTCGATGGTGACCGCTAGCTCTGCAAGTTCGTGACTCACGTGGGCCTGTTGATAGTAGTCCCACCAGTTCTGAAGATTGGCGTGCTGGGGTTTCTGGCGTTGCATAAGGATGGCTATTGTACCGGCTGCAGGTTTGGGGTTGGAACCGGTTTTACGGCTGACGACCCATCAGGGTGTCAGCGGGAAGATTTTTATTGCGACATTGGCGTTAAAAAGTTGGAACGAAAAACCAACATAAAACGAACAAAGGGTTCGCTACCATGGTGACAACTTAATGGTAGCGAACCCCTCTGAGGTTAGCTGAAATTTAGGGCGTCGCGGTGATGATAGTCAATGTGACCGCGGTAGATGTGTCTGTGCCGCCACCATCGTCCATCAAAACGATGTCAATGGTTGCGGTGCCGATATTGCCGGACACGGCAAAGTCTAAATTGCCTGCGTCGGCGCCATCGTCATCCACTTCCGGAGCAACGGCAAAGATCCCGTCAGGATCGCTAGTGACTGTGGTTGAAATGCTCGCTACCGATTGAATCGCTCCTTCAAACGGCCCCAGAGCCATATCACCGCTGACCAAAACCATCGCATCGATGCTCTCAAAACCCATATTGGTTGAATCCAACGTCAAGGTGGCGGTTCCTGGCACAAAACTAATGACGTTGTCATCAGCTTCTATGCTTGCCTGATCAGCGAATATCACTGATGGCGCATCGTTGACGTTGTCCACGGTAACCGTGATTACCCCCGGCGCAGAAGGTATACCGTCCGACGCCACCACCGACAGGTCTACCATTCCAAATGCATCGGGGGCGGTGGTCACCGAGATCACAATGTTATTTAAGTCAGAGTCGTCGACGGTAATGTCTCCGTCAGCAATGAGGGTTTGATCTGAGGAGGTCACCGCAATGGTCACCGCGTCACCTTCAGGATCGGTGGCAGCTACGGTAAAGCCAGCACCTGTTAGGGGCTCGGCAGCGGCTTCCTCCGCCAGGTTGTCAGGCGCCCCGGTCACTGACACAACAGGCGCTGAGTTGTCGACCGAAATCTCAAAGGTGAAGACCGAGGTGTTATTGATTGCTTCACCGTCATCTACCGTAATGGTGATCGTTGAGCTGCCGCTGTTGCCGCTAAGGACGTAATCCAGGTCCCATGTGCCAGCCAGTTCATTTTCCCGTAAATCCGGCTGACCCGACGTACCGAAGAACAGACCAGGGTCGGATGGCGCACCGATGCTAACGCTAACGGCCTGGCCCGCTTCGTCTGCGGGGCCTGGATTCACTGACACCACCCAATCAGCGAAGATTGCCTCAAATTCAGCCGGCACATCGGCAGGATACAGTTGGCTGGCGCAACCCTGAGTTGAGGTTTCGTCGCAGTTTGGTCCGTTAAATACTGGGTTGCCGCCGTTATAATCAAACCCACCCAAGATGGTGATGCTCGGCGCATCATTGACCGGGTCAACGGTAACGTTTAGGTCGACCGTCGACTGGCCGCCAAGATCATCAATCAGCGCAAGTTGAATCGTCCCCGTACCATTGCTATCGGCGACCGGCGAAATTTCAAGGCCAGTTACACTCACCGAGGCCGTGCCAGCGCCCGATAAGGTAGGTGTGCCGGAAACCGTCAGCAGTGTTGGATTGAGAGAAGTTGCTGTGACCGAGGCAATGGTTCCATCAGCGTCGGTGCCAGTAATTGTGAACCCAGCGCCGCCGTTACATTCGCCGTTGGCCAGATCCGATACACCAGAATCTTCGTCGATAGTGCAACTGCCGCTGCTAACAATTTCGGGTAGCTCGTTGTCACGAACATCAAACTGCCAGGAGGCAACGTTATCGTTAGGGTCGGTTTCCCCGTTGTCGCTAAGATCAGCGACGGATGCTGATACCAGTATGTCTTGGCCTGCGGTGCCGGCTTCTAGTGGCCGCACCACGTTAATGACCGCCATAGCGCCCGGATCAAGAGCGCCTAAGACCACATCAACGTAACCGGACCCACCGGCACAGGTAGCACCAGAGGCGCAACTCCAACTGCCGGCAGCCAGCCGCGTCGGCTTGCCAGAGGACGCACCGGTGGGGTAAAGATCCCTAACCGCAACAGCGCTAGCCGCATTGTCTCCGCAGTTGGTGACCACCAGGTTGTATTCAGCCCCCTGGTTGGTGGTGGTGTTGGGATTGCTGACTAGTTGAAAATCAATCTCAAGGTCAGTACCTCCAGCGTTGCCGGCCCCACCACCGGCTGTTTCAAAGCCGTCGCGGAAGAATGTGTCGAGGGGTGAGCACACACCGGCGAGGCTATCCGTCGTTACCACTTCAGCCACCTCGGGCAAGGCAAGACACACAGGATTTCCGTCCGTTTCCGCCCGCAGGGTCGGTCTGATAGACCCGCTGCCGCCGAAGGGCTGGTAGTCCAGCGATTCGAAACCTTGATAGGCGGTGGTGATTTGATTGGTATCGGTGACCGCTAAGCGCAATCCTGCTTGGGTTGCGTCCGACAGACACAACACATCCTCATCTAAGCTCAGAGAAATCGTTGCCGGTGCGGAAAACACGCTGTAACCAATGGTATCGGTGATGCCAAGATCCACAGGCGGCCTGCCCAGAACATCCAATTCTATGTTTAGGCCGGTTGAGGCACCCTTAGCAACGGTTGTGCTGACCAGGGATTGGCTAGTGGGAACTGTACACAGCGGAAATAGGTCGCCAGCGATGACGGGAACCACTGATAAGAGTTTTTGTGTTTTACCATCAACCTGAAATCGCTCGATGGGGTACCGCGTGCCATCCAGAATTAAGGTCTGCGCGGTTTTCTTCGCTGAGCTGATGCCACAATATCGCGCCCCCCCTTTAGAGGTGACTGTGAGCTCACCGGATTTTGCGTCGAAACGCCAGCTGCTCAGGGCAATGGCCTGAATAATACTGCCAGCGTCGTTGCGCGCTAAGCGCAGCGACGCTTCAGATTCGGCGTGCGAAGCATCCGTAAAAAGAAAACTGGCAGCCAACACGACGGAGGCAGCAACTGCGGTTGCCGAATCGGATCGTCTATTTCTGGCCGAAGGTGTAGGTAAACTCATAGCGTGCTCTCGGACGCGCCCCAGCGGCGCATCGGTACGGTTAAATGTTCAAGCCCTTCATCGCGCCCATGGCGCTGCGTTTTTCTCTAGCAAAACGCCGGCTTGACGAGCCTATCGTTCGCTTCCCAACGACAGTGGCACAGCTCAACTCTCATCAAAGGACCTGGGCGTAAGCCGCTTCAATATTGGTAATTTGGCTTCACAACTTAAAGTAGTTTAGCAAACACCACGGCAAAACCACTGTACGCCTGTCTGAAATTTGGGACAGGCTACCAGACAAACATTAGAGGGGCGTTAAATTTACGTTCCAAATCTTCGTTGCAAACCGCCCCAGTTGTCACTCAGAATGCTCCTGACTCAAGCCGTTATTTAGGACCGGAAACCCGATATGCTTCGACTCTCCCCCGTATTGTTGCTCTGTGTGGCAATTTCAACCCTCAGCGCCACTGCGCCAACGCTGGCCCAGTCGTCCATTGAAGAGCAAATGTCAGGCGAGGAATTTCGCCGCTCTGGCCTGGAAAAACTCACACCGGCGGAGCTCGAGTATCTCAATCAATGGCTGAAAGACGATCAAGCGCTAGGCAACCCCCAAAACACCTCCACACCTGCCAGCGCCGCACCCGCCGCCGCAGCGCCAGTAGCGGCGACCCAACAAACGGTAGACCAAAGAGGCCTGCGGCCCAAGGAAGCCAGTCGCAGCACCATTGAGGCTCGCATCGACGGCGATTTTTCCGGCTGGTCGGGCAAAACACGGTTCAAGCTAGACAACGGCATGATCTGGCAACAAGTGGGTTCAGGCAGTGTGCGCGCCCGTTCCAACAGCCCTAAGGTCACTATCGAACCTAAGTCTCTGGGTTCTTGGAAGCTTTATGTTGAAGGTGTGGGCCGGTCGGTGAAGGTGAAACGCATTAAATAGGCGGATGAAAATTCTGCCAAAGTGGTCTCTAGGCGGGCGCCACCGGTTAGCGCCCTAGAGCAACAATCCGGGGCGTTAAGCGCCCAAGTAACAGCCCTCGGGCCACAAAAAACGCCATAAACGCGGCCCATAACCCATGGTTACCCCAACCCTGCAGCAGCCACCAGGCCGGTAGGAACACGGCGAAGGTTGATAACAACATGGTATTGCGCATGTCGCGACCGCGGGTTGCGCCGATAAACACGCCATCGAGCCAAAAACTCCAGACCGATAACAGCGGCGATATCACCATCCAGGGAAGAAAGGTCGATACCGCTTGCCGAACCGCGGGTATGTCGGTCATTAGACCCACAATGCTGTCACCGCCAATCAGGTAGATGACAGCCATCGCACCAGCAAACCATAAGGACCACCAACCGCTGATTCGGATGGCTGCGGCAATGTGGGCCTTGTTCGCCGCGCCAATGGCTCGACCGACCAAAGCCTCCGCAGCATGGGCAAAGCCGTCCAGCCCATAGGCCATAAAGCTTTGTAAATTCAGCAATATGGCGTTGGCGGCCAGAATAACCTCACCTTGACTGGCGCCCTGGCGGGTGAAAAACGCAAACGCCACGATCAGACACACCGTGCGCAGCATGATGTCCCGATTGACCTTTAACAGCGCCAGTAAATCCGCCGAACGAAAAATATCCGCCCGATGACGAAAAGCCCGATGCAGCGCGCCTTTGCCCATCACTAAGGTCAAGCCCAACAACACCGCCAAGTACTCACCGATCACCGATGCCCAAGCGACACCGGCTACCCCCCATTCCAGGATCACAACAAACCACAGATCCAAAACCACGTTGACCAAATTCGCCGTTAACATCACCAGCAATGGCGATCGCGCGTCCTGGCACCCCAAGAACCACCCAACCAGCCCATAGGTTAAAAGCGTCGCCGGCGCCGCCCAGATGCGGATGGCGAAATACACTCGGACCTCCGACTCCACCGCAGGCGGCGGCGCAATCCAGCCCAAGGCCACGCCCAGCACGAGTTTTTGCGTCAGGATAACCAGTAGCGCCAAAATCAGAGCCAGTGCCAATGCCTGAGCCAGCAATACCGCCACTCGGCGCTGATCGTTGGCGCCAAAGGCTTGGGCAACAAAACCCGTGGTACCCATACGCAAAAAGCCAAAACCCCAAAACACAAAACTGAAGATCAGCGCCCCCACCGCCACCGCGCCCAGATGATGGGCCTCGGGCAAATGACCCACTACAGCGGTGTCCACCATTCCCAACAGCGGGATCGACAGATTGGAGGCGATCATCGGCAACGCCAGATTTAACACCTGCCGATGATTGGGTGCGGTGGATTTCATTGCCTAGTCAAACCCTGAATAACCCTGGTTCAAATTTGGCCCCAGGCAGTTTTCAGACGCTTGGCGGAGACCGGCTGAGCGGTTTTTAACGGCTGGGAAAATAGTGAAATTCGATACTCTTCTAACAACCAATGAAAAGCATCCAGTGACGCCGGGTAACTATCATCAGCCTGACAGCGATTGATGTAGTCCCGCCAGAAACCGCTGATTTGCGCGGCATGTTTGCGGTCTTTCATCGGGTCTTTGAGCAACCGTTCTATGCGCAGCTGCACGCCGTTAAGATACCGAGGATAGTGGGACAAGCAATCGGGACTCACCTCAGTCAGAAAACCCGGGTAGATCAGGTATTCCAGCTGCTCGGTGATATCGGCAACAGCACTGGGAGCAATTTTCTCCAGTTCATCGTTAAGCTGTTGGCGAATATCGTGATACCGCGCCAAGGTGTCGCGCATTAAGGCCGACAATTGATTACCCACCTCGATCACTTGGGACCGGCCGGCCGACACAAGGGTGTCAAACTCTGACTGCGAGCGCGGCGGCGGCTTGGCGCTATCCACCAACGTCATGGACACGGCAAACACCATCTCCCGCTGTAGCTCTTTGGCTGACCCGATGCTGGCATACCGAAGGTAGTCCTCTGGACCCAACCCTAGGTGGCGGGACAAATATTTGAATTTATCGCCTAAGGTAAGCGTGAGCAGCCGGCGCAGCCCAAATCGGTGATGATCCGCTGCCTCCTGTGCCTCATCAAACACTCTAACCCCAACGCTGACGTCTTGGTCCACCAAGGCGGGAAACGCGGTGATATTGCCGGGCAATTCAGTGGTCATTGGCAGCTCACCAAAATCCCAGCTCTGGGCGCCGTCATGGCGTAACTGGCGATCGCTTAGGCGCAGGAACCTCTCTCGACCTCGGGTCTCCCAGCGATCCTTAATCCCCTGAAGGTCTCGCCCCTCCTCCACCACCCGGTCTTCATCCATCAAGCGCACGTTCATGGTCAACCAGTCCTCAACGGCGGCTTGATCGAATTGATCAGCAGAAAGCCGATGACCGGTGGCCTGGGTTAAGAACTTAGCTAAGGCGTCGGTTAATGACCTCTGTTTCGACGACGGATCAACACGAGCCACAAACTGACGGGCAAAATCCGGCGCAGGCACCACATGGCGGCGGTGCACCTTGGGCAGGCTCTTAATCAGCGCCACCACCTTTTCCAATAAATAACCGGGCACCAGCCACTGCAACGCTCTGGGGTCGGGTAGATTGACCAGCGCCAAAGGCAATAGCAAGGTCACCCCATCATTCACCGCGCCAGGTTCGAAATGGTATTGCAGCTCAAATTGAGCACCTCCGAGTGTGAGCTGGTTTGGCCATTGGCTGATGTCAGGGGCCGTCTCACAAGTCAGTACATCCGACTCGTTCAATTTCAGCAGATCGGGGTCGCTTTCTTCCGCCCCCTTACGCCACACCTCAAACGCTTTTGTTGTGTAAACACTACTCGGTACCCGGGCGCCAAACTCTCCGGCCAGGACTTCATCGGAGACTCGTAGATCGCGCCGACGCATGCGTTGCTCGATGGTGTCGATGCGTTCCAGTAGGCGATGGTTGTGCTGGGCAAAACTTGCGCGGGTTTTCAGCGCCCCGCGGGCCAATGCCTCCAGCAGGAATATCTGATGCGCCTGTGCTTCATCATGGGGTCCAAAATGCACCCGGCGTTTGCCCACTAAAATCAGCCCATAAAGAGTCACCTGCTCGAACCCCAACACGCGCCCCTGACGGGCTGACCAATAGGGATCAAAATACCGCCGTTTCACCAGATGCGCGCCCGCCTGCTCTATCCAGGCCGGATCAACCGCGCCGTTGAGGCGAGCATAAAGCCGGGTGGTCTCAACCAGGAACGCACTGACCATCCAGCGCGGCCCACGCTTAAATAAACCGGAACCGGGAAAGATGTCATAGCGCCGATCTCGCGCCCCCTGGTAGCCCTTCTCATCTTTCACCCCCACATGACCCAGGAATGCACTCACTATTGCTCGGTGAATGGGCTCACCCGGCGATGTTTTGGCGGAAGATTTTGATCCAGATTTTGGCTTGGACTGGGCTTCCTCTGCCTCACCAACCCATTCACAGGAACCTGGCGGCTTCGCCTTACCTACTTCCGCCAGCTGACGGGTTAGGTCATGCCACTCACGCAGGCGCAGGTAACTGAGAAAATGCTGTTTGGCCCAACTGCGCTGTTTGCGTTGAGTGTTACCGGCCCGCACCTCAAGCCACTCGTTCCATAACCGCAGCACACCGGCGAAATCCGATTCTGGATCCTGCCAGCGCTGCTGCTGTTGGTCCGCGGCCTGCTGCGCATCAAGAGGCCGCTCCCGAGGATCGGGTAGGGACAAAAACGCCGCCAACACGATGGCCTGGTCGAAACAGCCAAATTTCTTACCTGCCAGCACCAGCGCTGCGAGGCGCACGTCTAATGGCCAGCGTCCCATCTTGCGCCCCAGGGCTGTGAGCTGGTCACGATCGTTGATCGCGTTAAGTTCTTTCAGCAAATGGTAGCCGTCGCGAATAAAGGCTGATGATGGCGGATCCAGGAATGGATACTGATCTACCTTGCCAAGCCTTAGCATCTCCATCTGCAAAATCACCGCAGCAAGGTTGGTTCGCAGTATCTCGGGCTGGGTGTAGCGATCACGGGAATCAAAATCGTCTTGGGAATACAGCCGAATACAGACCCCAGGCCCTAAGCGGCCACAACGCCCGGCGCGCTGATTCGCGCTGGCCTGGGAGATGGGTTCTATGGGCAGTCGCTGCACCTTGCTGCGCTGGCTGTAGCGGGAAATTCGGGCCAGACCCGTATCCACCACAAACTTAATCCGCGGCACCGTCAACGAGGTTTCTGCCACATTGGTGCTGAGCACGATCCGTCGAGCAGGACCGGGTTTGAAAATACGTTGTTGTTCAGCCCGGGAAAGCCGGGCGTACAGCGGAAGAATTTCTGTGCCCTTCAGCTGCGCCTTTGCCAGCGCATCGGCCGCTTCGCGAATATCCCGTTCGCCGGATAGGAACACCAACACGTCGCCCCGATGGTCAACGCGGCTAAGTTCGGTCACCGCATCCACAATACCGCTAGCAAGATCTTGGGTATCTCCGCTATCGTCCATCAACGGCTGATAACGCATCTCAACGGGATAGGTTCGCCCGGATACCTCGATCACTGGGGCATCATCAAAGTGGGCGGAAAACCTCGCGGTATCAATGGTGGCTGAGGTAATGATTATTCGCAGATCTGGGCGCTTGGGTAACAAGCGTTTCAAATACCCCAGAAGGAAATCGATATTTAGCGAACGCTCATGGGCCTCATCAATAATCAGCGTATCGTAGGCCTTAAGGTGGCGATCGCGCTCGGTCTCGCTGAGCAAGATACCGTCGGTCATGACCTTAATGAGGCTGTCTTTACTGACCCGCTGATCAAACCGCACTTGATAGCCGACGGCGTCACCCACTGGAACGGCCAATTCTTCTGCTAGCCGGCTGGCAATACTGCGCGCCGCGATGCGCCGCGGCTGGGTGCAACCGATCCAGCCTGATTTGCCGCGACCTGCCAGCAGGCAGGCTTTGGGTAGCTGAGTGGTTTTGCCTGAGCCGGTTTCTCCGGCTACCACCAACACCTGGTGATTTTTCAAGTGGGCACAGATCTCCTTAATGTGCGCACTAATCGGCAGATCCGGGTCGAAGCTGATATTCAGCTGGCGGCTTGCTGGGTCAGTCACTGATAGGAAACTTCTATTAATTAAATGTTTTTAATTAATTTGAACAATTGATTGTCACTGCGTAGACTGATCCCATCACTTAGGGAGAACGCACCATGAACATCAACACCGGTATTAACGAAGGCGACCGCAAACAGATTGCCGAAGGTCTTTCTCGACTGCTGGCCGACAGCTACACATTATATCTGAAGACCCATAACTTCCATTGGAATGTTACCGGCCCGATGTTTGCCACCTTACATACAATGTTTGAAACCCATTACACCGAGCTTGCCGTCGCGGTGGATGAAATCGCCGAGCGCATTCGCGCCTTGGGTGTTGCGGCACCGGGCTCCTACCAACAGTTCGCGGCCCTGTCCTCGATAGATGAAGAAACCGGGGTTCCCAGTGCGGAAGACATGATCCGTCAACTGACCGATGGACAGGAAACCGTCGTACGCACCGCTCGCAGCGTTTTCCAGATCGTTGATGGCACCGGTGATGAACCCACCGCTGACCTGTTAACCCAACGCATGCACATCCATGAGAAAAACGCCTGGATGCTGCGCAGCCTGTTGGCCTGATCCCAGCAACGACCCGCCGCCGCGGGTCGTTTTCCCGGAACGATTGACACACACCAAGGGGTGGATCGACAATCCGCGCCAATGATTAACCCAAACCTGCCCCTGACCGACCTGCACCGCCACTTAGATGGCAATGTGCGCCTAACCACCCTACTGGACCTGGCAAAAAAGCATGGCGTCAGTCTGCCCGCATCAACGCCAGAGACACTCAGACCGTGGGTCCAGATTGATCACAGCGCACCGGGTTTACTGGCCTTTTTGGAGCGGTTCGAATACCTGACCAAGATTCTGGTGGACCTGGACGCCTGCCGGCGCATTGGCTATGAGAACGTGCTCGATCTTGGCGTTCACGGCATAGATTACGCTGAACTGCGATTTAGCCCATGGTTCATGGCCGAAACCCACAAGCTGGATCCGGCCAGCGTGGTATCCGCGGTCGCGGAAGGCGTCCAGCAAGGCCGCGAAGAAACCGGAATCCACTGTAACCTCATTGGCATCCTGAGCCGGACCTATGGGCCGGATATTTGTGAACAGGAACTGGAAGCCTTGCTGAGCGCAAAACAGGCCCTAGTGGCCATCGACCTGGCCGGTGACGAAGCCGGGTTTCCCGCCGCCTTATTCAAAAAGCATTTCCGCCGGGCCAGGGACGCCGGCCTTGAGGTGACCGTTCATGCCGGAGAAGCCGATGGCCCGCAAAGCGTTTGGTCGGCGTTAAACGATCTGGGGGCATCCCGAATCGGACATGGCTTTCGGTGCCTGGAAGATCAACAACTGGTGGAGCATTTGGTCGAACACCAAGTGCCACTGGAGGTGTGTATTACCTCTAACCTTCACATTAGCGCAGTGGCCGATTACCCCTCCCACCCGGTGGGCAAGATGATGGCAGCGGGACTCAACGTGACGCTAAATACTGACGACCCGTCCATCAGCGGCATCGACCTGCCCCACGAATACGAGACCGCGGCGCCGGCGGCTGGCCTTAGCCTGGAACAGATCCACCAGGCGCAAAGAAATGGACTTCAAAGCGCGTTTCTCAGCGAGCAACAAAAAACCGCGCTCAGAGAAAAAATGTGACTGCTTGCGGGCAGGCTTAAGTGCGCAATCGTCAATTCAGAACAGCTACGGTGCTGACAGCAAGCCCACTATCAGCACCGCAACCAACGATTTAATAACGAAGTTCAAATTCGCCGCGGTGAATGACGTCGGGCCGGTGTTGCCCTTTGTAGGACACAAACAGTGCTGGCCTGCCCCCGTGCCAGTTTTCCTTGGCCGCCAGTTCCTGAAAGGACCCTTCCTGGCGGGTAATCACCACCGTAATGATGCCATCATCATCGCGCCGCAGGGCGTCGGTTAAATCAAAGCTGGGGGACGAGTCCCTCGACCACAACACCCCCTCAGACAGGGCATTGCCCGATGCCAGCGGGGCATTGTTTGCTGTGATGCTGTGTTCGTCCCAGTTGCTGTCGTCCGCCAGATCTACGCTGATGGTAGCGGCGGAATTGGCTAAGCTTCTAAGGCTTAACTTGGCATGTAGCACGTCGCTCACCGGTATCCGGCTAGTGTCGAAGCGCAGATAGATGGAACGGGTATCATTGCCGGTGCTAAGTGCTGGTAAACCGCCGAAGTTTCCGCCGGGTTGGAGCGCATCTACAGTGGCGTCATCCTCAACAATCATTGGATGCAGGCCGCGGGCTGCCAAGCCTTGCCACCAGGGGCGAACAAAATCGGTGAGATTGTCGAAAAAGCGTGTAAGACGACGCCCTACTTTTAACTCTCCATGCAGACTGGGATGGACACCGTCTGCTTCAAAATCGATTGCCAACCAACGCAGACCCGACTGGCTTTCATTGATGCCGTCGGCCCAAAGATAGGGACCCCATAGCAATAAGGGCGCCTCTACCGGGCCCACTGCCGGATCAAAGTTTAACTGCGGTGCGCCATTGATTTGCTCTTCAATCAACCACTTAACGGAAAACCCGGTTTCATAGCTCAACGGCTCACCCCGTTGCGGGTCGTCGGAATAACCGCCATAGACGCGACTGGACAAAAAGGCGATGCGCAGATTCGGAAAAAGATCACGAGCATTATTGAGTGCCGCGCTAATCTGCCCTTGCAGGGCGCGAGCATGTTCCGGGAACGTCGTGACAGGGTCGCGCTGGGCCAGCTTTACCCAGGCCACCTGCACCTGCTGATTGCTAAGTCCGGCGGCAGCGAGTTTGTCCTGCACAACTCGCCAGTACAGCGCGTCTGGGTCGGCGATAACGTCTGCCGTCTGCCCAGACTGTGCCGTATTGACCAGCACAACCCGAGAGCGGCGGCTAACGGTGAGATCAGCGAAGCGCTCAAAGACTTTAAATTCCTGAGTGGTATTGGACATACCAATGGTAATGAAGCCGGTTTTCCCCTGCCCATCTGCATTGCCCAAAGCATCTAGCGGGGTGATGGCTGCAGCCTGAATCCTGGCCGCCTCGCCATGACTCACCGGCACCTGATTACTGCCGCCTGGATACAACCCGCCTTGAAATCCCTGGTAGCTATCGGGGCCCAAAGTCGGTAATGGAATGTTGCCGGTAAACGGTTGAGCACAGAGCTGCCCGCCCGCGGAAATAAAGATTAACGCCAGTAAAATTCGACGAATAGCCATAGGATGTCTCCCTGATGTGTGGTTTACCTCTCAGAGATGACAACGCGGCAGGACAAAATCCGTTGACCTATGGTCTGTACAGCCAGCGAGGATTACATTATCCTTTGCGACCTTCCTAGGGGGGCCGTTAGCTCAGTTGGTAGAGCAGTGGACTTTTAATCCATTGGTCGTAGGTTCGAATCCTACACGGCCCACCATTTTTCCTCGATATTTCAGCGTGTTGGCGCAGCCTCAATACGCGTGACGTTTGTTCCGTTTTCCATTTGAGCCAGATTTGTGCCAGATACGTAAGCTGCATAGGCTGCTACATGGCTTGGGGCAAGATGTGCGTACCTCAAAACCATGTCAAAACTGGCCCAACCGCCAAGCTTTTGTAGCACCTCCAGAGGGGTTCCGGACATCACATGCCAGGTCGCCCAGGTATGACGCAGATCGTGCCAACGGAAGTTCTCGGGATGCTTTCCGGCACGAGGTTTTGGACCCTCGGACTCCAGTGCATCTCGCCATGCTTTCGTATTGGCCCTTTTCACAGGACGACCCTTCCAGCAAAAAACACGCTCCGTGTGTTTGAAACGCCATTGCCGCAGTACCGTCAACGCATCGTCATTCAAAGGTACAGACATCGCGCGTTTTGACTTGGACTCACTGGCGGCAACCCAAGCGACTCGACGACTCAAATCCACACGGGACCATTCAAGCTGAGTGACATTACGTTCTCGCAAGCCTGTAGAGAGTGTAAACCTCATCATATCGGCAATGTGCGGATGCTCGCGTAACCGATCGAGCAGACTATTCGCCTGATGTCGAGTAAGCCAACGGAAATCTTGGCGGTTACCACCACGCTCATAGGACAGCTTGATCGCTGGTACGCGCTCCAACCACTCCCACTCGGTTGCCGATTTTCGAAGAATCGCTCGGATTACCGCGAGATATCGATTAGCGTTTGCGTGACTTGAGCCGCCCTTGGGTCCTTTGCCAGACAAAATAAGCTCTCGCACCGAACGAATGACGTCCGGTCTTATTTCATCGAGCTGCAGGTGTCCCAAATGAGGATCAAGCCATTTCAACTTTGCGATGTCCTGGTAGTGAGTCCGTTTGTCGGAGGTTTCCTTTAAAAACCGCACCACAGCTTCCTGCCATGATCTTCGGGGACTTTCCCCGAGCTTGCTAACACGCCATGAATCCGCTTTTAGTCTGTCGGCGAATTCTTGGGCCGCTTTTTTGTCGGCAGTCCCAGAGCTGACGCGTACTCTTTGGTGGTTCGGCGTTGTGAACCGAACCCACCAGATGCCGCTTTTTCCACGTTGGTAGATTTGCATGAATGCAGTCTCCTATTGGGTAGGTGCGGCGACCGCTCGGGATTAGTATACCCCCGCACGAAGTTGATGACGTCTGCGCGAACAAAGACCCACGAGCGGCCAACTCGGCGACCGGGGAGGTCACCTTTTCGCGCTGCGCGTTTGACAGTTTCTGGACAGCACCGCAAGAGTTCAGCGACCTGCTGGACGCCAATGGTTTCAAGTCGCTCAGCTTTACTGTCTGGTTCGCCTTGCCCGGCCGCTGCGATAATCATCAAGAGCCCAGATAGACGTCGGTAATCGGTAGTCGCGTATGGCCCAACTCCTGACTGATCTCTTGCCGCGCTAGCGTATCTATGTAACGAAGGTTTTCAGCCATTTGGGACTTCTTGGGTCCACCATTTGCAGGGCACTCCCAACCAGTGAGTTCGAAGTAGCGTTTCTGCGCATAGGCATGCCTCAGCCCATGCATCTTGGACAGGCCAGCGTTTGCGGTCGCCGCTCATAGATTCGAAGTTGGTGGATGTATTTACGGTGGGACGGAATCAACGAGCCTTTTCCGGCCAGACGCTTGGCTTCACTCAGCAGTTCTTTTTGCTGGGTCGTACGAATAGGGATTAATCGCTCTTTGCTACCTTTGGTCCAAGTGGGCTTCAGATAGACCTCTGTGCCCTTGTCCGCCAGGGTCGGAATAAACTTGATGGCTTCTTCGCGCCTGAGCCCAAACGCCTGTTGAAGTCTGAGACTCATTTGCACATGAGGGTCTGTAATCCCCCCATTTTTAACCGCTGCTGGAAGTAGCTATTAAGCTGCTAACGCAAGCTTTTGGATCGGAGTTATTCCTCCAATGGCCGTATTGGGCCGTTCGTTATTGCAACGCCACAACCACTGCGTCGCCGTTTGCTGCGCATGATCGATGGATTCGAACAGATGCTCATCCAACCATTCGTGTCGAACCGTTCGGCTATATCGCTCCACATAAGCATTTTGAGTGGGCTTTCCGGGCTGGATGAACAGTAGTTTGATGCCTCGGTTTTCGGCCCACGTCTGGTATTCAGCGCTGAGCATTTCACTGCCATTGTCTGATCGGATGACTCTAGGTTCTCCTCGCCATTCGATGATCTGATCCAGCGCCATTGTGATGCGTGCTCCTGGCAGACTCAGATCAACTTCAATGCCCAGGCCTTCTCGGTTGTAGTCGTCCAGCACGTTGAACGTTCTAAATGCTCGACCATCAGCCAAACGATCGTGCATAAAATCGATGGACCAGGTCTGGTTGATCTGACGAGGAACGTCCAATGAATCAGGTTTATTCCGTTTGATCCGGCGACGCGGCTTGATCCGAAGGTTCAGTTCCAGCTCACGATAAATGCGATAGACGCGCTTGTGATTAAAACCAAAACCTTTCACGTTTCTCAGGAAGCAAAAACACAAGCCAAATCCCCAACGGCGGTTTGCCGTCGTGATTCGCAACAACCAATCGGCAATCAGTGCATTGTCATCGCTGAGCTTTGCCTGATAGCGATAGCACGTCTCAGAAATACCAAAGGCCAGACAGGTCAATCGGATAGTCACCGCTCTGTCATTCACGGCTTTTTGCGCCATCTCTTTGCGTCGAGATGGCGTCACCACTTTTTTTCAAGAGCTTCCCTTACGATCTGAGCTTTGAGCTTTTCCTCGGCATACATCTTTTTCAGCCGAGCGTTTTCTTCCTCGAGCTCCTTCATCCGCTTCATGCTGGAAACGTCCATTCCGCCGTATTTGGCGCGCCACTTATAAAAGCTGGCGGTGCTCATGCCATGGGTGCGGCAGAGCTCTGGCACCGGGACGCCGGCTTCGGCTTCTTTGAGCACCTGAAATATCAGGCTTTCCTTAAATCGTCCTTTCTTCATTTCGTAGAATCTCCTGTCAATGGAAAACTCTACTTCGAGCGACGATTAATTTCCGGAGGGATTACACTCTGATTCTACCAGCGAGGCTCAGTTGGCAGTACCGATAGACGGATTGTCTATTCAATCTACAAAATGAAAATTATAGAATTGGCTATCCTTGCGTCCTAAGGACGCAAGGATAGCCAAATACAACGCCTTTGTATAGAAAAATATAGCCGGATATAAGTAGATCTAGCCCAAATTCGCTCTGACATTTTTGATATTTGTCGATACTCATGCTATACGTCCTAAGGACGTATAGCATGAGTATCGTGATGAAACTCAAAAAAGCAGTTGCCAAAAAGATAACGGAGTTGAATCAACCTGTTATTACGAACTACCAACTTGCACTAGCTCTGCATCGACTGTATCGAAAAAAGTCGATTGGACGAGAACCAATTGCGTCCATTACAAAAGAATTCGCAAGCAGTCGAGAGCTATCAAAGATCCAAAACTCAATGCTGGATGAAGGCATTCTTAACCATTACAGGGGATTAGCAACAAAATATGTATTCAGTATCCTCGGGAGAAAGGACGCTCAGCCCAGCGAAATCGCATGCTCAGTAGATCCATTTTGCTACGTATCTCACCTAAGCGCTATGGATTACCACGGTCTAACAAATCGTATTCCTGGTAAATTATTCATTTCCTCCCCCGGCAAGAACCTATGGAAAGAATTCGCACTAGAGCGAATGAAAAAGGACCTAGGAGAAGATCTTGATATCTACTTGAGTAATGGCCTGCCACGATTGGCAAAAATAAAAATGGAAAAAATCGGGAAGACAGTGGTACACAGGCAAAACAGCATTCATCTCGGGGCATACAGGAATGTGCAGAAGATGACTCTTCGAGTATCAACTGTTGGAAGAACTTTCCTAGATATGCTTAAGGCCCCAGACCTATGTGGAGGTATGGCTCATGTTCTCGAAGTTTTCTCAGAATACGCTGAAAAGTACCAAAGATTGATTACTGACGAAGTAACTAGTCACGGCAGTCAAATAGATAAAGTTAGGGCAGGTTACTTACTGGAAGAGCTGCTTGGCTTGGATAGCCCTTGCTTCCATGACTGGGTTTCATACGCTCAGCGCGGTGGGTCTAGAAAACTAGATCCAAGTGGCGAATACCTACCAGAGTTCTCAGACAAGTGGAAACTCTCGATCAACGTTGGAAATTTGGGATAGGGAAATCTATCGATGTCGGGTTTTTTCAATGAGGGCGGGATAATCGATTGGATAACCGAATCCCCATCAAAAGGGCAAAGAGAATTTAGGGAAGCTGTTCATATTGCTCTGTCGGGAATCTCCAATGACGCCGACCTACAATCTTCAATGGTAATGAAAGGGGGAGTACTCCTCGCGATAAAATACAGAACCCATCGGCACACAACCGACATAGATTTCTCGACAAACCAATCTCTTGCTCAAAATGATAAAGATGAGATCCAAAGAAAGTTAAATCAAAGCATGGCAATAGTCGCAGAGAATTTGGGCTATGACCTCGAATGCAGAGTACAAAGTTGTAAAGTACAACCATCAAAAAACCCGAATGCAAAATTCCCATCGATAAAAATGAAAATAGGCTACGCTTATAAATATGAGCCGAAACATAAACGGCTACTTGATGGTAAAAGCCCTACAACGCTCGACATAGATTTCAGCATGAACGAACTCATGCTGAATACAGAAAATTTTGCTATTACCGAAGGAGAAACAATCAGGGTCTATTCATTAGCTGACCTGTTTGCAGAAAAATACCGGGCAGTCTTACAACAAAAAGCGAGAAACAGGCAACGACGCCAAGACGTCTACGATCTATTTCTTCTCATTAAAAAACTACCAGAAACAACCAAGTTGGAACGAAAAAAAATCAAAACCAGCTTGATGAAAAAGGCAGCATCGCGAGGAATCGAAGCAAACTCTGAATCCTTACAGGACCCAGAGATTCGCCAAAGATCAAGGGCTGAATACCACACCCTTCAAAACGAAATAGAAGGTGAATTGCCTGAATTCGAGGACGTGTATGACACAGCAAAAACATTTTACGAGCAACTACCTTGGTAATAGGCGTCGATCTTGGAAGCTAATTGACTGCTAGGCCTTTGGTTTACGGCTGCTCAAACAAAAATGCTAGAAAAATCCGTCAAGGTGACAAATTTGACAACTGGCGATACCCATTCCGAGCCATTAGAAAATACTGAAGCGATACCAGGCACTCTTTCCTCAACTTTTCATGACCTTCTGGTGAGCGGCAAGCGGCACCACGAGCCGTCAAAGCGTCACAATCAGGTAGGAAATGCAGTGCCGCCATTGTTGGCATACAAGATAGCCAAAATTGTAAGCGAGTACATGGTGGCAATATTGGAGCGGAAGCCTGCGGCCTA
This sequence comes from uncultured Gammaproteobacteria bacterium, assembly GCA_964559945.1. Lineage (GTDB taxonomy): Bacteria > Pseudomonadota > Gammaproteobacteria > Xanthomonadales > SZUA-38 > JANQOZ01. The sequence goes on along the minus strand of CAZLJY010000001.1, from coordinate 56,896 downwards.
GTTCGATAGTCTGATTAAAACTAGAGCCAGGAAGCGTAGCTAGGTGCTTGCCAAGCAGAGTCAAAGTAATTTCAAGTATCTGGAAACAACCTCAAACAATATGGATGTATCGTCATTCGCTGACCCAGTGGGTCGTTTTTGCGTGTCAGCCTGCTTTCGGAAAGCCTTTGCTAGCCCAAGAATTAGTTCGTGAACATTGTCTTGTTGTTACTTTCAGTCGGGCACCGAATCAACCGCCGTCCGTGTCCTGTACCTCCCTACGGAATTGGGGTCAGACAACTTTTCGGGCTACACAATCAGCAATCGGGCACCACACTTTTTCGAGAAAGTTGTCTGACCCCAATTTGGACCCCAATTTGGTTGACGCTGAGCTGACGCCACACTGAAGTTCGTGCACATTTTTCGTCAGAGCGCTTGTTTGTGTGCTCTAGTTCTCATTTTTTCTTCTATTCAACTGTTTTCTTCCTCTATTTTGTCAGCTTTGTTGGGGCATTGGGGTCTCCCTCTCAAGACAAATTACCAGGGGGAAATCATGAGACTATCATTACAGACGCAAGTTCTTACCGCTCTATTGCTGATAATGCTGATCTTTGCGGGGATTTTGGCGATTAATGTCATTCGCTTCGAGCAAGCACAAGAAGATCAACAAAATGTATTGATCGCTCGTGCTGTGAGTATGCGAGCGGCGGACTTAGCTCGCCGAGCGATGCTCTATGAGACAGAAGCGCCGCGTGATTTCGCATCTTACAATCGCGATTTGAAACTGTTCTATCCTAGCTTAAACGCCGACTTATCGGGTCTGAGTGCTTCTATCGCTGAACTCGATGGTGTCCAAACGCATTTGGAAAACGTCTCCGGTCTCCAGGAACTTCACTCAAGTTTTGCCAGCGGTTTGGCCGAAAAAATTGGCGATGTCGATGAGCCTCGATTGGAATGGGCAGCGGAATTTCTCGCAGAGCAAGCGCCGCCGCTTAAGGCTGCTGCTGATTCGCTCGAACAAACATTGCAAACCCAAGCCACCGATAGTTTAAGCAGCGCGAGGGAACTCGTGAAGTTGTCATGGTTGATCGGTGCGTTGGTGTTGTTGTTTACCGTGAGTTGGTTCTGGTTGCGCGTAACGCGACGAATAAAGAACGCTGCTCAGAGTTGTCAGAAAGTTTCTGAAGGCGATTTTGGAACCACGATCGCCGATAAATCGCGTGACGAAATCGGTGACTTCGCGCAGGCGTTCAACGGTCTATCTTCGCGCACCCGTGTTGTCTTGGGCGTGGTTGACCGCGTCGAAAAAGATGCAACACCCGAACAAGTATTCCAGACCGTGTGGGAAGAGAGCCATAGTTATCTTGGGCATCAATGGCAAGGTATGTTTGCGTTGGATTCGACGCTATCAATTGGCACGCTAGAGATGGCCTCGCAAACAAGCGAGGTGCAAGCGGGGTCACTGGATACACCCTACGCCCTTAAGGGTATTATCGATGCATTGGGTCTGAGTGCTGAATCGCGGTCGGCTTTGTGGGCCGATATTCGTCGCCATACCTTGGGTTCAGGGGAAAGTAAATTCTTGCGCGAGCTGTCGTTACAAGAACTGCGCACGTTGGCTTTTGTGGTGCTGACCGATGACGACAACATTCCATCGAAGTTATTGGTCTTCGCGTGGCGAGATGCTGCTGCAGAAAGTGCGGGGGTCGCGAGCTTCTTGTCGGGTTTGAGTGGATTCTTAGGTCATCTACTGGCGCCGTCTGAAAACGTTGTCGAGACTAAAGCACAGTGATCGGCAGGTCTATTGAGTTGGATTGAATGCGACGACGAGCTGAGCCTCGACATTGTTTTGACGGCGCCAGGGATTGGCGCCTTTAGAATCTTGGAGCGGGCTGTCTTATCGATCCCAATGCTCCAGTTGTGAGTAACGATCTATAGCTAGCCGTTCGGGGTGTTCCTGCTGGACCAAGTGCCAGGTCCAATCCAACCTGGCACTTGGACCTGTCCCCGAGGGTCGAATGCTGTTACCGGCACAAAAAGCCCTGAAAGTATCAAAAACCCGATGAGATAATGACGCCAGACACCACCGGATAGTCCTATGCCTCAACCTGCCCTGTTAGCCATTGATCAAGGCACAACATCGACTCGCGCCATGGTGTTTACCAAGTCGTCCAAAGTGGTTGCCAAGGATCAGCAAGAATTTGTGCAAATCTTTCCTCATGATGGCTGGGTTGAACACAATCCGGAGGACATTTGGGACTCCACTCTGTCGGTGTGCCGCAACGCCCTATCTATTGCTGACCGGGCCGGTTATCAGGTCGCGAGTATTGGCATTACCAATCAGCGGGAAACCGTGCTGGTTTGGGATCGCAAGACCGGTTCTCCAATATACAACGCCATTGTCTGGCAAGACCGACGTACCGCCGAGCAGTGTCGCCAATTGCGCCGTTCAGGTCATGAGGCGATGGTTAAGGATCGAACAGGACTGCTGCTTGATCCGTATTTTTCGGCGACAAAGTTGGCTTGGATTCTGGACAACACGCCCAATGGTCGAGAGCGCGCCGAGCGCGGTGAACTCCTTGCCGGCACCATCGATACCTTTCTTATTTGGCGCCTCACCGGTGGCCGGCAACACGTAACCGATGCAACCAACGCGAGTCGGACCAGCTTGTACAACATCACTGACTGCTGCTGGGATCCGGACCTGCTCGGTCTGTTTTCGATCCCGGCGCAGATTTTGCCCCAGGTGAAAAACTGCGTGGCCAATTTCGGTACCGTTGAGGCGGACCTTCTGGGCCATACGTTACCCATTGGTGGCGTTGCAGGAGACCAGCAGGCAGCCGCCATCGGCCAAGGCGGATTTCAACAAGGGGATCTTAAGAGTACCTATGGAACCGGTGGTTTTGTGCTTCTTAATACCGGCAGCAAACGATTGCGATCCAATCACCGGCTATTGTCGACGGTTGGATACCAGCTGGAAAATAAAGTCAGCTATGCGCTGGAAGGGTCCATATTTGTCGCTGGCGCTGCCGTTCAATGGCTTCGTGATGGTTTGGGTGTGGTTGAGCATGCAGCGGACACCGAAGCCATGGCCTCAAAACTTGGTAGCAATGACGGCACCTATCTGGTTCCGGCGTTTACTGGCCTTGGTGCGCCACATTGGGATCCGGATGCCCGAGGCGCGCTGTTTGGATTAACCCGCGATACCTCCTCGGCCCACCTAGCCCGAGCGGCGTTGGAATCGGTGGTTTACCAAACCAGTGACCTGCTCGTTGCCATGGCCGGCGATGGGGTTAGCCCAACATCGCTGAAAGTCGATGGCGGTATGGTGGCAAATAATTGGTTGTGCCAGTTTCTGGCCGACATTCTCAATGTACCGGTATTGCGACCGGCGGTGATGGAAACCACCGCATTGGGAGCAGCGTATCTGGCTGGGCTGTCGGCGGGGATTTACCAAGACTTGGACGAACTGGCAGAGATCTGGCGCTTGGACCAGGAGTTTGCGCCAGAAATGACTCAAACGGACCGCCATGGATTATTGCAGGGATGGCAGCGAGCGCTAGAACGTACCCTGTCTTAAACGATAGCGGTGTTCTGTTGGCTGATGATGAGATGGTGTTGGCGACGGTCAAAACCTTTACGCTCTTACGTGGCGCAGTCATCAAAAAATTGAGGATGAGTTGGCTGGAATTGCGTCGGGTAGTCAATGAGGGACGTTGTTCATTTGCTTTTGACGATGGCAAAAACCGGTGCTAACTACTGGCATCCCGGATAGTCACCCACGCGATCAGTCAACGCCCGGCATAACGCCTTTGCCTCCAAGGGTTCACCACTGTTTGCTAAAAGTTGAGCAAGCTTGACCGTAGCTTCCGGCTCATAAGGTGCTTTGGCTAGCACCCGTCGATACCACAACTCAGCGTCAACCGGTTGGCCTAGTTGCTCATAGCGTTCCCCAATGACAACGCCCAGTGCCACCTGCCAGGGCCCAACCCGCTGAGGTTCATAGTCATAGGCCCGCGTCATGGCGGCCCAAGCCATCTCGAACTGTTCTATGGCCTGAGCTGGCTGGTCACCCATGGTGGCAATTTCCCCCAAATTAATATGCGCGGCCCAGGCGTTGGGGTTTAGGGAAATCACCTTTCGATATAGCACTTCAGCACCCTGAATGTCTCCCTGGGCAGTAGTCGCAAAGGCGAGCGCTTTTAATGCTTGGGGATCTTCAGGCGCCATACGAACAGCACGCTCGGCCAGGGCAACAGCGCGACCCAAAACGGCCTCCGCTTCTGGGCCTTGAGTCAGACCACTGTCCAGTGCTTCGTGCAACGAGCTGACGCCCTGGCGATGTTGCCCTGCCTGCCTAGGCCAGCGCACCACACGCTGCACCAGCGCATTGGCAAGGCCGGCTTGGGCATCCGTGTGGTCGGGGTGTTGTCCAAGCACCTGCTCATAAAGACCAATAGCCGCTTCGTTTTCACTGCGGGTAAACCGCATGTAAAGGTCATCAGCCCGCGCCACTATCTGGCTGGACGAATCGGCATTGGCGTCGACATTGGGTGCAGTATGTTGAGGCAACCTGAGCCAGACTGACGTCGCTAACGCTGCGGCAACCAATAGAGCCAGCGGTACACGCCAACCCACGCGCTGGCGTATGGGTTGGGCCTGGGAATAAGGTTCGGACACCGGCGCGATGAGGCGGTAACCCCGTTTAGGCAGCGTCTCAATGAAACGCGACGACTGTGCGGAATCGCCCAGGGCCTTACGCAACCGGGAGACCGCTCGAGCTACCGTGTCCTCCCCAACAACAAGATCCGCCCACAACGCCCCTTCAATTTCAGTTCGGGTAAAAACCTGGAGAGGCTTAGCAGCAAAAAACACCAACAATTCCATGAGCTTTGGTTCTAGGGTCCTATGCTCATCACCGCTCACCATTACGCCGGTTCCGGGGTCCACGTTCCAAGGACCGAGCATAAACGATGCCAGTCGGGATTGTTCCACTGATGCGGTGTTTTCGGCCTCCTGACTCATCAGGTTATTATCGCATAAGCCGCTGATTTACCTCGCGTCAGGGTTTGGTCAGGAAAAAAAGAACTTGCCGACATGGATCTAACGCCCAACAACAGTATTTACTGGCCGCATCCAAAAATAAGGACTGAGATATGCGCCAACGTACCCGCATGATCGCCCTACTGCTCTGGGCCTTTGTACTGTCGGTATCCGCCCAAGACCTGACTCACCCGAGGGGTGCCGACTCCTGGCAGGAGCTCATCCCTCCGACCACTCTCAAGGAGGATTTTGCTTCACTGTACAGCGGCCTCAAAAGCGCCCATGCCGACCTGTTTGTGCACCGCAGTCAGCAAGCCTACGACGATCGTTTTAGGCAAATGATGGAATCGTTTAACCAGCCCGTGAGCCGTTTTGAGGCCCAACTCACCTTTCAGAGATTTGTGGCCTTTGGCAAGGTGGCCCACGCCCGAATCGATTTTCCCGACCAGGCCTATGAGGTGTTTCGTGACGCCGGCGGACGGACCTTTCCGATCTACCCTCGAATTGTGAATGGCGCCGCTTACGTCGGTGAGAACTATAGCGGTGACCCTCGCATTCGCGGCGGTGATGAAATCGTGGCCATCAATGGCATAGCCGTGGCCGACTGGCTGAACCGAGTTGCGGAACACATCTCGGCCGACTCACCCTATATTGCTCACTCATTAATGGAATTTACGTTCCCTAGAGACCTTTGGGCCGTTGTTGGGGAGGTAGAACAATTTCTTCTCAAGTTGCGCCGTGGTGATCAAATCGTTGAAATCACCATTGATGCTTCGTCTCGCAAAGCACAGCGCAAAGCGGCAGCTGCCCTAGACAAACGCTTTTCTCTGAGCAGCACCGACCGAGAATTTCGAATGCTGGACCAAAACATCGGCTACTTGCGCCCCGGTCCTTTTTATAACTCCGAGCAACCCGACCAACCATGGAACAACACGGCATTCGTGGCCTTCGTTGACCAATCGTTTGAGCAACTTATAGAACAAAACGCCAAGCAACTGATTATCGATCTGCGGGCGAACCCGGGCGGCGACAACTCCTTCAGCGACCCTATGTTGGCTTGGATTGCCAATAGGCCCTTTCGTTTTTGCTCCGCCTTTCTGATCCGCTCCAGCGATGAAGCCGCCGCGTCCAATTTAGCCCGACTCAAACAAAACCCTGGCGCCGCAGAGTCGGTCTCGGCACTGTTTGCAAAACAGTACGACAAAGTGCCCCGCGGCGAGGTATTTGATTTTGAGATCCCCTACTCGAAACCCCGAGAGGGAAAACAATTTACGGGAGAGGTCTTTGTGCTGATCAATCGCCATAGCTATTCCAACGCAGTGAATGTAGCGGCCATCGTTCAAGACTACAAACTCGGTCTAATCGTTGGCGAAAAGACTTCGGATATGGCCACCACCTACGGCGCTATGGAGCAATTTTCATTGCCCAATACTGGCTTCACGGTAGGTTTTCCTAAAGCACACATCATCAGGCCATCCGGCGAACCAAAGTCGGACGGGGTCACACCAGACTGGGTGATTGCATCCAGCATCGTTGCACCTATCCGTGACCAGATGCTTGAAACTCTGGTGGCGAAAATCAAGGCAAACCGTGGCTAACTCGGCGAGGATTAGGGACCCCAAAAGATTTCACGCTGAATGCGAGGGCTTTTGCGATCGCTCAGCCTTTCTCAGCCAGCTCGTCAAGCAGCTGGCGAAAATCTCGGGCCCAGCGGCTAGTCTGAATTTTGGCATCCCCGAGACGGGTAATCCCGGCCCGCAGCACCCGGCTCCCGGTGCCCCATCGAACAGCGCCCAGTAGCTGTTCACCGCTGATCGAATCGCTGGCCTCCATCTCCATGGCAATGCCGCCTAGGCCAGCGCCGGTGGCTTTGGTGATGAAGGAGATATTTAACAGACCGTCTGTTGCGTCAAGATCAGTAATGACAAAGCGCAATCGCGCAATGTCAGGGCCGGGCTCATCTACCACCTGGTATACCTCGTCTTTACCTAGCCGGCTGGCAAACTGCCCGACAATATGATCTTTGAGCTCATCCAGTTCATCGGCAGAAAACTCATCACCTCCCTCGTCCGGTTTGTAAAGCACGATGGGGCGTTCGATCACAAATTGATGATAGTGCGCCAGGGCTGGATTTAGTGCTTGCAGATGGTTTTCCGAAACCGCTTGGAGGCTGGAGTAGTCTGTCAAAAACCCGCTAGGTTCAGGCTCTTTAATCGGCGTGGCGCAAGCGGCAATTGCAAGGCATAGCGCGAGCCACGGGCAAGGCAACCTTCGGCGGGTACTTTCGATAGGGCAATCCACACTGTGATTGTGGCTCTCCATGGACCTCACGATGGTTGAAAAATTGCGATTTAGAATGCGGAAATGCGCAAGTGCCCCCTTCGATTGTTCTCCACATGGCAGTCGAGTGGATTGCCGACGACAGACCTAATGGTCGGTGAGACTGAAATTCTCAACATCGGCGTTTGGATTGGCCTGCCGGCCTGGATGGACTAAATGGCGGCACCGGTATCTTTGACCCTAACGGTGAACCGTTGTCCGTTCGGATCGACAGTGACAACCCTTCTTCGCGCTCCATCGCGACTATTAGACGAGCGGATATTTGAGCCAATCAACTGGCTAATTTCTGATCGTTCGAAACACATCCGAGGTACTTTGACTTAGCCAAGAGACATATATTCGCCCACCTGAAACGGCAACCTGACTAGGATTAGGCGTTGAGCCAAGGGCTGTACTTTCGGTCCATTGGCCATCCTCCTGCCTAGATACCTTTAAGCGCCAACCATCCTTACCTTGGATATAAAAAGCCAGAGTACCGTCAACAAGGTGGGCGTTAAAGCGGCGCCTGATTAGGGGTTGAACATCGTCCAACACATCGATGGCGGTTTGCTCGATGCCATAAAACGTCTGACCATCAGCGTCATACCACAGGGTATCGACCGCTTTCACACCGTATTGGACATAGGCCCACCTAGCCGGGCCGGCAGATACCTGATCGTTGTGAATATCGTAGTGTTTCACCACCCAACGATCGTTCTCTTTCACACTATAGGCTAGGGTTTCAGCGTCTTTCCAGGATACTCCTCGGATCTCAAGCTGCGGAATCCTCAATTTCCGAGCCTTGCCTGCAGGCCAATTGAACACGTCAATTTCATTACTGTTGAAGGCTGCCAATCGTTTACCGTCCGGTGCCCAACCAATGCCGTAGTAATAGGAGTCGCCGTTTCCCGAATCAATCCGTGATTCCTTACCGGTGTTGAGATCAGTAACCCATAATTCGTATTGACCACTGCGGTCAGACAGAAAAACCAGCTGCCGACCAGCGGGATCAACCGCCGGAAGATGGTCGTTTACCGATGAGTTAACCACCGTTGCCGGGGTTAACCCTGTATCTTCGAACGCAACAATATCGGCGTCGTGACTCGCACCGATGAATACGTAATCCTCAGCATTGGGAAAGCGAGTGGTTGCGCCGATCAACTGCACTCCTCGGTAATCAACCCGACGATCTGCACCGGACAAATCAAAGCTCACAAGTTCATAGGGGTTTTCACTTTGTAAAGAGACTCGCGACCCATCGTGGTTCCATATCGCGCAGCAGGAGTATTCGTTCAACCGAAACAACCGCTGAAGCTGCTGGTTGGCCAAATCCAGTTCGTAAATGTTCAGCCATTGCTGCTGGTCAGGCGAGGAAATTAACAATGCATCTCGATAAGGGTGAAGGTCGAACTGCGTATTGCCACGCAACAGCGGCACGGGCTGAAGTAATCGGCGGCGATCACCGGATTCGATATCCAATTCAAATAGAGAATAGGGCTCTCGCCCGTCTGGCGCTTCCGAGTAGTAGAGTTTGTCGCCCTGATGGCCATAAATAGCCAAGCCAAAGCTTCCCACCGGACAATTGTGCAGCGTTTTCGGTTCACTGCCAGTGAGCCCGGAAACGGCAATTTCCCTGAATTGGCAGCGCTGTGCTTCGGTATACAAATAAACCAGGCGGCGGCCGTTACTAGACCAGGATGGACCGCCGCTATAACCAGGGTCATAGTCGACCCTCCGGGCTTCGCCGCTGCGTAAATCCCGCAGATACAAGCGAAGTTGATCTTCCTCAAAGGACGAATAGGCCAGAGTGCGGCCATCCGGCGAGACCACCGGGCCATACTCATCGCTACCGCCCCTATATAGAGGGGCCGCACTGCGAGCCACTGGTCCGGTTGACTGATGCCAAAGCACGGTCGACAGCCCAATCATCGTGGCGATTACCAGTGCAACTCCCACAACCTTGTAACGAGCCGTAGATAACCCCGCTGAAGTATGGGGTCTAATGATCTCCACCGGTGCAATCAAGCGATAACCCGTCTTCGATTGGGTCACTATAAACTTTGGGTTTCGGGCATCATCGCCGAAAGCACTGCGCAGTTTCACGATTACCCGGTTGACCGCATTGTCGGTCACCACTCTGCCCCGCCATACAGCGTCGACCAAAGCATCTCGAGTGACCACCTCATCGGGATGCCGACATAGATGGACCAGAACAGCACATACCAACGGTTCCAGCGCCTCAACCTGACTACCAGCAGTCAGGGTTCGACGGGATTCCGAGAAATGAAACTGTTCTATTTTCCAATTCATCGTTGTTGTTTATCCATTCAAAGTAAGTAGAACGCCCCGCCCGGTGATCGCAAGCCCATGTTATGAAAGTCTTTTGTTCTTAGTCACAAAAAAATCACGACACCATCATGGGCAAATCACGACTTCCAGAACACCAGATTGCAAACTTCGATCTGCACCACTGAAATGATAACGCGCTGTATCACAAAGTGCGCTGACCTACGGAGCCACGACATCTCGGTTCAGTGGATTTTCTCCAATGGCAAATCTCAAGGAGGGTTGATTCGTGGTTCAACATGGCGCTATTAGACGCGGAAATTCGACCGCTTAACCAGAAAAAAATGACCCTAGTAAGGATTAAGGCAGGACATGAAATGATCCCATCACTAAGTGCAATTCTTCGACTCATAACGCTGATTGCTATCGGCTCGCTACCCACCAAAAGCCAACCAGCAGAGTTTGACTATCACACTTGGCTGGCATCGGATCATGACATCAAACAACTAAAAGGCTGGGCAGAACATCTTCTTGCCAATGAGGTTGTTGATAACAACGAAGACCTACTGCGCCTGCACGTCGCTGCAGGCAACACCGAGCAAGCCTTGGCTATCCTGTCATCGCTGGGACAAACCCATAGCAACCGCTTCACTTTCTATCATTACGAGCTCCTGTTGCGCGCTGCAAAGGAAACCAAATCCGTCGAAGGGATCTTGAACCAATCCTTATCGGCACTGAGCGACCTTGATGCTTGGCGCGCCTATGAGTTTGCCACTTACGATGTTACATCGGGACAGTCATACCTCAATTGGATGATCAATGAGGCGATGGGCAAAAAAGACCTAGAGCCCTCCGCAGCAATGCGCGTGTTACGCCAAGCCGTGGATTTGTCCACTTACAAACGCGCCATCGAATCCTCAACTGCTGCACTGCGTGAAGATCAGAAGCGACGATTCCACATCGACCATGAAGTACTTATCAAGGGTAAAGATGGGGTAGTTTTATCCGCAATAGTGGTACGCAAACGCCTTGACCAAGCACAACCCACCGCCCTCGAGTTTACTATTTACGCCAGCTCTGTACCGCTGAGAAATTTGCGTACAGCGATACGCTCGGCAGCCGAGGGGTATGTTGGCGTGGTGGGGTTTTCACGCGGCAAACGATCAAGCCCAAATCCCATCGCGCCCTATGAAAACGAAGCAATAGACGTCAATACCGTGATCAACTGGATCAGCCAACAACCCTGGAGCGATGGGCAGATCGGTATGTTCGGCGGCAGCTATAACGGCTTCAGTCAATGGGCAGCACTTAAGAATCCACACCCCGCCCTAAAAACCATTGTTCCTTCCGCCGCTGCAATGCCCGGTCAAGGCCTGCCGATGGAGAACAACGTGTTTTTGATGGCCAACTACGCTTGGCCTTTTTACGTATCTAACAACCCGATGTTGGACAACGATACCTACAACGACCAGCAACGTTGGAATACTCTGCGTCAAAACTTGTTTGCTAGCGGCCGGCCGTTTCGCCAGGTCGACGCGGTCGAAGGACCCCCAAACCCGTGGCTGCAGAAATGGCTTACTCACCCTTCCTTCGATGAGTATTGGCAATCCATGGTGCCTTACGGCAAGGAATACGAACGCATCAACATCCCAGTGCTATCCATTACTGGCTACTACGATGACGGTCAGATTTCAGCTCTTGAGTATTTCAATGAGCACCTACGCCACAACACCAAAGCGCCCCACTATCTGGTCATTGGCCCTTACGATCATTTCGGTGCGCAAACCATCTCCCCACAAACTTTGCGTGGTTACACGTTGGACCCAGTGGCGCCCATCAACACACCGACCCTCACTTATCGATGGCTAGATCATGTCCTCAAGGGCGCAGATAAGCCGGCCTTGATCAAAGCCAAGGTGAATTACCAACGGATGGGGGACAACCAATGGCACCATACAGATTCACTGTTTGATATGAACAAACAAACCGAACGTTGGTATTTCACACCACAAAACGACAAGACCACCCATCAGCTAAGCACGGAGGCTTCAAAAGCGCCCGCTTCATTGACCCTAGAGATTGACTTTGCCGACCGTAATCAATCACGCAATGACTACTACCCCTTCCCGATCATTAGTGGAGATTTGGAGCAACGTCCGGGCCTGATATTTGTCTCCAAGGCGTTTGAGTCTGCAAGATCCATCAACGGGCAATTCTCTGGGGCTTTGGTGGTCACCAGCAACAAACGTGATTTTGACTTCGGGGTAACGTTGTATGAGTTATTGCCCGATGGCCAAGCATTTCACCTGTCCTATTATCTCGGCCGTGCGAGTTACGCGGCTGATCGGGAAAGCCGACAATTGCTGGTGCCTGGCGCCTTAACCTCCGTTGAATTCAGACGAAGCCGAATGGTCAGCCGTAAGATCGGAGCAGGGAGCCGAGTGGCGGCAATCGTTGACGTAAACTTTAACCCCTTCGCCCAGGTGAATTACGGAACCGGTGGGGATGTCTCAGATGAAAGTGTCAGCGATGCTGGCAGCCCACTGCAATTAGAGATATCCAGCGCAAGTTACCTTAATATTCCAATGCGGCAGGAGTGAGGTTACAGGCGCTGATTCGTTAGTTCGCAGCCTCATAGACCCTGGTGGCTTCGCCGATTAGATAGTGTCGAATGGCTTCAGCATCCTTTTCGCTCAGCCATTGCGCAAAGGGCCCCATGCCTTTTTCAGACAGAGCCCCATCAATAACTACGGCCTGCCAAGCGGCTTCGTCGTGCAGATAGGCTGACCGCCTGAGATCTGGAATCACTCCTGAGCTGATCCCATTGGCGCCGTGGCATTGCCAACAGAAATATCCGTACTCATCTCTGCCGCTGGCTACCTGTTGGTCAGTCGATTGGAAAACCGGCGGCTTGGGAAATGGCGGTACATCCGTGGTAGTCGCAGGTAACTTGGCATCGCCGCCCAGCTTGAAAACAAACACCCTACCCTTTTGGTTCGGTACCGCCTCTGGCATCAACACCCCGAGTGCCAGGAACAGCACCGAACCGAATCCGCCCGGTACCGCAACGTATTGCGTGTCTCCAATCGAATAAGAAACTGGCCCAGCAAGCGTCGCGGTCCCCGTGGCGAACTCCCAAAGCAATTGTCCGTTGTGGTCGTCGTAGGCCACAAGTCGCCCATCAGCGGTGCCTTGAAACACCAGGTTACCCGCAGTGGATAAGACGCCGCCATTCCATGGACCCGTTAGCTCAACATCCCATACCGATTTTTGCTTTATGGGATCCCACGCTCGCAGGTAGCTTCTTGCACTGGCCTTAATCTGGCCGAGAACTTTTTCATCTGTGGGAAACGCGGGGCCAGGATTGCCAGTGTTCCACCAACCCTCAGTTTGTCGATAGTTCGGGTCCACGGAACGTGGGGTTGCTGTGTCTATGGCGGGAATGTACACAAGCCCAGTTAAAGGGCTATAAGACATGGGTTGCCAATTGTGGCCACCAAACACTGCAGGTTTCAGCAATGCCGTGCCAGACTCGTAACGAGCGTTGGGCGTCTCTTGGGGACGACCCGAATGGGGATCAACGTGGGTTGCCCAGGTCACTCCCGTGTAAGGTTCCGCCGACAACAGTTCGCCCGTGGTGCGATCCAGCATATAAAAAAAGCCGTTTTTTGGTGCCTGCCATAAAACCTTTCGAAGCACGCCGTCAAGCTCAACATCCGCCAGGACAATCTGCTGAGACGCAGTGAAATCCCAAGTGTCTCCCGGTGTTGTTTGGTAGTGCCATTGATATTGGCCGCTGTCCGCATCAACAGCAACAATGGATGATAAAAATAGGTTGTCGCCGCCCTCTGGCGAACGGATATTCCGGTCATGGGGTGAACCATTGCCAACACCGAAAATCAGCAAGTTTGTCGACTCATCAAAAACGATGGAGTCCCAAACCGTGCCGCCGCCGCCATACTCCCACCACTCACCGGTCCAGGTCGATTCTGTTAGATCTTTAAGCGGCGCATCCGATATTGCGCCATCGGGACCGTCCGCTGGATTGCCAGGTACCGTATAGAAGCGCCAGACCTGCGCACCGGTTTCTACGTCATAAGCGCTGATATAGCCACGCACTCCGTAATCGGCGCCACCATTGCCGATGTACACCTTTCCGTTAGCCACTCGCGGAGCGCCGGTAATGGAATAGGGTTTTGATTGATCAACGGTTAGAACTTCCCAAATTATCGAACCATCGTTTGCGTCCAGCGCTATCAGACGCCCGTCCAAGGCACCTAAAAATACTCTGCCTTCATCCAGTGCAACGCCGCGATTGACCACATCACAACAGACCTTTTGACCCCAACTTTTTGACACTTTGGGATCAAATACCCAAAGCTGCTTACCCGTTGTCGCATCCAGGGCATAGACAATACTCCACGCCCCAGTTACGTACATCACGCCATCAACTACCAGTGGCGTTGCCTCAACACCTCGGTCGGTGCGCAATTGATAAGACCAAGCCAAACCCAGGTTCTTCACCGACTCTCGATTGATTTGGCGTAATGGACTGAAGCGTTCCTCATTTGGCGTTCCGCCGTGGACGCGCCACTCAACGTCATTCTCGCTGGACTTAGCTTCGCTGAATGAATTTGCGCCGGATCGATCGCTGCAGGCATTGACCATCCATCCTGCGATGACTAGGGCGACCAGGCGGGCGCCCATTTTCATACTGTAGGGCTCTTCAAAATTCCCACCGTGACCCCAAGTACCATTGAAAACCTCGGTCGTTAATCGTCTCTGCATGGCCAATCGCCTCGTTCAGGTAACCGGTCAAAATGTATTGCTCATCGGTGATATTTTTTGCGCCAAGGGTTACCGACCAGTTTTGTGCGCTGGACAACCACCTGACTGAAGCATTTACTAACGTCACATCAGGGGTAAAAATTGCCTCGCTATTGTCCGGATCGTTGGCGTATTCGCTGGAATAGCTGGCATCAATCCTGCCAACCAGGCTGGAGCCGTTACTGAGGGAAAATTCGTGGGATATCGCGGCCGCAGCAGTGTGTTCAGGGACATGGTCAAAACTGTCATCCACACTCACCGTAGAGCGTAGCGGCGCCTCCACTCGAATCGCTGTGTATTCCGCATCGGTATAACCGTATGACAGCTCGACGATGGTTGATGGTGTGAGCTGAAACACGGACTCAATTTCTATTCCTGAAATTTCCGCATCGCCGATATTGTCTTCCAACTCGCCGACAAACCCAGGCCGCTCAGTTCGAACCTGGATATCGGTATAGTCGGTGAAAAAGGCAGCGGTGTTGACAAGGAACCGGCCATCGTTGCTTTGATACTTGTAGCCAATTTCAAACGAATCGACAAATTCCGGGCCAAACTCGGGGACAACGGGCAACGGTGGAAAGACTCGCTGCACAAATCCACCCGACCTAAACCCCTCGGAGTAAGTACCATAAAGCAAACCTGTGTCTCCGACTCGATAAGCGAGATTCACCATCGGTGTAAACTCATTGGTGTCTCGGGATTCGCGACCCAGGGGCAAATTTCTCACCGGACAGACAACCGATGGAATGTCGACAATCAGCCCTGGCGTGCCTGCGCCAAGATTGGCGGGCTCATTTTGTGCCACGCAGTTTCCCGCCGCGTCAAGATAGGGGATACCAATAAAGTTCGGACCTACAACTTGATCGGGATTGAAACCTTTCTTTTCTCGGGTGTAACGCCCACCGATCGTTAGGTCTAGACGTTCGGAGAGCTCTATGGTCGCCTGACTGAAAAATGCCTTGGACTCGGTTTCAAATTCTGCGCCACTTCGAAAACTCGCAATCGCAAAATCTAGCAAGTTTAGGTTGTCACCTTCTTCATCAAAATAGTAAAGGCCATTGATCCACTCAACCCGGCCATCCCATAGATCTGCTGAAAGCTGAAATTCCTGAGAGAATTGCTCCGACTGAAAATCATCAAAGAAGTGCACTAAGGTATTGGGCGATGCGTCAGAATCCCGCGCGAACTGGGAGTCCAATTCTCGTACTGCTGTAATCGACCGAAAGCCCAGGGTATCGGATATATCCCAGTCCAAGCCAAGCCGCAGGCCCCAGGTAGTGGACTCACTGAAGGTTGGAGCGGTACCGAAATTTTGTGATTCCGAGACGTATTGATTGTTGTAGCAAATTGGGTCGGTGGAGGTAATCCCACCCGGGAATGCACAGCTACCCGGATTCAGTACGTTGTTATAAAACCCCGCAAATCCCCCCGGCGCCAAAGTGCCGGCATCAAACAGGGTAAACGCGGGTCCGTTGTCGTCTTCGTTGCTGTAATCGGCGATAAGCGATACCGCTAACGATGGCGTAAGGTCGGCTTCGAGCACGCCGCGAACGGCAGTTACGTTCTTATTTCCCAAATCACCACCTGCAGGTCGATCGACGTACCCGTCTTGGCGTCCGTAAAGGACCGAAAACTGACTGCGCACGTTTTCGTTTATCGGCGCATCAACGGAGGCTCTTACGCGAAATAGTCCGTCGGTTCCCACTTGACCATCAATATATCCACTACGCTCAGATCCTGGCCGGCGGGTATGCACATTGACTGCGCCACCCACGTTGTTTCTTCCAAACAGTGTTCCTTGGGGACCGCGCAACACCTCAACACGGTCGATTTCCAATAGATCGATAACCGCCCCAACAGTCCTGGCAACCAGCACATCGTCGATGTAAAAGCCCACACCGTTATCGATCGTGCCGAGGAAGTCTCTTTGGCCAATACCACGCACGTACACGGTAGCCACCGACGAAGATCCGCCAGCGACCGGGTTGTTCTGATAGTTCATGTTGGGCGTGATACGGCCAATTTCAGACACGCTCTGAATGCCACGGACATCCAGGCTAGCACCGGAAAATGCGGAGACCGCCACAGGAATATCCTGTTGGCTCTCCTCGCGCTTGCGCGCCGTCACGACCACTTCCTCTAACAGCGACGACAGGGCACCTGACTCACTGTCTTGAGCCACTGCAGGTCTGTGGGCTGACGCTGCGATTATGAAAAACCCTAGGACCGAAAACGAAACCTGTTTGAGATTTACGTAAGCCATTTTGATCTCCCCGATGGATGCAAGGCATTAGACAACATCATCTGTCTTCCCAAGATGCCCTGGTGAAATCGTCTTTGATATCCAAATGTGGCAGACTTTGATCCAGAATTGGCTAGAGTGTCGTGTACGGTGATCAGTGATATGACCGGCCACAAGGCCGTAAAAGAAATGACATTGGCGTTGTCTGAAGGACCTGATCGTTTCGATTTTTTCTCATCAAACGATCACGAAGAAATTCAGAATTTCGCCAGCAATTTGTTTTGCCCTCACGAATTTCAGCTAGATCCCAAGGAACGAAAACTCGCAACCCGAATCGCCAGCACATCGGTTGGCAATATCGGATTTTCCAGTGTCCAGTATGGGGCAAACGCCGTAGTTGACCCAGGCCGATTGACGGATTTTTACCTGGCTCAAATTACCACTGCGGGCTCCTTAGACGTACGCTGTGGGCAACAGCGCTGTTGGGCGGGCAATCAAAACGCCACTGTGCTGTCTCCCACTGAACCCAGTTTTATGCGCTGGAATAGTGATGCCGTTGTGCTCACCGTACAGATTTCCAGGAAATCATTAGAACGCCAACTGGAAGACCTAACGGGACGCCAGGTAGACCATCCTTTAGTGTTTAAGCTTGACCTTGACCTTGCCACTGAATCAGCACAACCATGGCTTGCGGTTGTCTCTGCCCTTTATCAGCACTGCCGATTTGTCGACTGGCATCGTCGCGACCCTGTGGCCGCAGATCAGCTAGAACGCTGGTTGATCACGACGTTGCTCCACACCCAGCAACATAATTATTCTGAAAGACTCAATAGATCACGCAGCCGGGAGTATCCGCGGCCATTAGACGCCGCCATTAAAGAACTGCATGCAAAATTCGTTTGCCCGCCATCAACCGCTGAGTTAGCCAATCTAGTCGGCGTCTCAGAGCGCCAACTACGAGGGTTGTTTAGACGGCACGTTGGACAAACCGTTAAACAGTACTCACAAAAAATTAAACTAGACCGAGTTCGTCAGCGGCTACTGTCTGCCCCGATAGATTCCAACGTTACCCGAATTCTCAGTGACCAGGGCGTGACCCATCACGGCCGGTTTGCATCAGCCTACCGCGCTAGATTTGGACAAACACCCTCACAAACTTTGAGAGAAAGACAAGCCTAACCATCAGTTAACATCAGAAGACTCAAAAGCACCATTTTCTTGACCCTAGAGATTGACCTTACCGACCGCAGCTAAACGCGCAACCACTGCCGCTGAATAGTGCAGACCGGGAGCTATGCCCGTGCAAGATGTTTATCTCCAAGGTTTTTTAGGCTTTTGCAACCCGCCCAAGTTAGGTTTACCCCGTTTCCATCATTCAAAGCCATTGCCAAATAGGATTATTGGTGTGGTAACTCCGGCCTGATTATTGCCTGAGGTGATGTCCGTCAACCCGGCTGAGGACGCTACGTTACCGGCAAGGCTTGCGGTTCTTTTGGTGCCAACTGGGTATCGCAGATCACGTTGAGCTCCAGGCTCTAGTCGGATACCAACGACAGAGTCCTTGCTCGGCTCATGACTCAACAAATCAAAAACTTCCGATGTTTCTAATGTCTCTGCCCCCTACAGTCGATACTTAGTGACATAGCAAAACATTATCGTCGCTTCAAATACGTTTTGTCGGCAAATTATTGTAAATGTTGGCGAAAATACTAATGAATCGACGTTTTTTCGCCCCGAAATCACGACACCATGACGATGGATTTTTTATTCGCGCAGTGGAATTTCTTGTTTCTGACAAAAAAATACAAAGGTTTTACCATGGCAGAGTTACTGGCTACCGTCGCTATTATCGCGATATTGGCCAGCATCGCTGTGCCGGGTTACCAGCAATATCGTGACCGGATAGACATCGCCATCGCCATGACGGATATACAGGATATTGAGCTGGCCATTGAACGCTTTCGAGCACGACGAGGGCGTTTTCCCGATTCCCTGGCCGACATTAGTAAGGACCTGAAATTAGATCCCTGGGGCAATCCATACCACTACTTAAATATCGCTGATACCTCAGAAAGAGACCAGCGCCGAGGCCATACCGGACAAGGAAGGGACAAACAAAATATGCGCCGCGACCGCAATTTGAAACCGATCAACAGTGATTACGATCTATTTAGTGCCGGAAAAGATGGCGATTTCAAACCTCAGCTAAATGCTAAGGCCAGCAGAGACGATATTATTAGAGCATCGGATGGCCAGTTTGTAGGGTTGGCTGAAGAGTATTGATATGGCCAATTCAAGCCTACCCACCCGAATTGGGCGGCGTTTGTTTGGCGCTTTTCTGATCGTAGCTGCGGTACCTGTTGTCACGGTCAGCATTTATGCACTCGGGCATTTCTCATCGGTCATTTCGCTGCAACAGCAACGCCAGCTAGGTGATGCTCTACGCTCTCAAGGTCATCTTTTTCTGGCTCGATTCGAAGAGATGATGGCCCTGCTACCGAGGGCACAAGATGGCACCAATGATCACGCGTTTCTAAACGTTGAAAATTTGCCGGCCTCGGACAATTCTCTTGGCAAACCCACGCTCCACGCAGCCTCTGAAAGTCTGATTGTTGAGATGCCATTAGAAACGGCCACCCTTAGGGCCGTCATCAATCCTGTGTGGTTTTGGGAAACACTAGTGGCGCTGCCACCACGAGTGGCTATGTGCGTTGAATCGGTTGACTCTGGAATTTTGTTGTATTGTGGAAATCAGGACGGCTATGAGCTGGATTTGCAACCGATGTGGCAGGAATTTTCTGGCATCGACCAACCAGCCCAACAATTTGAATTCAATGATGAAACGTTTGACATCGCCACGTGGGAGTTGTTTCTCAATAGTCCAATAACCGGCGCTAACTGGCGATTTACCGCCTTCCGCCGTGCAGACGACTTCATCGAGGCGCTGGCCTTAGGGCGTTTCCTACCATCACTGGTAGCGTTGTCTATCGCGGTGGCAGCGCTTTTTTCTCTGATTTTACTAAGACGCCGCCTAAGACCGTTGCATTTATTGACCGACGCCACGGCCCGCGTCAGCCAATCCAATTTCAGTGAACCGGTGGTGATTGAGGAGGCCAATGAGTTTGGTGATTTGGGCCGCAGTTTCAACGCCATGATGGAACGATTGCAAGAAGAGGTCAGCCGTTATCGGATTAACGCTGAAATTGACCGTCTCATTTTGCAAAGTGAGTCCACCGAAACTGTGCTGAATCTAATTCTTGGTCGAGCCTTTGTTTTCGTAGATGCGCAGCACCTGACCATCGGTGTATTCAAACATCAGGATCAACGTCGAGCAATCTGTCAAAGCACCCACGCAGACGATGATCTAGTTGGTGAAATAAAAAACCTTTCCTTATCAGATTCGCAGTTAGCTCAGGTTGCCAACGCGCAGCGACCTATCGCCATCGACTCCACCTGGCTAGGTACCGAATATCAAAATGATTTGGGTGGGCAAACGGGCCTACTGCTTGGGATCAATTGGCATTCACGACCATTGGGGTTTTTATTTGCCGGGATAAGGCGAGAAGAAGACGACACGTTAGTTCTGCGTAACCAGCTAGTAGAGTTGCGCGACCGAATCGCAGTGACCTTGACTGCCGCTGAGAAGGAGAAAGAACTATTTACCCAAGCAAATTTTGACACTTTGACCGGCCTTCCGAACCGACACCTGCTAGAAGATAGGCTGAAACTCGCCTGCGGCTTCAAGCGCAAGCGCGGTGAACCCTTTGCCCTGGTTTTTTTGGATCTAGACAATTTTAAGCTCGTTAACGACTCGCTGGGACATTCTGGCGGCGACGCACTGCTCGATCAGGTATCTCGAATTTTACAGGCGAGCGCAAAACGCAGCGATACCGTGTCCCGCCTCGGCGGTGATGAATTTGTTGTCATTCTTGGCGGCTGTGACAATCCAGAAGAGGCCAACCGCTGGGCTGAACAGGCTATCCATGCCCTTTCCCGACCTCTTGATATCAACGGACAGTTAGCCCAGGTAAATGCCAGCGCAGGCATTGCGATGTATCCAGAAGACGGCAACACTGCCGAGACCTTGATGCGCAATGCAGATGCTGCAATGTACCGTTCAAAAGAGTTAGGTCGAAACCGAGTGACTTTTTTTACCGAGGATATCAATCGTGACATCACCCGAAAATTTCAAATCGTTACCAGGCTTCGCCACGCGTTAGAAAACGACCAATTGGCGTTGGCTTTTCAACCACAGCTGGACATCGTCAATGGAAAAATCTCTGGGGTAGAGGTGCTGGTCCGATGGCCTGATTCCGATGTGGACCCAGATGAAATGATTCAGGTTGCAGAGCAATACGGGTTGATCGGGAAATTGGGACAATGGGTGTTGGAAAATGCCTGCACCCAATACACTGGGATGCAGGCAGAGCTTAGGCCGCCGCGCATCGCGGTCAATGTGTCTTCACTGCAATTGGCGGATTCCAACTTCGTTGATTTGGTCACATCGTGCCTGTCAAAAAACGGCTTATCGCCAGGCGCCTTGGAATTAGAAATTACTGAGTCATTGTTGGTCGAAAATGCTGGCCTAGTTGCAAAGCTAGGCGCCCTCAAAGACCAAGGACTGACACTAGCCCTGGACGATTTTGGGACCGGATTTTCCTCACTGACCTATCTACAAAAACTGCCGGTTGACTTCATTAAAATTGATCGCTCTTTTGTCACCGGAGTGGATACCGACCGCTCTCAGCAGGGGTTTGTTTCTGCAGTGGTTCAGCTAGCACACTCCTTAGGAAAAAAGACTATCGCTGAGGGCGCCGAATCTCAACAAGAACTGGAAAAGCTAGCTGTACTTGGCTGCGACCATGCGCAGGGATATGTCTTTTGCCACCCGATACTGGGGATTGATGGGCTCGCTGAGTTTATCGGTAACCATCAACGCACTCATGGCGCCGAATCACTCCTGAGTACCTACGCTGAAACCCGTGATTGCCAAACGACTGCAACCCCAATCCGATAAGCTCACGGTATCGACAATACTGAAAACCCCATGGTCAGAAGCGTAACGTTGACAATACTCAACCCAGATTCATTGGCCATGGCATGAATCGAACTTCCCCTTTTATGGGGACAGGCCGAAACGTTAGCTCGAAGCTCAGCAACCAACAAATTCCTGGGGACTAAGCGTCGTGCAGGTGTCGTCTAATTGCGCAACCGTCTCCAGCAAAAGCACCCCTTTAGGTAGTTCATAGCGATAGAAAAAACGACATGCGGCGAGTTTTCCTGTGTAGAACGCTTGGTCCGTAGGGGATGAATGGTTTATACCCTCTGATGCGGTGATGGCTTGCCGCAACCACAGCCAAGCCACCACCACGTGGCCAAAGCCATCGAGAAATAAGGCCGCGTTGGCTAAGGCACGTTCCACATCATCGCATTGGCTTACCGCGCCCACGGTTTTCGCCACCTGCTGTGTTGCATGGCTTAAGCCTATGGCGTACTGCTGA
Organism: uncultured Gammaproteobacteria bacterium; assembly: GCA_964559945.1. Taxonomy (GTDB): domain Bacteria; phylum Pseudomonadota; class Gammaproteobacteria; order Xanthomonadales; family SZUA-38; genus JANQOZ01. The sequence goes on along the minus strand of CAZLJY010000001.1, from coordinate 34,699 downwards.
AGTTCAGACGATGACGGCAGGTCATCCAGGGTTGCTGTAACCTCATCAAGAAAGAGTTTTAACGCGGCGCCCTCGTGCATCGCTACTTTGCGACCCAGAAGGTCCAGGCCGTGAATGCCGTGAGTCCCTTCATGAATAGCGTTTAAGCGATTGTCACGATAGAAACGTTCAACGGGAAAATCCCGGGTGTAGCCGTATCCACCTAATACCTGAATGGCCAGCTTGTTGGCCTCCAGGCAATACTCAGAGGGCCATGATTTGGCCACCGGGGTGAGCAGTTCCAGCAATAAAGTTATGCGTTGCACTTCCTGCGCGTCTACAGCTAGCTTTTGCTGATCCAGCAAACTGGCGCAGTAGTAGATCAGCGCCTGCCCCCCTTCGACAAAAACTTTTTGCGTCATCAAGAGGCGTTTTACATCGGGATGTTCGATGATTTTTACTGGTGCGGATGCCGGGTCTCGGTTTGTCAGCGTCCGCCCCTGAGCCCTCTCTCGGGCGTAGTCCAGTGAATACAGATAGCCACCCAGACCCGCCATCACTGCCCCCAAGCCTACGCCGATCCTGGCTTCGTTCATCATGTGAAACATATTGGCCAGACCCTGGTGTTCGCGTCCGACCAAAAACCCCTCGCAGTCCCCGCCTTCGCCAAAATTCAGCAAACAGTTTGTGGTGCCCCGCTGGCCCATTTTGTGATTCAGGCCCGCTGTCACGATATGATTTGATGACCCAACAGCGCCCTGTTCATCAACCTTAAATTTGGGCACAAGAAACAGGGATATACCTTTCACCCCCGGCGGCCCGCCAGGAATTTTCGCCAACACCATATGGATGATGTTTTCAGAAAGGTCATGATCGCCGCCAGAAATCCACATTTTGGAGCCGGAAATACGATAACGATCATCTTCTATGTGAACTGCCTGGGTTGTGATATCCGCTAGCGAGGACCCTGCCTGAGTTTCAGATAGGCACATGGTTCCCTGCCAACGCCCGTCCAGCATGGGCGGCAGGAATCGCCCTTTAAGTTCGTCGCTACCACAGGTATTGAGCAGATTGGCAGCGCCAGCGGTGAGGAATGAATAGTTTGAAATTGCCGTGTTGGCACAGGTGAAAATCCCATTGACCACCTGTTTCACTATCCAAGGCAACTGCATGCCGCCCAACGCCCGGTCGAACCCCAAGGCCGGAAACCCGGCGTCGTTAAAGGCCGCTAAGGCCTTGGACACTTCTGGAATAACGCTGACTTTGCCCTGACTAAACTGAGGCTCACAGGCATCCACCTTGGCCGCCACCGGTTGATAAAACTCCTGTGCAATGGCGACTGCGGCATCAATCACCGCATCAATCGTGTCTCGGTCGAAATCGGCGTAACGCTCATTGTTCAGCAGTGCCTCAACGCCAAACAACTCATACATATAGAAATTCAGATCACGGCGACTGTGTATTAACGACATGACAAATGCTCCGCTGGCAATCAGCGAACCCCTCGCTGTGGAAACGGCGGGCGCTGTGACTTGAGCTCTGGCTGCGTCTGCAATGCGTCAAGGGCCAACTCAATGGCTTTTTCCAGTTGCGGATCGCGACCGGCGTTCACCAGCTTCGGCCACTGGAAAACCTCGATGTCCGGTGCCACACCTACATTTTCTACGATCCAGCCATTGTCATCCCAAATGGCCAGATTGGGAGCGGTGATTGTGCCGCCGTCCATCAATACCGGAAAGCCCAAGATGCCAACCAGACCGCCCCAGGTCCGGGTTCCCACGACCGGGCCCAGTTCGTATTTCTGAAACATCCAGGGCAGCAGGTCTCCGCCGGACCCTGCGTTTTCATCGGCAATCATAATTTTTGGCCCAAACACCGCGCCCCGAGGGCTTGCCAAATCTTCGCCGTAGCGCATGGCCCACCAAGCAGCGAACGGGCGGCGCAGGATATCGATGTAGTAATCGGCAAACAGCCCGCCACCGTTGTATCGCTCATCCACAATGATGCCGGATTTGTGGGACTGGGGATAAAAGTAACGTTTGAAATAGGCATGCCCGGCTTGAGCGGTATTGGGAACGTGCACATAAGCGATGCGCCCGTCCGTTGCCTCATGGACTTTGCGAAGGTTGTCTTCGACCCAGGTCCGATTGCGCAACGCCGCTTCGCTGGCAATGGGCATCACCTCAATCTCTCGGCTTTTCCCATTGGGCGAATCAGCCACCGTTAAGGTGGTTGGGCGCGCCGCTTTTTGTTCAAAGTGGCGAAACAACGATTCATCTGCCGTGACGGATACACCGTCTACCGCCAGCAGATAATCACCCTCCGAGATGTCCACACCGGGTTTTGCCAATGGCGCGTCGAGATTAGGCGTCCAATTCAAACCGCCGTAAATCCGAGTGATTCGATAGCGATTTCGGTGGATCTCAAAGTCGGCACCCAGCAAACCCACGGTGACCTGCGCAGGGTCTTCAATGGTGTCACCGTCACCGGAGTAACTATGCCCAACACCCAGCTCACTGGCCATCCAGCGCACCACGCGCATGACATCGGAGCGAGTGGCTGCATGAGCAATTAGCGGTGAGTAACGCTTGCGCACTGCTTGCCAATCCGCACCGTGAAAATTGGTGGCGTAAAAGTAATCACGGTTGATACGCCAGGCTTCATCAAAAATTTGCACCCACTCGGCTCGAGGATCAACCTTTACCTTCACCCCGTCTAAAGTGAGTTTGCCATCACCAGGCTTCACCTTGTCTGCAACATCGGTTACAAACCACGCGCCTTTGCTTTGATACAACAGCTTCTCGCCACTGGCGCTGAGCTGGACGCTGCTCACTTCATCCAATAAGGTTTTGGTTTCCCTGTCCTCCAAGGTGAACCGTTTTAACTGTCCCGCTCCGTTAAAGGCATTAAAAGAAGTTCTGCCCGCGGTCTCAATCCAATACAGAGTGCCGGTCTTTCCGACCCGCAGGCTATGCCGTGTGGCAGCTGTACCTGGAAGAACTTGGATTCGACGATTCAGACCTTCTTCATCAACCCGCGTTTGGGGTGCAGTGGCACTGCCTTGAGCACCGTCGGCTTCATCCTCAGAGCCTTCTGTCTCGCCAGAGTCCTCGTCAGTGACAACATCATCGCGCAGCGGCGGCAGCGGATTATCACCATCAGCAGCCAAAGTGGCGACATAGACGTGGTGAGTCATAGTGGTATCGATGCTGGACTGGGCGAACCAATCTTTCAGCGGGCCGGCCTGGGTTGAGGCCAGCATGTAAAGATGCTGACCATTGGGGTCAAACACCGGCTCACTGACTTCCGCCAGACCGTCGGTGACTCGAACCGAGCGCTCACCCACAATGTCGTATAAGTAAACCACCTGGGTTAAGCCGGCGTCGTTGAGGGTATAGGCCATCCAGCGTGAGTCGGGGCTAAAGCTGTAACTCATGGTGATGATTGGGCTGTAAACCGGTTCAGCCGCCACCTGTTGAACCTTTCCAGACTCAACATTCAGTAAATACAGTGCTTGGGCGTTATCGCGAAACGCAATCAATTGGCTATTCGGCGACCACACGGGATTGAAATAGAACCCAGCGCCTTTGAGCGAAATGCGTTGAACAGCATCAGAGTCCAGCGATCGGATGTTCATCCCGTATTCGCCCTGGGCGTCGGAAAACCAGGCGACGGATTTACCGTCTGGCGACCATGCCGGGTTGCGATCATGGATCCCGGTGGACTCACTGAGCTGGCGTGGAAACCCTTTATCAGCCGGCACGGTGACAATCTCGCCTCGGTATTCCAACACGACCCGTTGGCCATCGGGCGATGGATGGGCATTGCGCACCCATTGATCACCGCTGGCCCAACGCGGTCTGGCCTCCCGTAAATCGGCGCGAGCAGAAATCTTTAGAGCCGCCACATCGCCGTTGGCTGGGTTCAAGGTCTTAAGTTGCCCCCCATGCTCAAACACAATTTCGCCAGCACCCGCCCGAGCGTTTAACACAGGAAATTCGGAAAATTCTGTTAGCTGCTCAACGTTGCCTTCGACGTACCGGAATAAATTGAACTCACCATTGCGATCAGAATTGAAGTACAAAACATCGTCAATCCACATCGGGTTGACGTCGTTAGAACCGCCCTCGGGTTTGGGAATTTCCACAACGTCATAGTCGTCTAGATCCATAACCCAAAGGCGACTAATTCGGCCGCCGCGGTAGTTTTTCCATTGTCCAAAGGCTGGCGCGTGGGGGTTATAGGCAATTTGCTTGCCGTCCGGAGACAAATCGGCATGAATGCCGGTGGGTACTGGTAGCTTGGCGGCTGGCCCGCCGTTTACGCTAACCGTGTAAAGGTGTCGATGCGCTCGAGTATGAGTGGTGCGCGGCGTCTGGAAAACGATTCGCTGGCTGTCGCCGGAAAACCCCAAAACCACATCTCGACCGGGATGCCAAGTCAGGCGCGTCGCCGCACCACCGGCCGCCGGCATCACGTAAACGTCGGTATTGCCGTCGTAGTTTCCGCTAAATGCCAGCCACTGACCGTTGGGCGACAGCACGGGATTGATCTCTTCACCATGGGCTGTTGTCACACGGCTAGCATCGCCGCCATTTCGTGGCGCAACCCAGACATCGCTGTCATAAAGGAACGCCACATGATCAGCGCTAATGGTCGGGCTTTTCAGCAGACGAGTATCTTCGACATCAACCGCCGCCCCGATCAAAGGCCATTGAGCGGCGCAAATACCCAGCAAAAATAGGACAAGAGATTTCACGATAACAACTCCCCACAAGAAGAATGGCGACGGTACCAGATTAATCGCCGGTTGGGTTCGGTCATAGGCCGTAAGATCACTCTAAGGCCCGCCAATTACTATTTATCCGATGAGATTTACGGCTGATCCGTGACGTACCAAAACGCTGACGACTCACCGGATTGAAAAGTTATTTCTCTAAATCGGCGTCGTTCAGTGGATTGCCATCTGCCTCTAAGGTTGGCATGTTGGCGAACAATTTGACACCCGTCAGTAGTTCCACATCGTGCCGTCTTGCAGCCTCGTCACCGGATGATAACAGCGCTCATAGGAATAACGTTCCGATTCCTTTTCGTCGAAATCCACACCCAGTCCTGGGGCGTCAGAAATGTGGAACATGCCGTCTTCGTACTTATGGTCAGACGGGAACAAGGCATCACATTGTGGTGTACCCAAAACCAGATATTCCTGAATACCGAAGTTAGGCGCCCAAGCATTAAGGTGTCCTTGGGCTGCCATTGATAGTGGTGAGTGACTGGGCGCCCCGTGAAACCCGGTCCGCACGTTATGGATGGCCGCCAGTTCAACGATTCGCCGCAGGTGGGTAATGCCGCCGCCATAGGTGGCCGATACCCGGATAAAGTCGATCAACTCCTCTTCGATCAACTGCTTGCAATCCCACAATGAATTAAACACTTCCCCAATGGCAATGGGTATTGTGGTGTGCTGTCTGATCAGTCGTAGCGCCGATTGATCTTCAGCAGGCGTTGGATCTTCAAGCCAATAGAGATTGAACTGCTCCAATTCTTTGCCAAAGGCAGCCGCTTCTCGCGGCAGTAAACGATGGTGGACGTCGTGTAACAGTTTTAGATCCGGCCCAAACCGATCTCGAACTTTTTCTAACACCGTCGGCATATAGCGCAGGTACTTTTCTGTGCTCCAAATTTCTTCCTCTGGCAATGACCCAAATTGCGTGATGAAGTGTTTGGCGTTGTCCGTCTTCCCAGCAATCCCATAACCATCCGTCGGCATACCCGGGATCCCGCATTGGAGCCGCACAGCCTGATAACCCAGCGATTGATAGTGGGCGATGGACTCCAACAGCTGCTCGACGTCGCCCCCCGTGGCATGGGCGTAAACTAGCGAAGCGTCGCGACTTTTGCCGCCAAATAGCTGATAGACGGGCAGGCCTGCAATCTTGCCTTTGATGTCCCATAGCGCCATGTCGATGGCACCGATGGCAGCCATGGCTATGGGGCCGCGCCTGAAATAGGCACCGCGGTAAAAATACTGCCAAATATCTTCACTGTTGCGAGGATCTTTGCCGATCAAACAGGGGATCAAATACTCTTCTAAATACTTCGCTGGCAGAGTCTCCCGAGTGTTTAGGGTGGCGTCACCCAGACCGTAAATCCCCTCGTCGGTGAGTATCTTTAAGGTGACGTAGTTCTTGCCCGGACCACCCACAAAAACCTTTGCATCGGTTATTTTCAAGCTCTTATCCCCACTTAGCCTTGGTCATCGTCCAGGTAAAAAAAAGGCACCCTATTTGAGGGTGCCTCTCCTATTCTATGCCGACAGACGAGCTTATGAAAACGCTAGGCCACCATTAATATCTACGCTGGTGCCGGTCAAGAAGCTAGACTCACTGGAGGCTAGATAAGTGACCAGGTTTGCCACTTCGTCCGCTTGCCCCTCACGTCGCAGCGGCGTGCCAGCCGCAACATTTTTGCGCACTTCGTCCTTTGTAAATTCGTCGTGGAAGGTGGTGCTGATCATTCCGGGGCAAACACAATTGACCCGAATGTTTTTTGGCCCAAGCTCTTTCGCCATGCCGCGGGTAAAGGTCATTATCGCGCCTTTCGATGTGGCATAAGCGACCGCTCCAGGACCGCCGCCGTCGCGCCCGGCCAACGATGACAAGTTCACCACCGATCCACCATCGCCCATCAATGGAACCACCTTTTTCATCGCAAGAAAAACGCTGTTCACGTTCAATTTCATGACGTGATCGAAGAATTCCTCATCCATCTCGTCCAATGATTTACGAGCAACCAGGCCGCCCACAACATTGACCAAGATATCGACCTTGTCGCCGAAAGCAGCCACTGCTTCAGCCACCAGCTTGTCAACATCTGCCGACTTCGTCATATCGCCAGCCACAGCAATGGCTGTGCCGCCCGCATCGGTGATTGCCTTCACTGTCTCAGCCCCATGGGCCGCGTTATTGTGGTAATTGACCACAACTTTTGCTCCCCCTGCCGCCAATTGCAGCGATATCGCTTTGCCGATATCTCGTGAACCGCCTGTAACAATGGCAACTTTGTCTTTCACACTCATAACGATGTATATCCCTTTTGGTATTTACTGATGTTTATCGCCTTGGTCGGGCAGAAATTGGGCCGACCATAGGTTGTTTTGTCTCGATAAAATGATTGTCTGATAACCGCGTAATTGGATCGCCGACAGTTTCCACAACCCTGATTGGCTGACTGTTTGTCAGTTGATTGTTGTTCACCGTGGCAACCTGGACACCGAGTAAAAAGATCGATGCCCCGACTTTGTTTCGCTTTCCATTGCCAACATTTTTCAGCGTGCTGTTAGTGAGCTGGAAATGGGGGCCAAAGGTACTCTCATCTGTGCCGCCGCGATAAATATTGGCCAGCGTTTTCTCGACGTTCTCAAACGTCGAATCAGCAATGGTGATGTACTCGCCATTGTAAATTCCCAGATCGTCGATTTCACGCTCAAGACCAATAATGTTGCCGGAAATATCGGAAAAATGAGAATTGCGAATTTCAATATTGGTTGCGAAGGTGTGCTTGGACACCTTTAAAAAATTGAACGAGTGGTTGGTATTTAAATTACTCACGTTGACGTGGTTAACGATTAACTCGTAGTTGGACAACATGGAGTAACGACTGGTGCGCACTGCGGAGTTGTCATAGGCATCAGGCGCTGCCGACCCATCAATATCCAGGTGCTCCAATTTCAGACTGCCGCCATCTTTGATCTCAAATAATGTGGTGCGCTCAAAACGCAGCACTGGCCGACTGTTCTGATCCGGCGCGCCGCGTATAGAGATCGGCAGGTTCACGTTGATAAGGCGCGTGGAGATGTAATCACCTGGATTAAGTTCAATCACATCCCCGGCTTTTGCAACAGCAACTGCCGCGGCGAGGGTATCTTGACCGGGCTCGATCTTGTGCACCTGGCCCGAATCAAATCGACTGGCGTAACCAGGCTTCGGATACCACGCAACCCCGGTGGCATCGCGAGGTAAGGCGCGCAAACCCGGCTTGATCCCTACGCCTTGCTGGCTCTTTGGATAGAACAAACCTTCGGAGGATTTTTCCAGCTCAACCTTTGCCTCAGTTAAACCTTTGATCTCAGGCACTGAAGTGGCACCGGAGACAATGTTACCGTCAAACTCGATACCGCTAATGTCGTCATGGACGGCAATCACCTCGGTGGGCTGCCGGTGAACAATCAGATTATTGAGAAATTTCGTCGTAATCGGAACAGCGCTGCGTTCCTCGTCGCTGCCTGCAGCAAATTCCACATGATCGGTGTCGACGATGGTGTTGTTTTCCACCAGCGAATCTTCCACTTGGTGATATCGGTTGATTGGCGAATTGGGAACCCCATTCATCACAACAAGCCCACCGCCAAAACGGTAACCTCTCAGGCCGTATAGATAATTGTTCCTGATGGTCTGACGTTTGTTGATCAGCCGAATGCCTCCAGTGTGATCAACACCGTTACCGAGAAAAACGTTGTTCTCGATGAGGTTGTCATTGCCATGGCGCAAGGTCAGGGTACCCCGGGACTCAAAAAACACGTTGCCACGAAACGTGTTACTACCGGACTTACTGGAAATAATTTCGACCTCTCCATTGCACCGATCAAAGTAATTGTTTTCAACCGTGGTAAATGAGTCGGTCAACGAGAAATGGCTAGTACCGATTCGTAAGGTCTCACCGCCGTTGGAGCCCAGCTCAGGACGTGGGCCAAAGTAATTATGGTCGATTCGGTGATGATTATTCTGACTGGCTTTGGTGTTGAGCTTAACCGCCATGGTCACACCAGAATTGCTTTTTCCTTCAATATGATTGTGATCGAACCGATTATGCTGGCCATACATCATGACCCAAAAATCCCGTTCAAAACGTTCTGGGTTATTGAAGTGATCAATCACCACCTCAGTCACACGAGAGTAATTAGCAACCTCATCTTTGCTTCGCCGAAAAGAGATCACCTCGTTGGTGGGTGTATACCCGTCCCGAAAAACCAGCCCCCTTACCACGAGATGTTCGCCGGCTATGCGGAGATTGGAAACACCGGAAATAATCACCTCGCCGGGGGTTTGAGCGGTCAACGTAATCGGCTTTTGGGCCGTTCCGTTTCCGCTAAATACCATCTCAAAGTCCCGCCACACACCATTGGCCATCGTAATGGTGTCACCGGGCTTGGCGTTATTTACTGCCGAGCGAAACTCTTTTTGAGTCGAGACCAGCGCGTCGGCTTGGGCTGCAGTGGATAACAGCAGCGCAGCCAGCAAACAGCCGACACCGACATATAAATGTTGTTTCAATCGATGAGTCATCAATAGGTTCATTAGCTGTCTCGTTTAGGGGGTTTTTAACCGCTGCTTTTTTTGGAAATCGTAGAGCGATGGAACCAAGTTAAGCTGGGTGTTGAGCGATTCAACGTAAGGTTTGGGATGATAGTCCAGCGCAAAACGTCTATTACCGTGCAGGCCAATGATTCGCGCCATTGGGCCCTCGTCCAGGCCTTGCACTGTTACCGTCTCGTCAGGGTAAGCCCCTCCCGTGATTAATACTCGCAGGTTCCAGGTCGTATTAAAGGCCCCGTGACCGGGCTGCCAATAGCCCGCGCCACTGCCGTTAAACACGGGTGTCACCGGCCCATCCTCGGTTGGGATCGCTTCCATATGCAATGTGACGTTGTCGAACAGGTTTTGATGATTGGCCCCTGCGTGTTGGTCCAACGTGGGTCTGATGAACACCTGGGCGTTTTTGTATACACACTTGGTTGACTGAGTATTAAAAGTTAAGGAGTGCCGCACGGGGTTCATCACCGTAATATTCTCCGCCAAAACGTTATGCACGTTGCCCATATGAACCGCGTAGTGAGCGCGGCGTGAGCCGTCAGCAAGAATGTCCTTATACGTCACATTGGCGCTGTTGTAGCTTAGGATACCGCTATCGGCATTGGTGATACGCAGATTTCTGGCCCAGGAATCAAAGGCACTGGTGAAGTAAATACCGTTGTACCCTCGTTCCATATGGTGGCCAAAGAACGGTGAATCGGGAAAATCCAGATGCATATCCTCCACGCCCACGTGCTGCAATCCATCCCATGACGCTATTTGGGCAGGAATTGCAGCGTTTGCGTCATGCAGCAGAGGATCGGCTAAAGACACAGTACGGCCGCTGACCGACAGCACTCGAGAGGTCTGACGAACCAACGGCCGGTTGGGAAAGGACCAATGATGTGACCCGGCACTTTTGTACTCAGAGCCATAAAGCGACTTAACAATGCCTGCCTCAGGGCCGCTGCTATTGATCCACTGCACCTGAATAATGTCACCGGCGGCAATCTTGGCCGACCCGGAAAGCTGAATTTTCTGCTGCCCCCTGTGGCCCATGACCACATTTGCCAGCGTGTCGATCTTAGGATCGTACTCTTCTAAATAGGGTGCCGCCCGAACACCTGGCTTTTGAATCCAAATGAATCCGCCGCTCCAGGAGTATTCGGAAAAAATGTCGTTGAGGTTGTTGTCTGGCTCTACCTGTCGCTTGTCCAGCTGGATCAAATACTGTCTCAGCTCATCAAGAGAGTCGCTGTGATCAACTTGATTTAACGGACGAGGAAAATGCAATTGAGTACCACCGGGCCCTTGGCCGGCTCCTTGTAGTACGAAATCCGAACGCTCAATTTTTAACACCCCAGAAATTCGGTAGCGTCCCGAGGCGAACCGAACAATCACCGGACCAGCAATCTCATTGGCATGGGCAATCGCCTTAACAATCGCCTGGGTATCGTCTTTACCATCGTCTGGCGTTGCACCAAAGTCCCCTACGGCGACCACAGCGCCGGACGCCCGCGGAACGGAGACCTGACCGTTTTCATAACCTGCAAAGGAAAAGTCCGGAAGATAGTGCTCCTCCCTTATTGTCTCTAGGGACAATATGGTCGGTTGCGCACTATCCAGCGGATTGGCCAGCACCCTCCCAGGGCACAGAAATGCTGTAGCCACCCCGAGAGAAAAAATTAAATGTTTATTTATCAATGCTTTATCTTTTTTGGATTTTTTTGGAACGCTAAATGGACGCCCTGCCAAACAATAACCTGACGTGTTCCAGGCAGCAACTTTTTCTCTCGCTGACAGGTATTCAGGGAAAAACCTCTACCTATTGACACCGGTGACAACCTTCGTATACTGCAAATTCATGTAAAATCCAATCCGCCACATCGGGGTGGCGCCACTTGCCAGAGGGGCATTCAAGTGAAATATAAAAGCCGACTTACCGCGCTCGCACTCGCAGCGACTCCACTCACATTTTCCAACGCTCTGTTCGCACAAGACGCTGTCACAGCTCAGGGTGACGAATTGGAAGAAGTCTTAGTCAAAGGTATCCGCGGATCCCTGAAAACCGCCATCGACCAAAAACGCAGTTCGGATAAGTTGGTTGAGGTGATTGTTGCTCAGGACATCGGCAAGCTTCCCGATCAAAACCTCGCTGAGGTTCTGGAAAACGTCACGGGGATTCAAATTACCCGGACCGCAGGCGTTGGCACAGGCGTTCAGATCCGTGGAACCAGTGCTAACCGAGTGGAAATCAACGGTGTGTCCACAGTTGGGTCAGGCTCTGGCCGAAGCGGCATCAATTTTGAAGACGTCAATCCCGCCATCATCTCTTCAGTGGAAGTCACCAAATCGCCAGACGCGGCAACGATTGAGGGATCGGTTGGCGGCACGGTCAACCTGAAAACGATTCGCCCTCTGGAACTAAAGGAAACTTTAGGAGCCTTAAGACTTCAAGCTGAAGACAGCAGTTTGAGCACTGAGAGCCTCCAACCCCGAGTGTCTGGCGCTTACGGCGACAGCTGGTCAACCAATGTTGGAGATTTCGGCTTTGTCATCAGCGGCAGCTACACAGAACAGGAATCGGTGTCATTTCGCCCTCGTACCGACCGCGACAACATCGCTTCTCCTCCCGGCGCTTCACCTGCGGAATTTCTGGGCATCCAGTTTCTGGTCCAAGAGCAGGAGAATTTTGACTACGAAACGCAAAACCTGGCGACAACCTTTGAATGGGCACCGAACGACAACCTGAAATTTCATTTTGACGCCATTCTTAATGACCAGGAGCGAAGCCAGGACAGCTACCGAATCCAAGCATCCGGCGTGAGCTCGCTGAGAAACATTAGTATTCCCACCGCATTTGAAACCGTGGATTTCGGAATTGGCCCCGGCCAGTTTCCGGCAGCGCTGCGAGGAAACCTCGAGCCAGACCTGGCCAACGATGACGACGACCCTAACTTGCGCTTTTCCAGTGATACCGGCTCACGGGTCACCGACAGCAAGATTTTTGCTTTGGGCGGCGACTGGCAGGGCGATCGATGGCTCGCTAGCTTTGAATTGGCGTTCACCCAGGCCGATACAGTTAACCCCAACCTCAGCACAACACTGAACTTTATTAATCCCGGCTGCCCTCTTGATGGCACCAGCAACGACAACTGCGTTCCGTTCACCTACGACCTGTCCGGCGGCTCTTTGGCCTGGGGTATCAATTTCGATTCTCCCTTTGCGCCATCCGTAGCTGACCTGACCAATCCGGCCAACGTGGTACTGGACCAAGTGGATTTCGGACGCAACACAACGGAAAACGAAGAAAACGCCGTGCGTCTAGACTTTTCCTATGACTTCGATTGGAAAGGACTCACCACGGTTGACTTTGGCTACCGCTACAATGAATCGTCCAGCCGGTTCAATAACGTCACCGACCGCATTGGCGGCTTCAGCCAAATGGTTGACAGCCCCAACGGCGCGTTATTCCAGGAGCTTCTCGTTCCCGGACCCAATAATTACGGTGATGCCGATGGCCGGTCATTGTTCGTCAGCGACTTCCTGCTCATTGATCCAAACCGAGCATTCTCTGACCCTGCAGGCACGCTGGCCATTCTTCAGGGCGCCGTCATTGCCCATGACCCAGATAGCCCGGATATCCTGAATCCTCAATCTGATCAAAATTCCTTTTTTGACGTCGGCGAAGAAACCACGGCGTTTTATGCCCAGGCCAACTTCGAACATGGCATTTTCCGCGGCAACGTCGGTTTCCGATACATTGATACGGAAATTGATTCCGTCGCGTTTGGCCCCGAGGACGCCAATGGCACGCGGTCACTACAATCCACAACAGGCAGTTACGACTTTATTCTGCCTCGCCTTAATGTGATCGCTGAAGTTCGAGACGACATGATTCTTCGCTTTGGCTATGGTTCGGATATCCGACGTCCTAACTTCAACAACCTTAATACTGGCTTCACCTTTAACCCTAGCGAGAACGCGGTTGTTGCTCTTGGCAACCCGGGCCTTGAGCCTGAGGAAGTGGATTCATTGGATATTTCCCTGGAGTGGTATTTTGCCCCCAGCGCCGTTGTTAGCATCGGCTACTTCAACAAGGATCGGACCGACATCTTCGGTATTGATTTTGAAGGTGCTCTGCTTGTCGCCGACCCCAACAGCGTAAGTGGCTTTTCTCGGGAGACTGACCCGAGCTGCCCAGGCGGCGGTATCTTTAACCCGATTGTGGTTCCTAACGTGTTGGGCGATCCTAATACCACTGGACTATGCGTAGACTTCACCCAGCCCGGAAATGATCCGGAATCCACCACGCAGTCCGGCATCGAACTGGCATTCCAATACGACCTGTCAGACTTCGAAGATCGGTTAGGTTGGGCGTCTGGATTCGGCGTCATTGCGAACTACACCAACCAGGACTTCAGCGGTGGTTCTATTATCGATACCACTTCAGGTCGCGGACTGGCGGTTCTTGGCGATGTGAGCCAGCCTCGGGGCTTACTCGACTTCTCGGAAGATGCCTACAACTTCACCCTGTACTACGAGAAATATGGCCTGTCCGCCCGCGCCCGTTATACCTGGCGTGAAGGTTTCCGCACCCAGGACTTTGGTGGCGGCGCTAACACCAGTGGCAGCAGTACCTTCAGCTTCCCGGTCAACACCCTGGACCGAGGCCAGCTGAACGCCAGCATCAACTACCAAGTTAATGAAAACCTGAGTGTCGGTATTGAGGCTGTAAACCTCACCGAAGAGCGAATCGATCAGCGCTGCGTCAGCGAAAGCGGACCGCTATGTTTCGTCGGCTTCCCCGATAGAAGAATCGTGTTTGGCGCAAGCTACACCTTCTGATCAGCATTTAACGAACCGATTACTGCTATTTGATCAAGCGTAAGTGAATGTAAAAGGCCTCGGATAACTGCCGGGGCCTTTTTTTCGATCAACAATTATCCGTATTGCCACCCAAAAGAGCGAACCCTGGAAAACGGGGGGGAGAAAACTATGAGTAAGTACAACAACACCTTAATGAAACACCGCCGCACGACCATCAGGCCGGCACTAATGGCCAGCGCTATTGCGTCTGCACTGGCCCTGTCTGCCCAAGCCCAAGACCAGTCTGTTGACTTGGTTGTAGAAGAAACCCTAGAAGAAGTAGTCGTCAAAGGCACCCGGGCAACCATCCAAGATTCGATCCAACTTCGACGAAATTCTGTTGAAATTGTTGATGGTTTGAATGCCGCAGAAATTAGTGCATTGCCAGCGTTGTCTATTGGTGAGGCCCTTGAGACCATCACCGGCGCTGCAACACACCGGGAAAATGGCGGCGCAACCGAAGTTGCGGTTCGCGGCCTTGGACCTTACCTGGGCACAACGGTGGTCAACGGCCGAGAAGCCACCAACGGCGCCGGTAATCGCGCGGTTAACTTCAGTATCTTCCCCGCTGAAATGTTCAACAAAATTGCCGTTCACAAGACCCAATCGGCTAGCTACATCGAAGGCGCAGTCAGCGGTCAGGTCCACCTGGATACCCGACGCCCCATTGACTACGGAAAGCGCTCCGTTCAATTTGGACTCAAAGGCTCAAAACACCCTGACGACGATGACATCAGTGGTCAGGATAGTGTGGGTTATCGCGCCACCGCCAGCTACATCGATTCTTGGGATACTGATGCCGGCAAATTTGGCGTATCCATTGGCTACCAGAGACGTAACGACTCAAACCCGGAAGCTGAAGCGACCCACACCACCGGTGGCGGCCGCCTTGAAGCCTGTGAGCTGACCTCCTTTGACTCTAATGCACAACCTCTGGATACCTCCGGTCGATGCGACGAGAACGGCGGCGATCCTGACTTGAGTAACGACCAGCTTGCCGACCTGATTGCTCTGCGACCTGAATACAATAGCGCTTCAGACGTTCCCTTTGCCTATATTGCGCGGGACCGAACCTTTCGTCACAACATCACTGACGACGACCGGGAAGCAATCTTTGCCACCTTCCAATGGCAGCCCAACGACCGTTGGGATTTCATGGTTGACTTTCAAATGTCTGACCGCGATCAACAAGAACTGCGCCAGGACCTTCAGTTTGGTTCAACACAAAATAACCTGACAAACCTGGTTTCAGATCCTCGGACTGGCATTGTCCAAAGCCTCATTACCGATACCGACATTCGGTCCAACACCACGGATTTTACTCGCTTTGAAGAATACCAAGGCGGTGGATTGAATATTGCGTGGCAAGCCACCGACACCCTTCGAGTGAGCTTTGATGCCTCCACTTCTCGAACCGACCGTGTTGAAACCGATGTTGAGGTTCGCATGGCAGCCAATGAGGTATTAATTACTGATCCAGACGACACAGGTAGTCGAGAAGAGTTCTTGGTGGGCTTTGATGTGGGTGCACCGGGCACCGATGGGCTGGCTTTGCCAACCATTCTTTGCACAGACGGCAGCAGCGACTGCGACCCTGACTCCTTGTTATCCTTTGATCTCAACGACCCTCGGTTCTTTTCCGCTCGCGACCGTGCACGAATTCGCGCCCGGCAGATCCTGCGCGAAAACGAAATCGATGCGTATCGATTAGATCTGTCCTGGGATACAGACAATCTAGGCTTCATCAGCAACATTCAGGGCGGAGCTCGGTTTTCCTCCCAGGAATACCGAACCTTTGGCGGCAACCGAAACGACGACGGCTTCAGTCTCTTTGAAGATGAAGATTTCGACGGCGTTCCCGGCGGCGACTCCGATACCGAGCAATCACGAGCTGCAGTTTTCAATGCAGCGAATAACTGTGGTCAGGCATCGTTCCCTAACTCCAGCTTCCTGTCAGAGTCCCTTGGTGGAAATAACCTGGTAACGGTAGCTAATGGCGTGGGCACCGGTAACTCCTGGGCCACCTTCGATCACGGCTGTTTGCTTGATGAGCTACTGGTCAACTATGGCGGACGGTCAGCGATTGGCTTCCAAAATGGCCTGGATACCAACAGCATTGATGTCACCGAAGATGTGACCGCGTTTTATGTTCAAGCCAATTACGGCGGCGAACTTGCTGGCAAACCCATTCGCGGCAACTTTGGCGTGCGTGTTGTCGACACCGAGATCGACTCCATTGGTTTCAGAAACGAACTTTCGGTGGTTGAAGGCATTGACCCGACGGACAATTCGCCGGAATTCTTCATTCTGGCAGCAGACGCAGATGCACCGCTGGAACGGGTATCTCAGAGCAATAGTTACACCGAGGTATTGCCTAGCTTTACCTTGATCATGGACCTCAATGAAGATTGGGTATTTCGTGCCGGGGCATTCCGAGGAATTTCTCGTCCGGACCCACACTCCTTCAGTAACGCCCGAAACGTGGATACCTCCGATGGCACCGACCCGGGCACCGGGTTTGATAGCCTAGATGAGGCCGTTCAAGGTATTACCGCTAGCGGCAACCCGCAATTGGAACCCTTGCCGTCAATCAACTTGGACCTTGGCTTGGAATGGTATGCCAACGAAGACACTTTGATTGCTGCCGGTGTGTACTGGAAGGAGTTTCAGGGTGGATTTGAGAACGCATTCCAGCAAGAAGACTTCTTGATCGACGGTAATCTTGTAACCGGTTCAGTGCGAACCACTCAGGTTTCAGACGACGACAGCGAACTGACCGGTTTTGAACTGACCGCCACCCACGCCTTCAATTACCTGCCGGGCTTTTGGAGCGGTTTTGGCGCAAAGTTCAGCTACAACTACGCAGATTCAAATTTTGAGTTTGAAGATGGCAATGGTGGCGACGGGGTGTCCTTTGATGCCGATGGCAACCCAAGCCAGTTAGTAGGGATATTGCCTGCTGCCGGTTTGTGGGGACTGTCACGTCATACATCAGCAACCCAGTTGTACTGGCAGAGTGACCGCTTCGATGTTCAAGCTGTTTATAAAACTCGATCCCAGTACTTCCAAGGCTTCGGTAGAGACACCACCGCCCGCATCCGATACGTGGATGATTACGAGACGTTGGATCTTCGCTTGAGTTATGACGTCACGGACAACATCCGTTTGTCGCTGGAAGGCATTAACGTGTTGAGCGAACCTAGAGTGGACTTCCGGGCCATCGAAGGTTCTGTGGTACAAACCTTAGAATACGGTCCTCGCGTATTTTTCGGCGCTCAAATGAAGTTCTAAAGCCAGCCCCTCCCCGCGCATAAGCGCGGGGAGGTTTCCACGACTAGCCACGAAGCGGGCTTCACCTTTGCTTCATAAGCCCACCAAAAAACTCCGCCCTACTCGATCTACTTTCTGGGTAAATTCTTACCCACTATATTCGCCAAGAATTGTCCTTGAGGACAAAAAGCCCTAAATTCATCTTCCCTGCAAGATTTTCGCTCAAAACCGACTCAACTAGAGCAACGGCACGTTTAATTTTTTTCAGATAAACTGCTTTTTATCAGCGCCTTAAGGAGCACAAGCGCATTCGAACCAGACTTAAAGCACCCAGCCACCGGAATCTTGGTGTTTAAGCAAAGGGCCTGAATCCATGGCCAAATAGATAATTATTGACACCGGTGACAATTGGCGTATTCTGAGCCCAAATACTTACTTAATTCTCCATGATTTTTTCACCGGCTTGACGTTTCTTAAGGGTCGGCTGAATTCCGGGACACGGATTGCCTCAATGCCAAAACTCGAAAATCCTGCCGACCCGCACGATAAGCTTTCCCCTGAGCTCGATGTCATTTCTCAACGTCTTGTCAAAGCCCGCGGGAATGCGGAATCGTTGCCGGATTTTCCCGGTAGTTTACCCACAACCATGGAGCGGGCCTACGCAATCCAGTCCGCATCCATTGCTCGTTGGCCTGACAAGATTTCAGGCTGGAAAGTGGGCATGGTGCCGGAAATTTTCAGAGCCTTGCTGGGTGCTGAGCGCCTCTGTGGGCCGATCTTCCAATCCTCGGTGTGCACGATCGAGGCTGGCGCCAGTAGGGTGATGCCGATCTTTAACGGCGGCTTTGCTGCTGTTGAAGCAGAGTTTGTTTTTCAACTCTCAGACAGCATAGAACCCAGCAACAAGCACTATAGCGATGAAGAACTCATCGAGCGAGTGGGTGCGCTGTATGTGGGTGCAGAAATCGCCAGCAGCCCCCTGACCGATGTCAATAAACTTGGGCCTTGCTGTGTGGTTTCAGATTTCGGCAATAACGCAGGGTTGGTCGTTGGTCCTGAGGTGGAAAATTGGACGACCAGGTCACTTGATTCGCTCACCGCCGAGGTCATTATCGACGGGGTCGTGGTTGGGGCCGCTAGCGCTGACGCTATTGAAGGAGGGTTGTTGCAAGCCCTGCGATTTCTTGTTGTCCTGTGCGCTAAACGCCAGCTCACTCTTGCAGCGGGCACCTATGTTTCCACCGGGGCAGTCACGGGGATTCACGAAGTCAATTCAAATTCAAGAGCCACCGTCAATTTTGGCACCCAAGGTGCGTTTGATGTGGCTTTTCAGATCATGACTCCTGGCCAGTTACATGGCTCAATGGCCACACGCTAGCCCTGGCAAAACCTATGGGACGAAATAGCAAAAAATCCAAAACTGATTTCGCCGCCGCCGGTAGACATTGGTTGGAAAACAACCAAGATGGTCGTAAGCCGACGATTAATGATGTTGCCGAACTGGCGGGGGTATCGAAAAAAACCGTGTCCCGAGTCATTAACGACTCGCCATTAGTGAATGAGGCCACACGAACCGGTATTCAGGGGCTGATCAGAGATATTGGGTACCGACCCGACCCCCAGGCCCGCGGTCTGGCCTTTCGGCGCTCCTATATGGTTGGCATGATTTATGACAATCCGACCCCCCAGTATGTGGTCAGTATTCAACTCGGCATTCTGGATGTGTTGCGCAGCACCGGCTTCGAGCTAGTGGTTCACCCCTGTGACCGTAAGAGCGATACCTTTATTGAAGATGCGCGGAAGTTCATCGAGGTTCAAAAGCTCTATGGGGTGATTTTGACGCCATCAGTTTCCGAAGACGAGCGGCTGGCTGAAGTCCTCAGAGACGTAGGTTGCGCCTATATTCGGATCGCCTCCATTGCGCTGGATATGGAACGTCGCATGATTGTGACCAATGACCGAATGGGCGGCCGAGAGGCGGCGCGACATTTGGCCAAGCTTGGGCACAAGCGAATCGCCGTAATCGCCGGGCGCAGAAGCTTTCGTTCCTCCCACGAACGACGAGCCGGGTTCGAAGATGGTTTGGCAGAATTCGGCATTACGGTGCCACCTGAATACGTTTTGCAGGGCGATTACACCTTTGAATCTGGGGTCGCACTGGGCGCGGAAATTTTGGACCTTGATCCGCCGCCGACAGCGGTTTTTGCCTCTAACGACGAAATGGCCGCTGGCGTCCTACAGGCCCTTCACGTTGCTGGCCAAACCCCACCTGATGCACTATCAGTGGTCGGTTTCGATGATTTTGAAACTGCCACCCGAGTTTGGCCACGCCTGACCACGGTGCGCACGCCGGCGCGGGAGATTGGCACTTTGGCGGCTCAGCGACTGCTTGAATTCAATAATGAATCCCCTACCGATGGGCCGAACAAGACGATCCCTCGGTTAATTGAGCGAGATTCAACTCGAATACCCCAGGAAGCCTTAAGGCGCAAATAGCAGAAGTGGCGATGGCATCGACACAACAACTACCAAAAACACCAACCTCTAGTTGACGAGAACAGACCGATGTATTCAAAAACCTACCAAGCAACCCACCCAGACATGATGCAGGGTGCAAGTAACGAGGCCCTTCGTGAACGCTATCTGGTCACCAACATGTTCGTTGCTGATCAGGTCACTCTGAATTATTCCCACAACGAACGGATGGTCATTGGTGGCGCGGCACCGGTATCCGGCGCTGTGAACTTGCCCAATCAAGATGAGCCGGTTGTTGGTGCGCCGTTTCTGGAACGGCGAGAATTGGGAGTCGTCAACGTCGGTAATGGTAGTGGAAAAATATTGGTTGATGGCGAAACCTTCGAGATGAAACCTCGGGACGGCTTATACATACCGATGGGATCAAAAGTGGTGACATTCGATACCGACAGCTCAGATAATCCGGCGCGTTACTATCTGGCCTCAACTCCCGCCCACACACGCTTTGAACTGGTAAAAATCTCCATTGACGATGCGGTACCGGTGAAACTTGGATCGCTGGAAACGTCCAACGATCGCACGATTTACAAATACATTGTTCCCGAAACCTGTCGCTCAGCCCAGTTACTTTTGGGCCTAACCATCCTCAATCCGGGTAGTGTTTGGAACACCATGCCTCCCCACCTGCATGACCGACGATCAGAAATCTATTTCTACTTCGAACTGGGTACTGATGAAAAGGTGTTTCACTTCATGGGTGAACCCGATTCCATGCGCCATATTGTGGTTAGCGACAGTGAAGCGGTGATTTCCCCACCCTGGTCCATTCACATGGGCAGCGGCAACGCCAATTATTCCTTCATCTGGGCAATGGGCGGTGAAAACCTTGATTACACCGATATGAACGTTCTTGATATCTGCCAGCTGAAGTAAAACACCATGACAGCCCAACCATTCAGTCTTGACGGAAAAGTGGCGGTGGTCACCGGCGCCAACACCGGGCTTGGCCAAGCAATGGCGATTGCCATGGCAGCTGCCGGCGCGTCGGTTGCCTTGGTCGGGCGATCATCGCCGGATGAGACTCAAAAATTGATCCAGGATGCCGGCGGTAAAACCGCTGTCGTGATGGCAGATCTGAGTCAATCGGCAATTGCATCCAGCGTGATTGAGCAGGCTGAGAGTTTATTGGGCCCTGTTGATATTTTGGTCAACAATGCGGGGATCATTCGACGTCAGGATGCACTGGATTTTTCCGAGGCGGACTGGGATGAGGTGCTAGCAACAAACTTGAAAGTACCCTTTTTTCTAGCCCAGGCAGCAGCCCAATCTATGGTGAAGGGCCAGCGCAGCGGCAAAATCATCAATATAGCTTCGTTGTTATCTCTACAAGGCGGCATCCGGGTTGCTTCCTATACCTCCAGCAAAAGTGGTTTGGCGGGACTGACCCGATTGCTGGCCAACGAGTGGGCCGCTAAAGGCATCAACGTCAACGGCATAGTACCTGGGTACTTTGCCACCAATAACACAACGGCCCTGCGCGCCGATGAAGAACGTAACCGCCAAATTCTGGAACGTATTCCGGCAGGACGTTGGGGTAATCCAGACGATCTAGGAGGCGCCGCAGTGTTCCTTGCGTCAGCTGCCTCCGATTATGTGCACGGAATACTGTTGCCGGTAGACGGAGGATGGATGGGCCGATGATTAATCGACGTCAATTACTGCTAGCACCGCTGTTGCTGGCAGCCTGTGGTGATCGCAAATCAGCGCGACCGTTATTTGCCGCAGACTCCCAGCCTGATGACTACCCCACAACCCAGGGTCTGCACGCCATTGACCGTCTCCTCAATGAGCGCACCAATGGCGAAATGCGCGTTCGGGTTTATCCCGGGGGTCAAATGGGTGCAGAGAAAGACACGCTGGAAATCGCCGTGTTTGGTGGCTTGGACTTAACCCGTGTCAATCTGGCGCCGATCAACTCTATCGTGCCGGAAACCATTGTCCTTGCGTTGCCATTTTTGTTTCGCTCCATCCCCCATTCACGAGCCGCGTTCGACGGCCCGGTTGGGCGCAAAATTCTCGACGCGATGATGCCCCATGGACTTAGAGGGATGTGCTATTACGATTCCGGCGCCCGGTCCTTCTACAACACCAAACACCCCATCCATTCGCCAGATGATATGACCGGCATGAAGATCCGAGTTCAGAATTCCGATATCTATGTGGCCATGATGCAGGCCTTGGGTGCAAACCCCACCCCCATACCCTATGGCGAGGTGTACCAATCGCTGGTCCAGGGGGTTGTTGATGGGGCGGAAAATAATTACCCGTCCTATGAGAGTTCGAGACACTTTGAAGCGGCAGGTCATTACAGCCTCACCCGCCATGTGATGGCGCCGGAGGTCCTGGTTGCATCACGTCGCAGTTGGGACGCCATGACGCCAGAGGAACAGGGTTATCTGCAGGCTGCGGCTACCGATTCAGTGCCAATCATGCGGGAACTGTGGGATGCACGGGTTGGCGTTTCTAGGCAGCGAGTCAAGGATAGGGGCGTACAGGTGGTCGAAAATGTTAACCACGCAGCCTTTGCTGAAAAAATGTTGCCTGTCTGGGACCGTTTTGTGGTTACGCCAAAAATGCAGGAACTGGTCGACGAGATCGTAAGCCTTGGCGAAAACCAGGGAGGCAGCAATGAGTAATGCACTGACTGCGGCAAGTGGCAAAGTCAGCCTTTTTGCGAAATGGTTTGCCGGCGTTGGCCTGCTAATCATGACCGCTATTATCGCAACCCAGGTTTTTGCCCGGTATGTGCTCAACGACAGTCCCGCCTGGGCAGAACAGGCGGCGTTACTGTTGATGATCTGGTATGTCTTTATCGCCGCTGCAGCAGGGGTGCGGGAAGGGTTTCATATTCGTATCGCGGTATTCGCTGACAAGCTGCCAGACAAACTCCGTCATCCGGTGCTGGTGATTGCCCACGTAGTCGTTGTCGCTTTCGGAATTGCCATGGCGGTTTTTGGGGTCCAACTGGCTCAGGAAACCTGGCAGCACGTTATTCCAACTCTGGGCATATCACGGGGCTACGCTTATCTGCCCATCGCCATTTCCGGTGTATTGATCACAGGGTTTGCGATTGAACAACTGATTGCTGAGCTGCGCTCAACCGAGGTGAAAAAACTATGGAACTGATGGTCCTGGTCGGCGTGCTGTTGTTCTTGCTCATTATC
The DNA here is from genome assembly GCA_964559945.1 of uncultured Gammaproteobacteria bacterium. Classification (GTDB taxonomy): domain Bacteria; phylum Pseudomonadota; class Gammaproteobacteria; order Xanthomonadales; family SZUA-38; genus JANQOZ01. The sequence continues at coordinate 11,532 of CAZLJY010000001.1, read as the reverse complement.
GGTGTGCCTGTGGCATTCGCTCTGGGCGTGGCATCCATGGCCACCTTTTTTGTGCTGGATATCCCGTTGATTGTAGGTTTTCAACGGATGGCGGCCAGCATGAACATCTTTGCATTGATGGCCATCCCGTTCTTCGTTTTTGCCGGGGACTTAATGCACCGCGCAGGCATTGCCGAACGACTCATTCGCGTTGCAGACGCCGCTTTGGGCAGAACCCGCGGCGGCCTGGGACAGGTGGATGTTGGCGCATCCATGATGTTTGGTGCGGTTTCCGGGTCTGCCATCGCCAGTGTTTCGGCCATTGGCTCAACCCTTGGGCCCATGATGAAGGAAAAGGGCTACGACGCAGATTACGTCGTAAACGTCTCGGCAACTTCAGCCATCACCGGCTTGTTGATTCCCCCGTCTCACAACATGATTATTTACGCCGCTGCCGCCGGCGTTAGCATATCCCTGGCCGATCTTTTTCTCGCCGGCATCATTCCTGGCGTACTCACCGGCTTACTGCTGATGGTGGCGGCCTATGTCGTGGCCGTAAAACGCAACTATCCTCGCGGTGCATTCCCGGGCTGGCGCGCATTTGTGCTGGCCTTTGCCGCGGCCATCCCTGGACTGCTAGCCGCCGCCATTATTGTTGTGGGTGTTTTGTCAGGCGTGTTCACCCCAACGGAATCGGCAGGCATTGCGGTGGTGTACACAATTTTGGTTGCCTTATTCGTCTATCGCTCTTTGACCTGGGAACGTTTCGTTGCGGCGACCACCGCATCGGTTCGAACCACCGCCATGGTGATGATCGTAATTGGAGCGGCAGGCGCATTTGGTTGGTTACTGGCTTTGCTGCAGGCGCCCACACAGCTGGCTGATTTGCTCCGCGGCATTACCGAGAACCCGCTACTTTTGCTGCTCTTAATCAACATCGTGTTGCTGATCCTTGGCACCTTCATGGACATGGCGCCATTGATTATTATCACCACTCCCATTTTTCTACCGATGGCCACTGAGCTTGGCATGGACCCGGTTCAGTTCGGGATTATGCTGTTGTTAAATCTAGGCATTGGCCTGGTAACACCGCCGGTTGGCGCCGTGTTATTCGTCGGTTGTGCCATCGGAAAAATTCCGATTGAAAAAACCGTACGCACCATCTGGCCATTTTACGGGGCGCTGATTCTTGCCCTGATCGCGGTGATCTACATACCCGCATTGTCCCTTTGGTTACCCAGCTTGCTTGGCTAAGAAAAATGATCGAAGAACGGGCGATCGCCTAGATCCTTCGAACCTGTTGACCGTTAGATCAACCACTCGCCAGCGGTTGATCTGACATTATTTGATGAAACACCGCGCGCCTATGGACGCGGTTAGATGTGGAAAACAACATTGTGAATATTAGTGATCAACTGAGTCTAAATCCGGTTGTCCCCTTAGTTCAGGCGGACGACCCTCAAGTCGCTGTGAAGACCTCTCGAGCATTGGCGGCAGGCGGCCTAAAAATAGCGGAAGTGGTATTTCGCACTGACAGTGCTCTTGAGTGCCTGCAGGCAGTGGCCAACGATGTTCCTGAAACCATTGCGGGTGCCGGTACGGTGTTATCCGCAGCCCAGGCCACCGCAGCCATTGAACACGGCGCAAAATTTATAGTTTCGCCGGGGCTTGATGAAAGGGTTGTGGCAGTTGCCAAAGAGCATGGTGTGCCCATCTATCCAGGCACGATGACTCCCAGCGAGGTTCAGCGGGCCTTCAACCTAGGGCTTGATGCGGTGAAATTTTTCCCCGCCTCTATCGCTGGCGGTGTGCCCGCCCTCAAAGCGCTGTCCAGCGTATTTCGGTCGATGAAATTCATGCCCACTGGCGGCGTTAGCCCAGGCAACCTGGCCGACTTTTTGTCAGTACCAGCAGTGCTCGCTTGCGGCGGTAGCTGGCTGACACCTGCCGACGCCATTAAGGCCGGCAACTACGAAAAAATTACCACATTGGCGGCCCAGGCACTGGAAATTGCACACGCCGCGCGAGGAGAAAAATAATGGGCAAATTCCTGACTTTTGGCGAAATCATGTTGAGACTTAAATCTCCCGGACATGAGCGGTTTTTCCAATCACCAACTCTTGAAGCCACCTTCGGTGGCGGCGAATCCAACGTCGCTGTGGCTCTAGCGAATTATGGTCTTGATGCCGGTTTTGTCACCGCATTGCCTGAAAATGACTTGGCCGAAGCCTGCATTCGTGAAGTTCGCAGTTTTGGCGTTGATGTTGGCGATATTCGCCGATGCGGCGACCGCATGGGTATCTACTTTCTCGAAGGGGGCGCTAACCAACGACCAAGCAAAGTCGTTTACGACCGTGCCAACTCGGCAATCGCCAACTGCGGGCCAGGGGATTTCGATTGGTCCAAAATTTTTGCCGGCGCAAAATGGTTCCATATCACAGGTATAACTCCGGCACTGTCCCAATCTGCTGCAGACCTTTCCATTGAAGCCTGTAAAGCCGCCAAAGCGGCCGGTGTTACGGTCTCCTGCGACTTCAATTTCCGCGGCAAGCTGTGGAAATACGGTAAGGCTGCACCTGAAGTTATGCGTGATCTTGTGAAATATGTGGATGTGGGTATTGCCAACGAAGAGGACTGCCAGAAATCCTTGGATATCTCAGTCGATGTGGACGTACAAGCCGGAGAGCTTGATACCGCCAAGTACGAGGCGCTCTCTCAGAAGGTTTTAGAGATCTACCCTGAGATGTCAATCATTGCGATCACACTGCGAGAAAGTCGCAGCGCAGACACCAACGGCTGGTCTGCCTGCCTTCGGGACTCGGACGGCTTTAAGTTATCCCGGCACTATGAAATCACTGATATTGTAGACCGGGTTGGCGGCGGCGATAGTTTCGCCTCGGGTTTGATCGCAGGATTAAATCTTCATCAAGATCGACAGCAGGCACTGGAGTTTGCCGTGGCTGCCAGCTGTCTCAAGCACTCCATTTCTGGGGATTTCAATCGGGTATCAACGGCTGAAGTCCAAAACCTGATGGGCGGCGATGCCTCTGGACGGGTTCAGCGCTAGTCCATTGAAGTAACAACCGATAGGCAAATAAGGTGGCTAACCGATGAATTCACTACGCGCAATGGCTTGGCTGTTCATCGCGGCCTTAGGAGTCTGTCCGATGGCGATGGCCGGCCCACACCCAAATCTCATCCTGACCCCCGGCGGCGTCGCTGAAATTCGCTCACAACTGGGCACGGTTCCCCTGTTTGATGGGTCGATTGCCGCTGTTAAAGCGCAAGTCGATAAAGAAATCGCCATGGGGATCGATACTCCCATCCCTAAAGACTTTTCCGGCGGCTATACCCATCAGCGGCACAAGCAGAATTTTTTCGTCGCCCAGCAAGCCGGCGTGTTGTTTCAGATACTTGAGGACGAAAAATACGCGGTGTATGTCCGAGACATGCTGTTTCAATATGAGGCCATGTACAAAGATCTCCCGCTGCACCCGCAAGAACGCTCCTACGCCCGGGGCAAACTGTTTTGGCAGTGCTTAAATGACAGCAACTGGCTGGTTTATATGAGCCAAGCCTACGACACCATCTACGATTGGCTATCTGCCGAAGAGCGTCAAACCCTGGAAGACAATCTGTTTCGCCCCTATGCCGATTTTATTTCTCTGGAAAACCCACAATTTTTCAATCGGGTTCACAATCACAGTACCTGGGGTAACGCTGCCGTAGGCATGATCGGCCTGGTAATGGGTGATGATGAACTGGTGCAGCGGGCGTTGCATGGCATCGAAGATGACGGTCTGGCCATCGGCGGGCGAGATAACGATGGTGGGTTTATCAAAGTAGAAGGCCAGAAAGCCGGTTTTCTGGCCAATCTAGAAGCGCCGTTTTCACCCGATGGTTATTACACCGAAGGCCCCTATTACCAACGTTACGCCATGTATCCGTTTTTGATTTTCGCCCAGGGTCTAAATAATCTAAAACCCGAGCTGAAAATTTTTGAACACAAAAACTCAGTGCTACTAAAAGCTGTCAACGCGCTGGTCGCCCTGTCCGACGCCGATGGCGAGTTTTTCCCCCTGAATGACGGGCAAAAGGGCATGTCGTACTTTTCCCGCGAACTGGTCACCGCTGTGGATATCGTTTACCACGTCGGTGGCCAAGACCCACAACTACTCAGCATCGCCCAGCAGCAAGGGCAGGTGTTGTTGGATGACGCCGGTTTCTCAGTTGCCCGCGCCATCCGAGATGGCAAGACTCAGGCGCTGAAAAAGCGATCGATCAATCTTTCTGACGGTGCTGACGGAAACCAGGGCGGCGTGGCTATCTTGCGCGATAGCGATAATGGCCTGGAACTGGTGTTTAAATATTCCGCCCAGGGACTAAGCCACGGTCACTACGACAAACTCTCATTTTCTTTGTATGAAGAGGGTGACGAGATTCTGCAGGACTACGGCTTGGCCCGCTTCGTCAACATTGGCCAAAAGGGTGGCGGCAATTACCTAAAGGAAAACACTAGTTGGGCAAAACAAACCATTGCTCACAATACGGTGACCCAGAATGAGACTTCCCATTTTCAAGGCAAGTACGAAATTGGCAGCCAGCACCATTCAGACTTGCATTTCTTTGATGACTCCAACGCCAACATTCAAATTGTCAGTGCCATCGACACCCATGCTTATCCTGGCACATCGATGCAACGCACCATGGCAGTGATTAAGGATTCCGGTTTTGAAAAGCCCTTTGTGCTGGATATTTTCAAACTCAAATCCGATGGCAAAAACCAGTACGACCTACCCTTTTTCTTCCTGGGCCAGGTTCTACAGGCCAGCTTCCCTTACGACGCGCCGACAACATTGAAAGCACTGGGTAAAGCTAATGGATACCAACATCTTTATCTAGAAGGCCGCGGGCAGTCAGCAGAGGACATCAGCAAGCTATCGTGGCTGAGCAACGATCGGTTTTATTCCCTCACCACGGTCACCCAGCCCACCGATGATCTACTGTTCACGAGAATCGGCGCCAACGACCCCAATTTTAATCTGCGCCGCGATGCCGCGTTTATGATTCGAAGAAAAGACGCAGCCAACACCACCTTTGCCACAACGTTGGAATCCCATGGCAGCTATAGTCCAGTATCGGAACTGGCTGCCAATTCCAATAGCGCCATCGCTGCGCTGAAAATTGTTCATGACAATGATCAATACACCGCCGTGTCGATCACGAATCTAGAAGGCCATACTCAGGTAATTCTGTTGGCCAACCAGGACCCGTCAAAACACCAGCAACATAATCTTCAGGTCGGCGATAAGGTTTATCGCTGGACAGGTCCTTACCATTTATCGCAAGCGAATTAGCCCCGAGTTGTGGCGCTTAACGCTGGGACACCCATCACCACGAGGTCGCCATGAACGCCAAACTGAAAGTCCTAGTCCACGGAACCGGGTTCGCCGGTCAGGGACACACTGAGGCATTCCGATTTGCCGGCGCCGAAGTGGTCGGCATTGTCGGTCGAACCGAACCGGTGGTGAAAGAGGTAGCGGCACAGTTAGGGATCGCCTATGCCGGTACCGACTGGGAACAAGCGCTAACCGACTGCCAGCCCGATATTGTGTCCATTGGAACACCAGGCGGGGCCCACGCTGAGCCCATCAGACAGGCCATTGCCAGGGGTTGTCACGTGTTTTGCGACAAACCCCTAGCGGAAAGTGGCGAGGTGGCCCAAGAGCTTTATCAGCTGGCTGCGGCCAAAGGGGTGAAAACCGCTTATGCATCCAGCTTTCGCTATATGCCCCACGTTATCCACGCCAAACAGCTGGTTGCCCAAGGCGCCATTGGCGAGCCGCTGGAAGTGGAATGCATCTCCCATTTTAATCTGGAGCGGGAGATACCCTTTGGCTGGTCCCACCGCAAAGAACAGGGTGGCGGGCGGCTCAACAATAACTTTACCCATAAGTTGTCCATTGTCACCTCGGTTATCGGCGAAAAAATTTTGGCGATCATGGCCGAAGTTCGCGACGACCTTGGTAAAGCGCCCATTGTTGACGGGGTGCATAATTTCAAAACCCGCAGACAGCACATCCCCGAGAATCTAGATGATCCGGGTCTTAAGTGGGGTGAGTCCAATGTGGAATGGACCTATACCGTACTGGCACGCCTTGAAAGTGAGTACGCCAGCAAGCCTGTATCGGTATTGTTTAAACATGGCGGCCTAAATCCTCGCTTCCGGGAAGATCACTTAGTTTTCTATGGCAGTCGCGGTGCTATTTTCATCGAAGGACACTATGGCGGTGGGCCGCTACATCTATACGGTCAAGACAAGCAGTGGCAAGAGGTTCCTCTACCGGAACACATCGCCGCTGAAGTCCCCCCTATTGACGGCGACACGGAACGTAACTGGTGTTACCTGACCCGGCAATTGGTGAAAGATATTGGCGGCGAATCAGTGGCACCCTACCAAACCTTTAAGGAAGGCAGCCTGTACCAGACCTTGATTGACATCATTCGGCGCAATGAGGGCTGGGTCGACGTTAGCCAGCTTCAGACAGAGTCTTAACGTGACACCAACCCAAACATGAATTTTGAGTACCTGGTCATTGGCGGTTACTTCTTGCTGATTATCAGCATTGGATTAACCTTCAAAAACATGGCCAGGCAGTCCACCAGCGACTATTTTCGCGGCGGCGGTCGAATGCTTTGGTGGATGGTGGGCTCCACCGCGTTTATGGCCCAGTTCTCGGCCTGGACGTTTACTGGGGCCGCTGGCAAAGCGTTCTCCGATGGCTTTGCGGTCTGTCTGGTGTTCTTTGCCAATACCTTTTCCTATTTTTGTGGGTGGGCGTATTTCTCCCACCGATTTCGTCAAATGCGCGTGGATACCCCCACCCAAGCCATTCGACGGAGATTTGGACCTTCCAACGAGCTTTTTTTCTCCTGTGCGCTAATCATCTTCAGCCTCATCAACGCCGGCATTTGGCTCAATGCGCTGGGTGTTTTCTCAAGCGCGGTTTTCGATGCCGATCTTACCCTGACGATTGTTATGACGGGACTGACCGTTTTGTTCGTGTCGGTGATTGCCGGCGCTTGGGGGGTGGTTGCTTCAGATTTTGTCCAAACACTGGTCGTCGCAACAGTCTCTGTGGCCTGCGCAGTGGTGGCTCTGATCAAGGTTGGTGGGCCGGTGGAATTGGTCAACAATTTCCCCTCAGGATTTGTGCTGGGCCCAGATATGAACTACGGCCTGCTATTGGTCGGAACCTTTGTGTTCTTCCTGGCCAAACAACTGATCACCATCATGAACCTGAACGATTCGTTCCGGTTCCTTAACGCCAAGGATTCGGTGAACGCCAGAAAGGCGGCGCTGCTCGCTATGGGGCTGATGGGGGTGGGTTCGATCATCTGGTTTATACCGCCGTGGGCATCAGCGATTTTGTATCCTGATGCCGCCGCCGCGTACCCAGAACTGGGCAACAAAGCCGGCGATGCGGTTTACCTGGTCTTTACTCGCAACGCTATGCCGGTGGGAACTGTCGGCTTGCTGCTCGCGGGCTTATTCGCAGCGTCCATGTCCTCCATGGACTCAGCGCTTAACAAAAACGCCGGGATCTTTGTTCGCAGCGTTTACCAACCATTTTTGGATAAACGCGGCCGGTCGGTTAGCGATAAACACCTGCTGACTGTAAGCAAATTTTTGAGTTTTGTTAGCGGCATCCTGGTCATCTTCATGGCGCTGTTTTTTAAGTCTCTGAAGGAACTGAGTCTGTTTGATCTGATGATGTCAGTCTCCACCATGATCCAAGTACCTCTGCTGATTCCTCTGATTATGGGGATGTTTGTCAAAAAGACGCCAAATTGGGCACCCTGGGTCACCGTGCTATTGGGGTTATGGGTGTCCTGGTTCATGAAGGAAGTTCTTACGCCACAACTCTTTGCAGACTGGCTTGGCATTGGCACACTGACAGCGCGAGAAGCGGCCGACATGCACCTGATGCTAACCCTTGCGGCCCATCTCTTTATCACCGCAGGATTTTTCTGCCTCAGCGGCTTGTTCTATCGGGAGCAAGCTGATGAATATGGTATTGAGCGTGATGACTTCTTTAAGGATGTGGAAACGCCGGTGATTGCTGACGATGCTCAAGGTAGCTATGACCAACAGCAACGCAACAAACTCGGTGGCATGGTCATTTTTATGGGCGGTGGGATTTTACTGATGATGTTAATCCCCAATCCATTGTGGGGCCGATTGATTTTCCTCGCTTGCGCATTGGTCATTGCCAGTATCGGTTTTTTGCTAAAGCGCAGCGTTAAGGTCGAGTTGGCCGGATCCTAAGCAGGGAGCAAGCTGTGTCGATAAAAAACCCTCTTCGATTTTTTCTTCTGACGCTCTCCATGAGCCTCAGTGCTTGCGCGGTCAATCCAACAGCCACCGTCAGGCTGACCGTTGGCGTAGACCAATCCGCGGGTGGTGGGCCGGCCTACATTGTTTCCACGCCTAACGCAGTCTACTTTTTGGAACAACGGGGCGGTGGTTTGTCTAGTATCGTCGACCCGGACGGTGTGGACTGGCTCGGTTTTCACAACGAAGCAGGGTCCGGTTGGAAGGGCGAATATCGAGGGTTTCCCAACGCCGTTCACCGCCAGGATGGCAACTACTTCCATGCCATGAATGAAGGCACCGACCCATCAACATCAACGGTGGATTTCGATACTGGGCAGCATGTTCGTATCACCTTCACCTCAGCCAACAAACAATGGCAAGGACAGTGGGATTTCTATCCAGACCGCTGCGACTTCTTGATGAAAAAAGTCAGCCCAGGATACCAATACTGGGTGCAATATGAAGGCGTGCCAGGGGGCCAAATGGATCCAACAGATTATCGGTATTCGTCGGCGGACAATCAAAAACACCCGATTGAAGAAGCGTACATCGGCGACCTGCCCGCACCGGAATGGATGGCCTTTGGGGACCAAAACTCACCACGGGTGCTTTACCTCTTACATCACTCCGATGACTTACACCCTGACGACTACGTTGCCCGACCCTACATGACCGTGCTCGGTTTCGGTCGTCGGGAAAAGAACAAATTTCTTGATACGCCCCAGGGTTTTTCCATCGGCTTTATCGAATCCACAGATTATCCAGTGATCAGTCGATCCATCAGCCAGACACTGGAGGCTCGGGTAAAATGACGAAGGTCGCCAGTTAAGATCCCATAAGCTGCCAGACGCCGCGAATCCCCATCGATGATGTCACCAGGGAAAACAGCAATATCGCCGTCAAAACACCATTGATGGCCACACTGTGACGATGCTCCCCCATTAGGTCCCGCCGATTGCCAAGGTAAAGAATGCAGGCCACGGTGATCGGCAGAATGACCGAATTAAACGCCTGGGAGACAATCATGACCAATACCGGCCTGGCGCCAAATAAGGGTACAACCAGGCCCAGTAAAGAGATCAGAAATACCATCACACGGTATCGAGCTAAGGTCATTTGCCGCGGAGAATCGTTGTAGTCACAAAGCAACCAAGGCAGCATCAACACATTGGGAAACTGGGAGGAAACACCTGCCGCCACAATCCCCAGGACAAAGATTGAGGTGGCCAACGATCCCGCTAGAGGCTCCAGCAATCCAACCATCTGGGACGCTCTTTCCAGGCCAAGGCCTTCCACGTGCAAAGTACCCGCCGCCGCCGCCATGATGGATGCACTGATGACAAACATCATCACCACAGCCACTAACGCGTCGGTGCGCTGTTTGGGTAAGTCAGCCACGGTCCAACCGGCTTCTTTGACTAAGGTGGTACGAATAATGAATAACCCAGAAAACACGGTGGTCCCAACCATGGACGCAATCACCAGATAGGGACCCCTGCCCTGGTCTAAGCTGGCATCGGGTAGTGAGGGAATCATTCCTTTGAAAATTTCCGTTGGCGCTGGCATCAGCAAGAAAAAATTGAGAATGAAACAGGCCGCCATGATGGCAACAATCACCGCCAAACTGCGTTCAAAAAACTGGGTGCTGCCGTTCCAGAAAATAAAGTAAACCAGGCTGATAAAAAATGCCGCAAACCAGATCGGCGCAATGCCGCCGTCAACCACGGTTTTTGACCACTCGGCGCTCATCTCCGCAACGATGCCCATCACACCCATTACACTGCCGCTAACCCCGGCAGTAAGCGCCACAATAAAAAACGCACCAACCAGTGGATGGATGTGACGACGAAACGCTTGCAGGGCGGTTTCTCCGGTTACCAGCGTCAGTCGGCCGTAGACATTGATCATGAAGTAGGTCGCTACACAGGATGCGACGATGGTCCACAACAGTGACATGCCATAGGTGGCGCCCGCCTTCGCCATCGCCGTTACGCTGCCCGTGCCAATGTTAAAGCCAAGGAGGAAAATTCCGGGGAGAAACAGCGCCAGGGTTTTGCTGAAGTTGTTAGACATAGATCATCATGATACCTGGCCCCGCGATGCACCGTAAGCAATGCTCACCGGACAAGAACCGTGCAATGGGAACCGCTTACTGGCGCCCTGTTCCCTTTACGATCGCTTCCACATGCACCTCAACAGTGACTTCCTGTCCAACCCAGGTCGTGTCTTGCCAATCCCCCAGACCAAGACCTAAGGCCAAACGATCCAGCAAGGCGTTGCCAGCCAGCAGACGAGTGCCGGCACTGCCCTCAACGACTCGACGTTGCTGGTCGCCCCTAACGGTAAAATTGAGGGTTACTGGCGTCGCCAGCCCCTTAATCAACAATTGGCCGTCGGCCACAAAACTCTCATCGGCTTGGCGCTGGAAGTCGCTGGCACGGTAGTAAGCAAAGGGGTGATTGGCGGAATCAAACCAATCTGCATCCTGCATCGCGACATCCCGGTCTTCATCGCTGGTATCAACCTGCCGGGTATCCACTGTCACGTCGAAAGAACTGGATCCTAAGTCGGTTTCCGAGAAGTAAATCTCCGCTTCCCAGGAGGTCCATTCACCGGCAAACTCAGCCCCAGCCTGATCGCCGACAAATCGAATGTAGCTGCGCTGGTAATCAATGTCCCAGGCAATGAGCTGCGGGTCATCAACGGGTTCTTCTGCTGGCGGCGCAGATGGCTGGGGTTGGGGGCTGACACTTTGCTCAATGGCCGACGGCGGTGTGTTAGTCGGCGATGTTGGTTCCGGCGTCGGGTCGCGAACCTGGTTATTGGCCTGGTTATTGGCCTGGTTGTTGGCCTGGTCAATGGACTGGCTTGTGGACTCTTCTATAGGTTCCTCAATTTTCGTTTCGACCTCCCGTTCCCTTTTGACCGTTGCGGTTGGCAGCACGGCGGATTCGTTGGAAGAGCGGTTGTTAGCTGATTGCCCAACGGTGGTCAATGACCATCCACCGGCACCCAACAGAACAACAAATAACAGCACCGAGGTGATGGAGACCATGCGCCGAAAGACCCCGTCCCGATCCACAAAGCCATGTTTGAATGCAGCGAGAATATGAACCGCTGCCACTGCGAACAACAGTTTTGCCAACCACTCGTGAACCTGTTGCATCGTGCTCTTG